>CALIUG010000162.1 GCA_938048755.1 uncultured Alphaproteobacteria bacterium
CCTTCAGGTTGCCCAGGCCGTAGATCGCGGCTTCCTGGCCCAGATGCGGCGCGCAGATCTGCACGCAATCGGTCACCTTTTCGATCGCAGCGGCAAACCTGCCACCAGCGACCACCGCGCCCACCCGATAGCCGGTCAGGCAATAGACCTTCGAAAAGCTGTAGAGATGAACAAGAGTGTCGCGCCAGTCGCTGCGACGGAAGAGGTCGTGGGGCTGTGTGCCCGCAGGCAGAAAATCGCGATAGGTCTCGTCAATCACCAGCGCGCAGCCGGCCTCTTTGGCGACTTCGAAAAAGGCATCCAGGACATCGGGCGGATAGACCGCGCCGGTGGGATTGTTGGGCGAGACCAGAACAATGGCGCGCGTGTTTGCGTTCACCAGAGCGCGTGCGTCTTCCGGGTCTGGCACTCCGCCGCGATCTGCGTGAAAGGGCAGCGGCACGACCCCGATACCCAGCATGTCTGCGGTCATCTCGTGGTTGAAGTACCAGGGTGCGGGCAGAAGGATATGGTCACCGTCGCCTGCCAGGGAAACCATGGTGTTGAAGAACGCCTGGTTGCACCCGGCCATGATCATGGCGTCCTGGTCCGTGACATCACCGCCAAAAAGGCTCCTGATATCCTCAGCGAGGCCCTGGCGCAGAGCGGGAAGTCCGAAGATATCGGTATAACGTGCCGTCTCGGGGTCTGCGGCGCGCGCAGCAACATGGTCACGCAAGGCTTCGGGTGGAGGCGAACTGGGCACCGCCTGGCAGACATCCAGCAACGGCCTGTCTGCCGGGAAGGACATGCCCTCGATCCAGCTCCAGGCTTCAGGAATCGGTGGCGCCTTGACGGCATTTACCCGTGGATTGGTCTGGAAGGTCATGATGCCGGTCCCCTGCCCTCAAGTCTGTGCCCGCGCGGCGGGATCATTGGCGCTGGCGGGGGCCTGCGTCAAGCCGAACCGAACCTGACCGAAATGTGCGGACCGTCACAAACGGCTCCACAGGTACTCCCTAACGATAGTGCCATCACGTGGGTCTTCCCCGAGCGCGATGTCTCCCAGACGGAGGCATGGACTTCCCCGACAACGGCAAACCGGCGGCAACGCCGGGACGCAAAGCCACCGGCCCCCGATATCGGGCGGCAGCGGAGCTACCGAAGGGAGACATGAGATGTTCGCATCCTCGCAACGTAACCGTCGTCCGAACTTTTCCAGCCGCAAGCAGCAGGCTTCCAAGCCGTCCAAGATCGTGTCGTTTCTGACGGCGACGACGGTCATTGCCCTGGCCACCTGGGGCGGCGTTGCCCTGGCAAAACTCATGGGCGGCCGTGACGGCATCGACAATGGTGCCGTGCGGTTCGTCAACCGTCTTGCCTATGACATTTCCAACATCGATCCGGTGCTGGGTGCCATCGCAGCCGGCTTGTTCGGCATGGTCCTGCTGGCGTTTTTCATTCGCGACCACAACTGAGTGGCACAAGATCCACGCCTTCAATAGGCCACCGGCACGGGATCAAGGTCGCGCCAGAGATACCAGATTGCGATGGTCCGCCAGGGTCGCCAACCCTCGGCCAACTGCGTTAGCGAGGCCGCAGAGCGTGCGATACCGTAGCGCTCTGCTGCCACGCGCTGCAGTCCGATATCGGCTGACGGCAGCACGTCAAGGCGACCCAGTGCAAAGATCATGGCCATCTGCGCCGTCCACGGGCCCACGCCGCGCAGGTCGGTGAGCGCTCGCTCCAGCGCGACATCATCCAGGTCCGGAACGCAGCCCCAGGAATCGGGATGGGCGGCAACATGGTTCGCGAGGCCGGCAAGATAGGCCGTCTTGCGAACCGTCAGGCCACAATTGCGCAACGCTTCAAGGTCTGCTTTGGCGATACATCCCGGCGTCACCGGTCCAAGCAGGGTCAGAACACGCGACCAGATCTGTTCAGCCGCCATGACGGAAATCTGCTGACCCACCACGGCACGCACCAGCGTGTGGAATACATCGCCATGGGGTTCGAGGCGCTCGCCGGGATAACGCGCAATCAGGTTTCCGATGACCTGGTCCGCGCGCGCAAGTGCCCTGCATCCGCGCGCCCAGTCAGCCGCTAATGTTTGTGACCCGTTTGTCATGACGACAAATCACCACGATGTTGCCGGGCGGGCAAGACGCCGCTCTGGGCAAGGGCCGATCTCCCGGCTTATGGTGCCCCATGATTTCCACTCCGATCCTTCGGCTGTTGTCGCTTGTGACCAGTGCATGGCTGCTCGTCATCCCGGCGCGTGCGGATTTCGGTTCCGGCTGGGACGCTCTTGCGGCCGGCGATACGACTGCGGCACGGGTTGCCTGGCTCGATGCAGCCTATACCGGCGATGTCGACCTGCAGTTCAACATCGGCCTGCTGCATGAATCCGGGCTGTTGGGAGAGGTCGACTACGAAAAGGCAATCCGCTGGTATCGCCCCGCCGCAGCACGCGGTTTGCCTGCAGCCCAGAACCGTCTGGCGGGCCTTGCCATTATAGGTCTGGGCATGGAGGTCGATGCCGATCTTGGCCTTGACCTGCTGACCAAGGCTGCCGAAGCCGGATACGCACCGGCCCAGAACAATCTGGCCATGGTTTACGAGAACGGCACCCATGTGCTGGCGAACGCAGATCTTGCCTCGCTCTGGTATCACCGCGCCGCGCTTCAGGGGCTGCCGGAGGCCCAGTACGGTCTGGCACGCCTGTTCATTGCCGGTGAAGGCGGCAGCGACCCCGAACAGGGCTTCCGCTGGTATCAGGCCGCCGCCGAAGCCGGCTATGCCGAAGCCGAAAACAACCTGGCCCTGATGTATGAACAAGGCGAGGGTGTGGCCAAGGATCTTGCCGCAGCCGTCTACTGGTACCGTCGTGCCGCAGAAAAAGGCCTGGCCGTGGCCCAGAACAACCTTGCTATCATGCTGCAATACGGTCGCGGCACGGAGATCAATCCGCTGTCGGCCGCCATCTGGTATCAGGCTTCCGCGCTTGGCGGCGATCCCTTCGGCCAGATCAATCTTGCCAATGCCTATGCCAACGGCATCGGGGTCGAACAGGATCTGATCGAGGCCTATGCATGGATCCTGATCTCCCGGATCTCAGGCGACGAAGCGGCCGGCGAGATTGCCCAGGAATATGCACGCCGCCTCTCTCCGCGGCTCGACACCGACGCGCGTCACCAGGCGATCGCCCGGGCACAGATCCTGCGCGAGGAAGTGAGCCTGGAAGTTGTTCACCGTGAGGAGCGCGAGCTTTGGCCGCTGGCCATCGAGGAGATGGGATCTATGCCGGCCGCGGCGCAACGCTATCTCAAGGAACTGGGCTATCTGGGCGGTGTCATTGACGGCATCGCAGGACCGGCCACGGCCAATGCCATCCAGGCCTTCCAGCGCGACCACGGCATGGAGGTGGATGGGCGGATCAGCGAAGCCCTGATCACCGCCCTGACC
>CALIUG010000163.1 GCA_938048755.1 uncultured Alphaproteobacteria bacterium
TCTTTCATGCCGAAGACTCAAGGCTGCTGGGCGTCCACGCCATCGGCAGTGGTGCGACCGAACTGGTGCATATCGGCCAGGCGGTTGCCGCACTCGGCGGCGGTATCGATTACTTCATGAACACCGTCTTCAACTATCCGACCTTGGCAGAGTGCTACAAGGTCGCTGCCCTGGATGCCCACAACAAGCTGATGCTCTAGAGTTCGTCAGAACCGTCGGGACGGCATGAGGGACACCATGGCGGAAACCTTCGACTACATCCTTGTTGGCGCCGGATCGGCCGGCTGCGTGCTGGCAAACCGGTTGAGCGAAGACCCGGAAACCCGCGTGCTCCTGCTGGAAGCCGGCGACCGGGATGACAATCTCTTCATCAAGATTCCAGCCGGGTTCATCAGGGTCGTCAACGAGCCTTCAATTCAATGGCCCTATGTGAGCGAACCCGAACCACAACTCGACAACAGGCGCATGTGGCAACAGCGCGGCAAGGTTCTGGGCGGCTCGTCCTCGATCAATGCGATGATGTACATGCGCGGCAATGCGCTGGACTACGACACCTGGGCCGAGATGGGTGCGTCCGGCTGGTCCTATGCCGATGTCCTGCCCTACTTCCGGCGCTCCGAGACCTACGACCGGGGCGCGGATCCCTATCGCGGAAATTCCGGTCCGTTGGGCGTCCAGTCCGGAGGCAAGGATTCACCGCTTTTCGACGCGTTCATCGAAGCAGGCGTGGAAGCCGGTTACCCGCGCAATCCCGACCTCAACGGGCGACAGCAGGAAGGCTTCGGGCCAGCTGACAGCACGGTGTGGAAAGGCCGGCGATCCAACACGGCGCGCTGTTTTCTCCACCCCGTGATGAAGCGTCCCAACCTGCAGGTTCGGACCCGGTCCCATGCAACCCGGATCCTGTTGGAAGACCATCGTGCGACCGGCGTTTGCTATGAACGCGACGGGCAATCCCATGAAGCGCGTGCCAAACGCGAGGTCATCCTGTGTGGTGGTGCCATCAACACGCCCCAGCTCCTGATGCTCTCAGGCATCGGTCCCGGTGCGCATCTGGCTGAACACAACGTCGACCTCATCCATGAGCTGCCGGGCGTGGGCGCGAACCTGATGGATCATCTGTGCGTCTACATGCACTGGGAATGCAAGGCGCCGGTGAGCATGCAGCATCACATGCGCCGTCCGCGTTTCTGGCTGACGGGCCTGCAATGGTTGCTGTTCAAGTCGGGAGTAGCTGCGCGCACCCAGGGAGAAGCCGTGGGGTTCATGCGCAGCAGGCCCGGCATCCAATGGCCCGATATCCAGGTCGATTTTGTCCCGGCTGCGTTTCTGGAAGACATGACCATCGCACCGGTGCCCCATGCCTATTCGGCCCATCTGGGTCCGCTGCGCCCCAGAAGCCGCGGCAGGATCAGCTTGCGTTCAGCCGACCCTCACGACATGCCCAGCATCTTCTTCAACTACCTGGACTGCGAGGAGGACTGGGAGGAGATGCGCACGGCCATTGCGCTAACCCGCGAGGTGTTTGCCCAGCCGTCCTTCGATGCCTATCGCGCCGGCGAGATGCTGCCTGGTGATCATGTCACCGCACAGGACGACATCGATGCCTTCATCCGCGAGACCGCAACAACCAACTTCCATGCCTGCGGCACCTGCAAGATGGGGACCGACTCCATGGCCGTGGTGGATCCGGAATGTCGCGTGCGCGGCATCAAGGGCCTGCGCATCGTCGATACCTCGATCATGCCCCAGATCACCAGCGGCAATACCAACGCGCCTGCCATCATGATTGGCGAGAAGGTCTCCGACATGATCCGCGGCCGCAGCGAACCACGTGCGCAAGTCGATGTGCATGTCGCCCAAGACTGGGAATCGTGCCAGCGTCCATCGCCTGCCGCCAGGCTTGGAACACCGATCACCGTGTGATCCGACAAGGCCAGCCTTGCGTAGGGGCCATTATGATCCAGCAGTCCCGTCGCACGCTTCTCGGTCGTCTTGCCATGTTGCCTCTGGCAGCGATGGCGGGTGCATGTTCCAAGGCTGACGTCGTGAACGCGTTCGTCACCCGCGATGGTTATGACATCCTCGAAGGCCTCCCTTATGGCTCTCATGACCGACAACGCCTGGACATTTACCATCCGCATGGCGCGACCGAACAAACGCCGGTCGTGGTGTTCTTCTACGGCGGCGGCTGGAATTCAGGTGATCGCGGCGATTATCTGTTTGTCGGTCAACGTCTGGCGGCTGCCGGCTTCACGGTGGTCATTCCCGACTACCGCGTGTTTCCCGAGGTCGCCTTTCCCGATTTCCTGGAAGACAGCGCGCTGGCGGTCACCTGGATTGGCCAGAACATTGCTGACTACGGCGGCGATCCCGATCGGATCGGCCTGGCGGGCCACTCTGCCGGTGCCTACAACGCCATGATGCTGGCGCTTGATACGAGCTATCTCGAGGCTGAGGGTTGGCCAGCGGATCGCATTCGAGCGGTTGCCGGTCTCGCCGGGCCCTACGACTTCCGCCCGTTCAATTCCACACTCCTGCGCAACACCTTTGGCAGCTATCCCGACTCCGACGCGACGCAACCCATTACCTTTGCCCGCGGAGATGCCCCCCCAATCCTGCTGGCGACCGGTCTGGATGACACGACCGTGCTTCCAGCCAACTCAGAGCGGCTTGCAGCCGCAATCAGTCAGGATGGTGGGACGGTCGAGCTGCTGACCTATCCCGGAGTCGGCCATATCGGCATAATCGCTTCCCTGGCAGAACCCCTGCCTGAAACCGCGCCGGTCGCTGATGATCTGCTGACTTTCCTGAGCGCCAATCTCTGACGCAGCGCTTACTGCCCAGCCAACTCCGCTTCAATCGCCGCGATGACTGCGTCCGATGTCGGCGCGGTAATGTTGGCATACCAGTCGACAAACGTGCCGTCGGCCGCGATGAGGTACTTGTAGAAGTTCCAGCGCGGTGCACCGACTGATCCGGCGCGATCCGTGATCCAGGCAAACAGAGGGTGCGCTTGTGCCCCCTTCACATGCTGTCGTTCAAGCATGGGAAAGTCGATGCCGTAGTTCACCTCACAGAAAGTCTTGATCTCACCGCTCTCGCCGTACTCCTGGCCACCGAAATCGTCGGACGGCACACCAAGGACAACCAGGCCACGATCACGATAGGTGTCCCAAAGCTGTTGCAGGCCTTCGTACTGCGGCGTGAAGCCACACAGCGATGCGGTGTTCACGACAAGGACGGGATGACCGGTAAACAAGGCCGGATCAATCGGCTCGCCATCCAGACCCGGAAGCGCGATGCTGGCCCAATCGATGGTTTCAGCGCGACTTTCACCCGACCCCATCACGAGGGCGACAAGCGCTGCAACGGCAGCTCCCAAACGCATGCATCGCTCTCCTAGATCGTCAGGAACGGATCAATCAGGCGACCCAGAGGACCGGTCAGGCGCAAGGGTGCAGTGGTTACCGCAAGGCAGACACAGGGCGCGCCGGCATCGGCGATAGGACGGTGATCCAGATCGGGATCGGCGACCTCGATGTCCCCGGGTCCGAACCGGCCGGTCTCATCGTGATAGCTGCCCTGCAGCACCAGCGTGAGCTCCAGACCCCGATGGCTGTGCTGAGGAGCACCTTTGCCGGGTGCGATACGAAGGAGCCTGATCCGGTGACCAGGGTCATCGCAGGGAAGGAAGATCGTTTCGATCGGTCCCTGCCTGCCCCAACGCAGCTTGCCGTCATGCAAGGGAATATGATCACGAAGCGGACGTGGCAGATGCGCGATTTCATCGGCAACCGGCGGCGACGTCGGGGTAGCGCTCACGTTACCGCTTTCGCACTCAAGGCGCGCCATCAGTTCCTCAAAGGAATCTTCCTGCACGTCTTGGCCCGATACATCATCCAGGATGGCGCCGCCCACAGCCTCAAGGGCTTCGACGTCGCGTCGGCAGGCCGGGCAAAGGGCCAGATGGGTCGCCGTGATCAGCGAGAGCGAATGGCTCATGCTGCCGCTGGCATAGTCGAGCAGCACGGCCTGATCGAGATGGTGAGAGGCCATTATTCCAATCCTTCCATGGACTGACGCAGTTTTCCCAGAGCAAGTCTGAGACGTGATTTCACCGTTCCGAGCGGAAGGGAGATTTGTTCTGCAATTTCTGAGTGCGACATATCTTTGTGATACGCGAGCATGACGATTTCGGATTGATCAGGAGGCAATTGAGCGAGCGCAATCTTGATATGCGCAGCCATCTGCACGCGGCTGGTTTGCTCGTCGGGCAGCGGTGCCTTGTCTTCCTGCTCGGGGACGGTCGCTGGATCATCAATGTCGACTTCCGGCCGGCTTCTGCGTGCCAGATCGATGCGGCGGTTACGCGCCACGGTGAAGATCCATGTTGATGCCGTCGCCTTGGCAGGATCATAGGTCGAGGCCTTGCGCCAGATCGTCGCCATGACGTCCTGAACCAGGTCATCAAGCGAACCATCGGGTGTTCGGCGGCGAACCAGAAACGAACGCAGACGCGGGGCAAAGTGTTGGAAAAGCCTGCGGAATGCTTCGCGATCCCCGGTCTTGCCAACGGCAACGAGATCCCGCTCGAGATCTTGTTTACTTGGGGCATCCGTGCCGGATCGCGTTGTGGCCATGGCGCCGTCTATCCCGAACGGCACATCGTCAGCAAGTGCCGTCTGTTCGCTGTCCTGGAACATGATCGCCTCGTTTCATCGATTTGACTACGATCAGAAGACCAGAGCGGATCACATAATTTGATCCGAACAGCCAAATTCCTCGAACAAGAAGCATGACCAAGCACCAGCCTCCTCTCAAGATTGCCGTCGTCGGGTCCGGAATCGCGGGCCTGGGCGCTTCTTGGGCGCTTTCGCGCCGCCACGACGTCACCCTTTTCGAGTGTGAAAGTCGTCCAGGAGGCCACGCGAACACCCGGAATGCGCTGCTGGACGGCGCAGAAATCCCCGTCGACACCGGCTTCATTGTTTACAACACCGTGAACTATCCCCATCTCGTGCGTCTCTTTGACACCCTGGA
>CALIUG010000164.1 GCA_938048755.1 uncultured Alphaproteobacteria bacterium
CGATCGTGTCGACACCAGCAGTTTGCGCGGCCTGATGTCCGACCTCTATCCCCAGACCGCCAAGCGCACCAAACAGACCGTGATCTTCACCAAGGAATTCAGCCAGGAGCTTGCCGAACGTCACGCAAAGGCCCTGCCCGACAGCCTGCGTGACGACGAGCCAACGCCCAAGAAGGAAACCCGTGACGCCGACCTTTGAGTTTGAGCAGGCCGGCCCGCAACCGGTTGCCGGCGTGGACGAAGTCGGGCGCGGCCCATGGGCGGGACCGGTCGTGGCAGCCGCCGTCATCCTGAAACCCGAATCCATTCCAGCCGGGCTCAACGATTCCAAGAAGCTCGCGAAAGTGCGGCGCGAAGCCCTGCTCACCCTTCTGGAAAACAATGCCCTGATCGGCATTGGCATGGCCTCGGTCGAGGAAATCGATCGCCACAACATCCTGGCGGCCTCCATGTTGGCCATGAAACGTGCCGTTGGGGGCCTGCCGGAAACACCCGCCCACGCCCTGGTCGACGGCAACCGTGCGCCCGACCTTGCCTGCCCCGTGACGACCGTCATAAAGGGTGACGCGCGCTGTCTTTCCATTGCCGCGGCCTCCATCGTTGCCAAGGTCACCAGGGACCGCATCATGGAGAGACTGGCGGGGGAACATCCAGGCTATGGGTGGGAACGCAATGCCGGCTATGGCACGGCAGAACACCGCAGCGGTCTCGATCAACTGGGCATCACGCCGCACCACCGCCTGTCGTTCCGGCCCATCGCCGAACGGGCTGCACTCAGGGACGCGCCGTCCGGGCGTGTTTGATGACCTTGCGGGTCATCGTCGGCAGAGCAAGGGACGCGAAGGTCTCTGGATGATGCCAGACACCCTCGACCTCACCCCCTGAATAGCCGAGCACGGCGACCCTGAGGTCGAGAGTGAAATGCGTGAAACCGTGCCGGACGACATCGGGAAGCAACTGCCAGCTTCCTGGAACCGGCGCATCGGTAAGGGACTCTGCCAGCTCCCAGTCGGCATCGCGCCAGGCCGTGGTCGGGACCTCCAGCATACCGCCCAGCAACCCCTCATCGGGCCGGGTGCGGAACAGCACGGCGCCGTCCTCGCGTTCCAGCCAGAACACCAGACCAAACCGGTGCGGGCGCTTCTTTTTGGGCGCTGATTTCGGCAGGTCATCAGCAATTCCCGCCAGACGCGCACGGCAGGCGTCACGCCAGGGGCAGATCCCGCAGGCCGGTTTCCGCGGTGTGCAGATCGTTGCGCCAAGATCCATCAGCGCCTGGGCAAAGTCGCCGGGGCGGTCAGCGGGAATGAGATCAAGTGTCTTCTCACGCACGGCCTTTTTGGCCCCAGGCATGGGATCTTCAATCCGATGGATTCGCGCCATCACCCGCTCGACATTGCCGTCGACCGCGGCGGCGGGGCGGTCAAACGCAATGGCGGCGATGGCGCCGGCGGTATAGGCGCCGATTCCCGGCAGGGCACGCAGGTCCTCTTCGGTCTCGGGGAAACGGCCATCCAGAGTGTCGGCGACCATGCGCGCGCAATCGTGAAGCCGGCGTGCGCGGGCGTAGTAGCCAAGTCCCGCCCAGGCGGCCAGCACATCATCACGCGGCGCCCGGGCCAGCGCCTCGACCGTGGGCCACCTCTCCAGAAAGCCCAGAAAATAGGGGATCACGGCTTGCACCTGGGTCTGCTGGAGCATGATCTCCGAGAGCCAGACGTGATAGGGATCGGCCGTGATACCCGGTTTTGCCCGCCAGGGCAGATCACGCCGATGCCGGTCATACCAGGCCAGCAGATCAGCGGCTTCCGCCTTGCCTGTTGACGCTTCCGCCATCGCCTCGCCACATTGTGTCATCAGGGTTTAGAGCTGTGCTGCGTGTCAACGTCATGCGCCGAACTACGACTAGCGTTGCCTTGTTACCACATGTGCCGACCGCCAAGGAGCAAAGCCAGGGTGCCAAACCAGAAGCCCGCCAGGACAGAGGCCAAACCAGCGCGCAGGGGCGGTGCCCCCAAACGCGCGGGATTGGTTCTTCCCGCTGCGGCTGCCCAGGCCTACCGCAAGCACGGCTTTGCTGAATCGCGCCTGCTGACCGATTGGCAGGTCGTGGTCGGCGAGCGACTGGCCGATGTCTGCCTGCCCGAGAAGCTCAGCCGCGACGGCGTTCTGTCCGTGCGGGTCTCCCCGGCATTCGGCCTTGAGCTTCAGCATCTCGAGCCCAAGATTCTGGAGCGTATCGCGACCTTCTTTGGCCATCGCGCGGTAACCCGCCTGAAACTGCGCCAGGGAGAGGTCCAGCGGCCCGAGCGCAGGAAGAGCCGTGAGACCCGCACCCTGACCCCTGGAGAGGATGAAGCGCTGGAAAACCAGCTCTCGAACGTGGATGACGACGGGATGCGCGCGGCCCTGGAGCGCCTGGGACGTGCGGTTCTGGGCGCCAAACCCGCGCCATCGTCGTGAAACTTATCCACAAAATGAAGCTGTCTGAAAGGGCTTGCGAGCGTTGAGGCGCCGGACTCGCAGACTCTATAATGGCGTGTCGGATGCGTTTGTTGTAGCCGACACTCAGGACTTCGATCGGGTCACCCGGTTCCGGCGCCTGTTTCCTTTGTGAGGATCGAATCTTGCTGAAAAGACGCCAGTTTATCACCGCCGTCGCCGCTACGGCGGTTCTGCCTCTTGTTGGCGCGCGCGCGCAGGATGGCGCACCGCTGCCCGACATGATCCTGGGCGACCCCAATGCCCCCATCGAGATCATCGAGTATTCGTCGATGACCTGCCCCCATTGCGCGGCATTCCACGTCAATACGCTGCCCGAGCTGAAGGCCCAGTACCTCGACACCGGACGCGCCAAGCTGGTCTTTCGGGAGTTTCCGCTGGACCGCGTCGCACTCGTCGTGTCGGTGATTGCACGGTGCATGGGCGAAGAACGGTTCTTCGACTTTGTCGACGTCATGTTCCGCACCCAGGAGCAATGGTCACATTCCCAGGACCCCATCGGCGAAATCAAGAAGATCGTGCGCATGGGCGGACAGGACCCCGACATGGTCGATACCTGCCTGGAAGATCAGGCGCTGATCGACGGCATCCTGGCGATCCGTCTGGCCGGCGACGAACAGTACGAAATCAATTCCACGCCGACCTTCATCGTCAACGGCGAGAATGTTTCGGGCAACATGAGCTTCGAGAAGTTCGACGAACTGCTCCTCGAACTCGAGGGCAATGTCTGAATGATCCGGCTTGATGCCATCACCATCCACAACGCGGTCTGAGGGGGCTATACGTGCATTTTTCGCGCCTGCGCCTTTCCGGCTTCAAATCCTTCGTTGATCCAACGGATTTTGTGATTGATGCCGGACTGACCGGCATTGTCGGCCCGAACGGCTGCGGCAAGTCGAATCTGCTGGAATCGCTGCGTTGGGTGATGGGCGAGGCCTCGGCCAAGAAGATGCGCGGCGGCGAGATGGACGATGTCATCTTTGCCGGCACGGATTTCCGGCCGGGCCGCAACGTGTCCGAGGTCGTGCTGACCCTCGACAACAGCAAGCGCGATGCGCCGCCGGCCTGGAACGATTCCGAAGAGATTCAGGTTTCGCGCCGGATCGAACGGGGCGGTGGATCAGCCTATCGCATCAACGGCCAGGATGCGCGCGCCCGCGACGTACAACTCTTTTTTGCCGATATCGCGAGTGGCACCAAGAGTTCGGCACTGGTGAGCCAGGGCCAGATTTCCGACCTGATCCGCTCCAAGCCGGCCGCGCGTCGTCATCTGCTGGAAGAAGCCGCCGGTATTGCCGGCCTCCAGTCACGCCGCCATGAAGCCGAGCTGCGCCTGAAGGGTGCTGAAACCAATCTGGAACGGCTGGGCGATGTCGTGGGCGGTCTGGAACAGCAGCTTGCCGCCCTCCAGCGACAGGCGCGTCAGGCCCAGCGATACCGGCGTTTGAGCGACCGCATCCGCGAAGCCGAATCGCGCTGGCTCCTGCGCCGCTGGATGGATGCCTGCGGATCGGTGACCTCCAGCGAAGAAGCCCTGCAGGCCATCGAAGCAGAGGTCGCCGAGGCGACTCGGATGGTTGCCGAAGCCACCACGGCCCAGGCCAACGCGGCTGAAGCCCTGCCGCCGCTGCGCGACGCCGAAGCTCAGGCCGGAGCGGCGCTCAACGAGCTCCAGGTCGGACGCGTTGCACTGGAAGCCGAGGAACGCCGCCTCAACGAACAGCGGCGCGAGATTGCCGAGCGCCTGCGCCAGATCGAGTCCGATCTGGAGCGTGAACGCACACTGGCTGAGGACGCTGCACGCGCACTGGCCCAGATGGATGAGGAAGAAGCGGCCCTGACCCGCCAGCGTGACGGCGAGGCCGAAGCCATCGCTACCGCCGACAAGGCGAGCGAAGCGATGAAAACAACGGTCGCCGAGCTGGAAGCCAGGGTCACAGCGCGCGCGGAAGAACGTGCTGCGCGTACCGCACGGCGTCAGGCACTGGAAGCGCGCACCAGCGATCTGGAAAGCCGCATCGCCCGGCTCGACAATCAGACACGCGAAATCGAAGCAGAACGCGGCCAGCTCAATCTGGGCCTGGATGATACCGATTCGCTCGACCGCCTGCACCGTGAAGAAGCCGATGCCGAACAGCACCTGACGACGGCACGCGAAGCCTTCGCACAGGCCCAGGCCGACCATGTCGCCAGCCGGGAGCAGGAAGAGGCAAGCCGCGCGGCGTTCCGCGAGGCCGATCAGGCACTGACGCGCATGACGGCCGAGCGCGACGCCCTGCAGGCGCTTGTGGCGCGCGAATCCTCAGGCGGTGGCGCACCGGTGCTCGACTCGCTCCAGGTGGCCGAAGGTTACGAGACCGCACTTGGTGTCGCGCTGGGTGAAGACCTTGATGCACCCCTGGGCGATGATGGTGCGGCAGGCTGGACCCTGCTGCCGCCTCTGGGCGATGCACCGGCTCTGCCCGGTGGTGCCGAACCCCTGTCGAACCATGTGACCGCGCCTTCCGAACTGGCCCGGCGTCTGGGTCAGATCGGCGTTGTGAGCGATGAACAGGGCGCGGCGCTTGCTCGCGACCTGCGTCCCGGCCAGCGTCTGGTGAGCGCCAGCGGCAAACTCTGGCGCTGGGATGGTTATGTCGTTCGTGACGCCGAATCGAGTGCGGCGGCGCGTCTTGCACAACGCGCACGGCTGGAAGCCCTTAATCAGCAGCTTGGCGCCGCGACCCAGCGCCGTGACGCGACCCATCAGGCACAGGAAGCTGCCCGTGCGCAGGTGGCTGAGGCAGCGCGGAGCGAAAACTCCACGCGCTCGGCAGCCGACGAGGCAGCCGATGCCCTTTCGGCAGCAAGGGAAGCACGCCGTGCTCAGGAAAGCCTCTCTCAGGCCGCCGAAGCGCGGCGCGGTGACCTTGCCGCCATGACCGAGCGCATTTCGGGCGAACGCGCGGAACTGGCGAGCGCGCTCGCAACCGCACGCCAGGAACTTTCGGAGATTCCCCCGGCCAGCGCGGAAGACGGGTTGGAAGCGCTTCGCGAAGAACTGATTGCACGCCGCGCCGATCTTTCGGGACTGCAGGGGGAGCGTGACCGCCTGCATCGTGAGGCCGAGTTCCGCGAGCGGCGCCTGACGGCCATCGCCCAGGAGCGTCAGTCCTGGCAGGGCAGAGCACAGGGTGCCGGAGGGCGCATCGAAGACCTCGACGCACGCCGCAAAGCCGGACAAGACGAAGCAGCGGCGCTGGAAAGCAAGCCTGAGCAGATAGAAGCCCAGCGGCGCGATCTCGCCACCAGGCTTGATGCAGCAGAAGCCGTGCGCCGCGACGCTGCCGACAAGCGGGCTGCCGCAGAGACTGCCCTTGCCCAGTGTGACCGCGCCCTGCGACAGGCCGATGGCCAACTCTCGGACCAGCGCGAGGAACGCGCACGGCGTGAAGGCAGTGTTGAGAATGCCCGCCAGATCGCAACCGAAGTCAGCCGCCAGATTCGCGAGCGCCTCGAGATCGAGCCTGATGCGCTAGCCGAAACCGTCGCCGATTCGGACCAGTTGCCGGGCGCGCAGGACCTGGAGGGCCGATTCGGCAAGGTCGTGCGCGAACGCGAAAACATGGGTCCGGTGAACCTTCGGGCCGAGATCGAGGCCCAGGAAGTCGACGAACAACTCTCGGTCATGCTGTCAGAGCGCGAGGACCTGGAAGAAGCGATCCAGCGTTTGCGCCGCGGCATCGGCGAGCTGAATCGCGA
>CALIUG010000165.1 GCA_938048755.1 uncultured Alphaproteobacteria bacterium
TGGCGCGCGGACCGTTCACGATCGACGATGAAGAAGCCCTGATGCGCGATCATCGGGTCGACGCCTTGGTCACCAAGGCGAGCGGCGGCGGCGCCACCCAGGCAAAGATCATCGCGGCGCGAAACCTTTCTGTGCCCGTCGTGATGGTGACACGCCCGGACATGCCTGGGGGTCCCGCGGCCGAGTCGGTAGAAGACGTCGTTGCATGGCTTGAATCCGTTCTGCACGAACGTTGACCATCACCACCAAGTCGATTCCCAGCGGGGCCTGCCCCCGCCGGGGATCCGGCCTGTGATTGTCCCTGCCTCAGGTGATTCGCTCAGGCAGCCCGCGACCGTTGTTCCAGAAGCGGTTTGGATTGGTGTTGTCGGGGTCATAGGCCGCACGGCTTGCCCAGTCCTCGCGCACGAAGATGACGGGCTGCTCGTAGTGGTGCACGTCCAGAATCGCGGCCATGACCCTCTCCAGCGTAACGCGATCACGTTCGATGGAAATCTTGAGTTCGACCATGGGATAGGTTTCCGTCGCTCCGGCCTCAAACCCGTCGACATGCCGCGTCGTCGTCGAATCGGCCTGCGGACGCGCGGTTTCGGCACCCACGGCGGAGATGCTGGCATTGCGCTGGTAGCGGCCATAACCAAGGGGATGCACGGCAAGTACGGCATCCAGGATGCGGTCAGTGTCTTCGGGCAGGGTCTGGATTTCCAGGGTCCAGACGGGGACCAGCGTGCCCGTGGGACTGCTGTAGTGCTCAAGTTCGCTCATGATCTCTGCCAGCTATGGGTTCAGCCGGTTTTATAGACCATCCCCCTGACAGCATGATGTCAGCAGTCAGGCACGCCGTTTGGCTGCCTTCCGGGGACGTGGTGGCGCGAGCTTGCGTTTGGCCGCTGCCTTCTTTTCGGCCTTGGCCGCCGCTTCGATTTCGGGATCGGGCGTCTTGGGTTTGTGCGGGCAGATATCGGCGATCACGCAGGACCAGCATCTGGGTTTGCGCGCCAGGCAGGTATAGCGCCCGTGCAGAATGAGCCAATGATGGGCGCCCTTCTTCCAGCGCTCGGGAACGATGGATTCCAGCTTCTTCTCGACCGCATCAGGCGTCTTGCCCGGCGCCAGCCGTGTGCGGTTGGAGACCCGGAAGACATGCGTATCAACCGCGATGGTGGCTTCACCGAACGCCTCGTTCATGACCACGCTCGCGGTCTTGCGCCCGACCCCGGGGAGCTTCTGGAGTTCCTCACGGCTGGCCGGTACCTCACCGCCATGCTGCTCGATCAGCATCTGTGACAGCGCGATGACGTTCTTGGCCTTGGCGTTGAACAGACCGATCGTCTTGATCTTGTCGCGCACCCCCTCTTCACCCAGAGCCAGCATCTTCTCGGGCGTGTCAGCCAATGCAAACAATCCCGGTGTGGCGGCATTCACGCCCTTGTCGGTTGCCTGGGCCGACAGCACGACCGAGACCAGAAGCGTGAAGACGTTGGTGTATTCCAGCTCTGTCTCAGGCTCGGGAATGACCTCGGCGAGCGAGGTGAACAAACGGTCGATATCAGCCTTCTTCACGTGATTCCTCCTGCCCTGCACAGCCTGCCAAAACCGTGCGTCTGTGGCCAATCTAACAGACCCCGTACGGCCTGTGTTGCAGACTGAAGAAATGATCTCACAGGATGACGAAATTGCCATGCCGGGCTATCAATCAGGCCATGCAAAACCATCACGATTCGCGGGCCGACGGCGTGGCATTCGATGCCGTCCTGGTACCGCACCGGTCTCTACCGCGCTGGGGGTTCGTCCTGTTGATGATCTCGACGGCAATCGCGTTGGCGGCCATCGGATTGTCGTTCTGGAGTCTGGGCGCCTGGCCCGTTGCCGGTTTCTGCGGCCTGGAGGTGCTGCTGGTCTGGGGTGCGTTCGAGCTGAACTATCGCTCGGGACGCCGGTTGGAAACGGTCAGGCTTGATGACAAGACCCTGCGCATTGATCGTATCGCGCCCAATGGCCGCTCAAAGTACTGGACCTTCGAGCCCGGCTGGGTGCGCGTGGCGATCGAGCCCGAGAACGCCGAGACCAACCGCCTGGTACTTTCGTCCCACGGCCGTCGGCTCCAGATCGGCGCATTCATGACCAATGACGAACGCAGTGATCTTGCCAATGCCCTCAACGACGCCCTGGTTCGCTGGCGAAGTGCGCCAATGGATGGTTGACCAGGTCTCCATCGCAAAGGGGCAGACAACCCTCCATGCCTGGATCCTGTTGTTGATGCTGGCGTTGATCTGGGCCTCTTCGTTCACCCTGATCCGCGCCACCGTGGACGAAGTTCCGCCCTTTACCCTGGTTGCCCTGCGTCTGGCCTTTGCCGGAGTCTTCCTGCTCGTGGTTCTACGGCTGGTCGGTGAGAGGCTTCCATGGGATCGTGACAGCTGGTTTGTCTTTGCCATGCTCGGGCTCACCGGCAATGCCGTGCCCTTCGTCCTGATTGCCATGGGCGAGCAGGAGATCTCCAGCGCCCTTGCCTCGATCCTGATCGGCTTCATGCCGCTTGCCACGGCCGTCATCGCGCACATGGTCATCCCCGACGAGCGCCTGACACCTCTGCGCCTGGCCGGTGTGGTTCTGGGTGTGACCGGTGTTGTCATTCTGGTCGGTGCCGACGCCCTGGGCGATCTGGGACATCATGTCCTCGCCGAACTGGCCATCCTGGGTGCTGCCCTGAGTTATGCCATCAACACCGTGCTGGCGCGGCGCGCCCGGGCGATCAAACCCAATGTGCTTGCCACCGGTGCCGTTCTGGCAGGATTCGTGACAATCCTGCCGTTTTCGCTGCTGCTGGATGCGCCCTGGACGCTTTCGGTCAGCGGTGCGGCCATGTCACAAACGATTGCATTGGGAATCGTTTGCACAGCCGGAGGTTATCTTATCTTCTTCCGGCTGACAGCCATGGCAGGGGCAACCTTCACGGCCATGGTCAATCTTCTGATACCGGTCATCGGTCTGGGGTTTGGTTTGCTGCTGCTTGATGAACAGCTCTCCTGGAGTATGGTGTTGGCTCTGCCGCTGATCCTGGCGGGCCTTGGCCTCAACCGTCTTGCCGCGTCGCGCGCCCGATGAGCCAGACCAAACCGGACATACGTCAGCTTGGACCGCGCGACATCGCACTGGTCGTCCTTTGCGCGACCACGTTCGGCAGTTCGTTCCTGTTCATTGACATCATCGTTGCTGAAGTCCCGCCGGTCACGCTGGCCTGCGCGCGCTCTATCATTTCGCTCCTGACTCTGGCCGTTGTCCTATGGCTCGGCGGTCAACGCCTGCCACCCATGGGGCGTATCTGGGGTGCCTTGTTCGTGCTGGGCATGGTGACCCAGGTCATCCCCATGATCCTGCTTTCCTGGGGCCAGACCCACATTGATTCCGGCTTGGCGGGTATCATCCTTAGCACCGTGCCGGTGCTGACCATGGTGTTTGCCCATCTGCTGTTTCATGACGAGCGCATGTCGGCACGCAGCATGGTGGGCGCGCTGATCGGGTTTGCCGGTGTCGTGGCCGTCATCGGGCGCGGTGTGCTGGGCGATGTCGAAGCCCATCTGATTGCCGATCTTGCAGTCCTTGCCGCGGCAGTCAGCATCGCCAGCGCCAATGTTCTGGCGCGCAAGTCGGGCCATCTGGCACCCATTGTGCTGGCCGTGGGAGCACAATCCACGGCCGTGATCGTGCTGATCCCGATGTCTGCGGTCGTTGACCAGCCCTGGAATCTCCACGTGAGCTGGTCGACCGTCGCGGCCCTGGTCTTTCTGGGCACCGTGGGCAGCGCCCTACCGGGCCTCATTTTCTACAAGATTCTCGCACGCGTGGGCGCAACCCGCGCATCGCTGGTCGCCTATCTGGTTCCGGCCGTGGCCGTCATCCTGGGCGCGGTGTTCCTGGCCGAACGCCTGCCATGGGAAGCGCTCGCCGGCATGGCGCTGATCGTGCTGGGCGCATGGCTGGTGAATCAGCGCAAGCGCAAAGAGCCGGCCACCCAGTGGCTGGAGCCCTGAGCAGCCGGTCAGACCCGAAGAGTTGGGCCGGTCAGGCCAGGACGGTGAGAATGCCCGTCAGGCCGACCACGGTCAGATAGGCCGCGACAATGTAGTTCAGCAGCTTGGGCCAGACCAGAATCGCGATATCGGCCAGCAAGGCGATGACGGGATGGATGATGAGCATGTTCATGGTGGCCCCCTGGGCTCTGTGAGTTCACCAGGAGAACACGTCGCAAGGCCTAAGGGTTCCCTTCAGAGCAGATTGCGCCTGCATCGAATCGCTGGCGATCCGGTGGAGACGCGTGAAGAGGCTCTTGATCTGCTCTAGTCGGCCAGGCCCAGCACGTCGTCCATGCCATAGAAGCCGGGTTCGCGGCCATGGAGCCAGATGGCCGCGGCAATGGCGCCGCGCGCGAAGATGCCGCGGTCGGTGGCGCGGTGGCCGATTTCGATGCGTTCACCGTCGGCAGCAAAGACTACCTGGTGTTCGCCCACGACATCGCCGCCGCGCAGTGCGGCCATGCCGATGGCGCCGCGTACGCGCGCACCGGTCATGCCGTCACGGCCCCGGTCGGCAACGGCATCGAGGTCGACACCCCTGCCCGCCGCCGCCGCTTCGGCCAGAGCCAGAGCGGTGCCCGAAGGCGCATCGACCTTGTGGCGATGATGCATCTCGACGATCTCGATATCGAAGTCTTCATCCAGCGCGGCGGCAACCTTGCGCGTGACGCCGAGCAAGAGGTTGACCCCCAGGCTCATGTTGGCGGCAAAGACGATGGGCGCACGCTCTCCGGCGCGAGCAAGCTCTGCCTTTTCTTCGGCCGACAATCCCGTGGTGCCGACAACCAGTCCCTTGCCGGTTTCGGCGGCGAGTCTTGCGTGGTTCATGGTCGAGGCCGGCGCGGTGAAGTCGACCACGACATCGCTGTCGGCAAACAGCGACACGGCATCACCCGTGACCGGTACGCCCAGGGTTTCAAGGCCCAGGACATCACCCAGATCGCGTCCGATGAGATCGCTGCCGGCGCGTTCGCTGCCCGCAGCGATGACGGCACCGTCGCGACCGTGCACGACATGGCCCAGCATGTGTCCCATGCGACCGCCACAGCCGCAGATTCCGATTCGTACTGTCATCCAGACTGCATAACCGCGCCGGCGCGATCTGTCACGCCCCGGCGCCCGCGAAGACCTAGGACTCCGGCAGCTCCATCAGGGAAACCACCGGCACCGCGACCTCGGGGTCGGAGGCAGCGCTTCGTGCCGCCTCTTCATAGCGAGCCTTTCCGGCCGCGCGGTATTCGTCCAGCGAAACACTGCCGTCGGCATCGGCATCCATGGCGGTCCAGCGTTCGGCCAGACGCGCCTGCAGCGACGCTGCGGGATCGATCACCTCTGTCGTCGTGTCGCGCGTGGCATGTTCGACCGCAGAGATCCGGCGGTTGCCATCCGCATCCGCACGGGTGAATCCGGCATCGATCCCAACATGGGCTTCACCGGGTTCGACATAACCACTGCCATCGGAATCGATCTCTGAAGCCGGCAGGCTGAAGCCCTGCATGATGGCATCATAGGTATAGGGATTGGCCTGGCCGTCGATCATCGGCACCTTGGCAAGCTGCTCCTGGGCGATGCCCAGCCATGCCGTGCGATCAAGTTCACCGTCGGCATTCGCTGCACCGCGATAGAACGGATGACCTTCGCGCATCTGGGCGCTGCGTTCCGTGCGCAGGCCGGTGCCCGCACGGCAGTTCTGGAATTCCGAAAGCGTCACACCGCCATCGGCATCGCCGTCGAGCAGGGCGTAGTTGCCTTCAAAGGTGGCATCAGCCTCGGCCGGCGTGACCCAGCCGTCGCGGTCGAGATCGGCACTGGAAAGGCCACTGGCGCAGGCCTCCAGGATCTTCTCTTCGGTCACGCTGTTCTGCGCCAGCGCGGGCGTCGCCAGAACGGTGGATGCAAGCAGAATGGCAAACGTGTGCTGTTTCATCGGTATCCTCATGAAGCTCATGGCACCCAAGATCGCACCAACCTGTGGCGGAATGACGGCAGAGTGCATGATGCCTGTCCTGACGTGTCACCCCGGCCTTGAGCCGGGGCCTCGAGCGTTCGGTGCGGATCTATCGAGGTCCGGATAACCACCTTGCGGTTTCCGGGATGACACGGAGTGACAAGCGCTCAGTCCGTCAGGTCCTGCCAGAGGTCCTTGACCTTGGTGAAAAAACCTTCGGATTCCGGGTTGTGGGTCTTGGAGCCGCCGGCTTCCTCGAATTCCTTGAGCAGTTCCTTCTGGCGGGCGGTCAGGCCGGTCGGGGTTTCGACCACGGTTTCGATGATCATGTCGCCGCGTCCGGAACCACGCACGCCGGTCATGCCCTTGCCGCGCAGGCGGAACTGGCGGCCGGTCTGAGTACCTGCTGGAATCGAGACCTTGGCGCGTTTGCCTTCGATGGTCGGCACCTCGATGTTGCCGCCCAGCGCCGCGGTGGCGACCGAGATCGGCACGGGGCAATAGATCGTGCCGCCGTCACGCTGGAAGATGCTGTGGGGCTTGACCGAGAGCACGATGTAGAGATCGCCGGTCTGACCGCCGCGCATGCCGGCTTCGCCTTCACCGGTCAGGCGGATGCGCATGCCGTCATCCACGCCTGCGGGGATCGTGACGTTGAGCGTCTTTTCCTTCTGCACGCGCCCGGAACCGCTGCACACCTTGCAGGGATCACGGATGACCTTGCCCGCGCCGCCACAGGTCGGGCAGCCGCGTTCGATGGAGAAGAAACCCTGCTGGGCGCGTACCTTGCCCGCACCACCGCATGTGCCGCAGGTTGCCGTCGCCTCGGGATCGTCCGCGCCGGTGCCGCCACAGGGCTCACAGGGAACCGCCGTGGGCACGCGGATCTTGGCCTGTTTGCCAGCAAAGGCATCTTCCAGGCTGACTTCCATGTTGTAACGCAGATCGGCACCGCGCTGGCCGCTGCCGCCGCCACGCCGGCGTCCGCCGCCGCCCATGAAATCGCCGAAGAGGTCATCAAAGACATCGGCAAAGCTGGAACTGAAGTCCTGGGCACCACGTCCGCCGCCGCCCATGCCGCCTTCAAAGGCGGCGTGGCCGAACTGGTCATAGGCTGCGCGCTTGTCGGGGTCTTTCAGGACCTCATAGGCCTCCGAGACTTCCTTGAACTTGGCTTCGGCTTCGGGATTGTCCGCATTGCGGTCCGGATGGAACTGCATCGCAAGCTTGCGGTAGGCGCTTTTCAGTGCCTTGTCGTCAGCCCCCCGGTCGACGCCGAGTACCTCGTAGTAGTCGCGCTTGGCCATGGTGGTTCTTTACTCCATCGGTAACGGAAAATCCCGGACCGGTTTTCACCGGTCCGGGATCATCTTTCCGACCACGGATTACGCGGTGCCGGACTTCTTCTCGTCGTCGTCGACTTCCTCGAACTCGGCATCCACGACACCATCATCCGAAGCGCCGCCGTCGGCACCACCATCGCCTTCATCGCCGTCACCGGCTTGCGCCTGCTCGGCCTTGTAGATCTCCTCGCCCAGCTTCATGGAAGCCTGGACCAGAACCTGGGTCTTGGATTCGATGGCCTCGACATCGGACTCATCGCCTTCCTTCTCCAGTTCCGACTTGAGATCGGCAATGGCGTCTTCAATCTCGGACTTCACAGCCGGTTCGACCTTGTCACCATGTTCGCCAAGCTGCTGCTCGGTGGCATGGATCAGGGCGTCGGCCTGATTGCGGGCCTCCACCTGGGCACGGCGCTTCTTGTCTTCTTCCGCGTGGCTCTCGGCATCCGAGACCATACCTTCGATCTCGTCGTCGCTGAGGCCGCCCGAAGCCTGGATGCGGATCTGCTGTTCCTTGCCGGTCGCCTTGTCCTTGGCCGACACGTTGACGATGCCGTTGGCGTCGATGTCGAAGGAACCTCGATCTGCGGCACGCCGCGCGGGGCGGGCGGCAGGCCGACGAGATCGAACTGGCCGAGCATCTTGTTGTCGGCCGCCATCTCGCGCTCGCCCTGGAACACCCGGATCGTCACGGCAGTCTGGTTGTCCTCGGCAGTGGAGAAGACCTGGCTCTTGCGCGTCGGGATCGTCGTGTTGCGATCGATCAGACGGGTAAACACACCACCCAGCGTCTCGATG
>CALIUG010000166.1 GCA_938048755.1 uncultured Alphaproteobacteria bacterium
CCGGGAACGGCCCCCTGGCCCGTGGTGTTCGTTCTGCAAGGCGGCAACGATCGGGCCAATCGTATTCGCCGTCGGATGGGGTGGGACGATCTGGCAGATCAGGAAGGGTTTGCCGTGGTCTATCCTATTGGGATCAACCGAGGCTGGAACGATGGCCGGGCCAACACCGTGCGTTATGACCCCGGCGAAGCACCCGATGACGTAGCGTTCTTCGATGCCTTGCTGGACCACCTGATTGCACAAGGTGTTGCGGACGCCGAGCAGGTCTATGTCACCGGGCCCTCGAACGGCGGCATGATGACCTACCGTCTGATGTGTGATCGGGCAGACCGCATTGCCGGTGCCGCGCCGCTCATCGCCAACATGACCGAGGTTCTCTACCCGGTCTGCGCTCCTTCCCGGCCCGTCCCGGTCATGATCATCAACGGCACCGAAGATGCCCTCATCCCTTGGGATGGCGGCGTCATCGCTGACAACGAAGACCGCGGACGTGTGATGTCAACCGTCGCCTCCGTCTTCTTCTGGAGCGCGGCGAATCGCTGTGCGGGCACGTTTACCGAACAGCAACTCCCCGACCTGGCCCCCGACGACTCCAGCATTGTCTTCCGACTGGATTGGCAGGACTGCGGGGCTCCTGTCGTTCTGATGCGGGTGGAGGGCGGCGGCCACAGGGTTCCTGGCGACACAATCCGGTTTGGAGAGAAGCTGGTCGAAGCGTTTTTGGGCGCCCAGAACAACGAGATCCGGACAGCTCCCTACATCTGGAACTTCTTCCAGTCGCTAACACCCCAGACACTAGAGGAAGCGTCCGGCGATTAACGCAGTGATGCAATCTTGCGATCCACGCGCTCCATGAAAGAGCAACGTTGCCGGTTGCTGGCCGAATCGATGTTGTGCAACCCGAGCCAGAACGTGCGACAGCGGCGATGACAGCAACTCCTTAACGCACGCAGCATGATCTTGCGGCCTGGTGCGCACATCACAAAGGTCCAGTACCACCATGGCGAACCCAGCGTCGTAACAACGCCGAGCCAACGAACCCTGGACAATCTTGGCGTCATGTCTGCAGGGCGGCCCTCCATCAAAAATGCCTCATAGGGCAACACGACACGCTCCATCCAACCCTTGAGCATGGCAGGTGGACCCATCCACCAGGTAAGAAAGACAAAGACAACACCATCGCAGGCCGCAAGCCGGTCGACGTGATCACGGACCGCTTCCGCGTTTGAAACGGCCTGGTGATAATGACGCCGCTGTTCGGCAGTCATCACGGGTTCGAATCCTTCGGCGTAGAGGTCCACGAGGTCGACCTCATGACCTGCCGTAATTGACGACTCGACCACGCGATCCCGCAGAGCCGCACCGCAGCTCTCAGGCACAGGGTGGCTCGACACCACCAGCAGTTTCATGGCGTTGTGGCCCAGCCAACCGCAAACCGGCAGGCCGACAGAATTCCTGATATCTGATGAGTCATGGGGCGCCTCCAATCCACGCGGTGTGGTTCGTCGGCCCCGTTTTCAGCCGGTGCCAGAGGCGAGGTCTTCCCTCTCATTGATCGCGCGAAACGTCAAGGCCTGCAGGAGCGGCAGTGAGCTCTCGCCGCACCGCCTCAGTTCGCGAGCACTATCCATCCATTCAGGGTAAGCGCGAATCCGCACCACATCAGATAGGGAAGCATGATGAGCGATGCAAAAGGCGTTTCCCACCATGCGACACGTACCAGCACTACGATGGCCGCGATCAATGCGACAAGGTCAAGCAAGGCAAGAAGCGGTTGCTCCAGGCCGAAGAAGATCCAGCTCCAGGCCAGATTGAGCGCCAGCTGCAGGAAGAACAGGCTCAGGACCTGACGCCTGCGCTCGCTTGCTGGTGACTGCCAGATGATCCAGAGCGCGATTCCGATGGTGATGTAGAGCACCGTCCAGACCGGGCCGAAGACCCAGGACGGCGGGTTCCAGGGGGCCTTTTCGATGCTCTCGTACCAGCTCCCCGGACCGGTCTGGGTCGCAAGCGCACCGAGTGCGGAGACAGCAAGGCACAACAGGATGCATAGCGCCAAAGAAACCCAGCGCATCATGCCGGATTGACGAAGTTTCAGATCAGCAGACATGGAATCAGGTCCAGACAGTCAGGAAGTCGCGCCCACACATGTGAGAGACGCCTGATGGAAAACCGTCAAAGAGCCTCGAGTTCCCTGCAACCGAGCGGGAGAACGGCCAACCCTCACCAGGTGATCAGCGTGTCACCTTGGCAGGCGCTTTCTTCTTGCCGCGCTTGCTCTTCTTAGTCTCACCCTTGAGGAAATCGCGGGTGACAAACTCGAACCCGAGCTTGTCATCCTCCTCGACGACGACCCTGGCACGGCCGCCGCCTACCAGGTTGCCAAACAGCAATTCGTCGGCGAGCGGTTTCTTGATGCTCTCCTGAATCGCGCGGGCAAGTGGGCGGGCGCCGAAGTTCTCGTCATAGCCGTGACGGCCAAGCCAGTCGCGGGCTTCATCGGAAAGCTCGATGGTGACACCACGGTCGGCCAACTGGGCTTCCAGCTGCTTGATGAACTTGTCGACGACATAGCCGATCGTCTTGCGGCCCAGGGCTGCGAAACCGACGATGGCGTCCAGACGGTTGCGGAACTCCGGCGTGAAGAGCTTCTCAATGGCTTCCTTATCGTCGCCTTCCCGCTTTGTCCGGCCAAAACCGATGGCAGGTTTCGCAAGGTCAGCCGCACCGGCATTGGTGGTCATGATCAGAACGACGTTGCGGAAATCGATCTTCTTGCCGTTGTGATCGGTGAGCTTGCCGTAGTCCATGATCTGCAACAGCACGTTGAAGAGGTCGGGATGGGCTTTCTCGATCTCGTCGAGCAGCAGCACCACGTGGGGGTTCTGATCCACGGCATCGGTTAGCAGGCCGCCCTGATCAAACCCGACATAGCCCGGGGGCGCACCGATCAGGCGCGACACGGTGTGACGCTCCATGTATTCGGACATGTCGAAGCGGACCAGTTCCACGCCCATGATATCGGCAAGCTGGCGCGCAACCTCGGTCTTGCCCACGCCCGTAGGTCCGGCGAAGAGGTAACTGCCGATCGGCTTCTCGGGCTCACACAAGCCTGCGCGCGACATCTTGATGGCGTCTGCCAGAGAGTCGATGGCTGAATCCTGGCCGAACACGACGGCTTTCAATTCATCGGCAAGCGAGGCGAGCGATGCCTTGTCCTGGCTTGAGACATTCTTGGGTGGGACGCGCGCCATGCGAGCAATGACCGATTCGACGTCCTTGACGCCGATGGTCTTCTTGCGCCGTGCGGTCGGTACCAGCATCTGGGCGGCACCAACCTCATCCATGACGTCGATCGCCTTGTCGGGCAGTTTACGGTCATGCAGGTACTTGTCCGAGAGTTCCACGGCCGCCTTAATCGCGTCCTGGGTGTAGCGAATGCCGTGGAAATCCTCGTAATGCGGCTTCAACCCTTTCAGGATCTTCACCGCATCAGGGACTGAAGGTTCCGGCACATCGATCTTCTGGAAGCGCCGTGCCAAGGCACGGTCCTTCTCGAAGTGATTCCGGTATTCCTTGTAGGTCGTCGAACCCATGCAACGCAGCGTTCCTGCCTGAAGGGCGGGCTTGAGCATGTTGGAGGCGTCCATCGCCCCGCCTGACGTTGCACCCGCACCAATCACGGTATGGATCTCATCAATGAACATGATGGCGTTGACGTCGGCTTCCAGTTCCGAAACGACGGCCTTCAGGCGTTCCTCGAAATCACCGCGATAACGGGTGCCAGCGAGCAAGGCACCCATATCGAGCGCATAGATCGTTGCTTCCGACAGCACATCGGGCACGTCGCCTTCGACGATACGTTTCGCCAATCCTTCGGCAATGGCGGTCTTGCCGACACCGGGATCGCCAACGTAGAGCGGATTGTTCTTGGTGCGGCGGCACAGCACCTGGATCGTGCGCTCCACCTCTTGATCGCGACCGATCAGCGGGTCGATCTTTCCAGACCGGGCCTTTTCGTTGAGATTCACGCAATAGGCATCAAGCGCCTCGGCGCCCTGCTTGACCGGCTCATCTTCCTGATCGGCGCCATGCACGGTCTTGGGCTCACTTTCTCCGGGAACCTTGGCAACGCCATGGCTGATGTAGCTAACGGCATCCAGGCGCGTCATATCCTGCTGTTGCAGGAAGTAGACCGCGTGGCTCTCACGCTCCGAGAACAGGGCAACCAGGACATTGGCCCCGGTGACCTCACCACGCCCGGCCGACTGGACATGCATGGCGGCGCGGTGGAGCGCGCGCTGGAAGCCTGCGGTGGGTTTGGCCTCGACGAAGCCATCCACGACCAGACCCGCAAGTTCATGATCGATGAAGTCCTCGACCTCCTCGCGAATGCGTTCAACATCGATGCTACAGGCACGCATGACTGCAATGGCATCATCATCCTCGGTCAGTGCGAGAAGGAGATGCTCAAGCGTTGCGTACTCGTGCTTGCGCTCGTTTGCCAGGGCAAGAGCGTGACGGAGCGTTTGTTCCAAATTGGCCGAGAGCATGAATTCTCAGTCCTTTTCCAACGTCGCCTGTAGAGGATGCTCGTTCTGCCGCGCATAGTCTATGACCTGCGTGACTTTTGTCTCTGCAACATCAAACGGATAGACACCGCATACTCCTACGCCCTTCTGGTGCACATGGAGCATGATCTGAGCGGCTTCCTCCGCATCCTTGAAGAAATACTTCTGCAAAACGTGCACGACGAACTCCATCGGCGTGTAGTCGTCATTGAGCAGAAGAACCTTGTACATCGAAGGTTTCTTGGTCTTTGGCCGTGTTCGCGTCACCACCCCGGTATCGGGGCGGTCATCATCACGGCGTTTGTCGTCACTCATGGACCAGATGGGTGTCATACGGTGGCGTTCTAACCAGTCGGGTGAGGAAGGGCCTTGGACCCATGATATTGGAACTCATGCGCGGATTGAAAGGGTTGACACACCATTAGGGCCTTTCGGAAACAAAAAGAGCCCGGCGCTTGTGCACCGGGCTCGATTTCAGGCTATTCCGATCAGGTCGATCAGGCGGCCTTGCTGGCGGCCTCGGTGACCACGTCGGAGACACGGCGACCAATCGGCTGGCCAGCTTCGGTGGCAACCTTCATCCAGGCGCTCGAAATCTCGGCACCGTCGGAAACGACGCGGTCCATCGAGTTCTTCACGAAACCCTGCTGGATCTCGACGGCTTCCTGGAAGGACTTGGCGCCCAACAGAGCCTTCTGGGTCTCAACGCTCTGGGCGATCTGCTTGCGAGCGATGGCAAACATCTGGCCATTGAGGCTCTCAAAGCCCTTCATGAAGACATTGCCAGCTTCGACCATGGCCTCGAAATTGGCCTTGGGCATATCAGCGACGGCTTCGAAGCCCTTGACTTCGGTGCCGGCCTTGCAGGCGTTGGTGACGGCTTCACGACCCATGGTAACCATGGTCTCGTAGCCCTTCACGGCTGCGTCGGTGTTGGACTTCACGACGGTCTCGGCGGCGGTCATGCCGGCATCGATGGCGTCATCCATGTGGGAAACAGTCTTCTGCGCGGTCTTTTTGGCGGTTGCCATGTCACATACTCCAGTTGATTGCTTTGCTGCACTGCAGCATTGACGGACACATGCGACTGTCTCATTGCGATTTCAAGAACTTTTTGTTGCAGTGCAGCAAAATTGTGCGCCGCACCATTTCTAGTTCAGCCAACGCCCAGAAATAGCGTTGTTCCGCACCTCGGCTGCGTAGTAGAGCGCACTTGAATCATTGTGCCCCGGGTTCGTTCCTGAGTTGCCCCGCAGAGAATTCAGTGCAGGCAGATCACGCAGTTGCACAGGCGGCAGCTCATAACCCAAGGGGTCAAGCTTTTGGAGATAGCCTGCAAACCCGACCATACCCAGTCTATCGCGCGGATAGGCCTGCACATGAAACTGGCCATTCAGGCATGCCACACCCGACCAGAAATAGTCATCGGACCGCAGAGCCATCGTCGGAGCAGGCTCGTAGAAAGCGCTTTGATCAAGCAGATTAACCAGGCCACCCATTTCATCGCCCGATACGCGCGATTGCGCCGATTGCGGATCGATGGCCGTGTTCAGACTCCCGTCAGTGATGAGAATCGTGCTCGTACCGACCCAGCGTTTCGATGTCAGCGTGCTGCTTCCATCCGGCGAGGCGACAAAATCGAAGGTTCTTGTCTCGTTGTTGAAATCAGCATTGTAGATAAGCCGCAATCGGTCCTGTGACCCCAGTGAGCAGAGCTCACGGATATCATCACCGGCCAGATAGCTGAGCCATTGATAGCGGAAGCTGAAGCGGTCTCCCGCAGGCCCTGTTGTCTTGCAACTGGCAACAAGAAGACAGCAGGCAACAAAGAGGGCAAGGCGGGTCATCGACGATCCTTCCATCCGTACCAGAGATAGGCCGCGCGCAGGTACCACAAGCGCATCCATGGCAAGGGAAAATGGCGAAGTTGAGACTGCACAACAGGAGACAACCAGTTTTCCGCCGGTTCGTTCCCTGCAATCAGGCGCGCCACGGCTCGGCCCGAGTAGGTCGCCCATCCGACCCCTCCCCCATGGTAGCCGAAGGCATGCCAGACTCCCGGAGAGTCCGGCAGCTCGCCGATATGAGGAACTCTGGCGGCGGAAAGGCACACAAACCCGCGCCAGAAGTACTCGATGTCCACGTCGGACCATTCCGGCCACATCGCCCGGAACCGACCGATCAGCCAATGTCGGTACTGTTCGGTGGCGCCGGGCGTGTTGCGGGTTGCCGCCCTGGCACCCAGCAGGAAACGATTGCCCTTCACGAGCCGGAAGTAGAACAGCAGATTGCGAGTATCCCAAACCGGGCATTCCGTGACCCAGCGGTGACGCGCGACCTCTTCGTCGCTCATGGCCCGCGTGACGATGATGTTGGAGAGAGCCGGCAGCAACGTGCCCGAAACGCCGGGATGCAGCTTGTCGCGTGTGAAACCGTTCGTGGCGATAATCACCTTCTCGGCGCTCAGACTGCCACCGGACGTGCGCAAACGATGTCTGGCGCCATCGCTTTCCCAACCGGTGACTTCCGTGTGGCCATGGAACGTGACGCCACGGCGGATACAGGCGCGGGCAAGGCCACGGGCATACTTCATGGGGTGCAGGGCAAATCCGGCATGGGTGAAGTACCCACCATGGGCTTCCGGCCCGGCATATCCGCGCTCGGCCAGTTCCTCGCGCGACCAGACCTCCACCTTCCGGCCCAACACATCGCCCCAGGCTTTTGCCCACTGGTCCATGCCATCCATGCGAGAGGCTTGATGTGCCACACCCAGTTCACCATCGCCCTGGGGATCGAAGTCTATGTCTTCGTCTTCACCAAGGCTCCGCACCAGATCGATCGCTTCGAGTCCATTGCGGTAATACGTCCGGGTCGCTTCTTCGCCGAACGTCTGCTTCATTTCCGAAAGGCCGAGTTTGGAGCTGCCTGGCCCGACAAACCCGCCATTGCGGCCTGACGCCCCCCAGCCCGACGGACCAGCTTCAAGAATGCGCACATCGACATTGTAGTCACGCGCCAGGTGAAGGGCAGCGGACATGCCGGTGTAGCCTCCGCCGATGATTGCGACTTCACAGCGCTGATCGCCGGAAAGCGGTGCCCAGCCATCAACCTCGTCACCGGCACTGGCTGCCCAGTAGCTGTCGACGTGGTTGTCTGCCTTGTAGATCGAGGGATGATAAAGTTCTGCCATGGACGCGGATCATAGATACCCCGGGCCCACGGGCAAGCCGTCATTGACGTTCTCTCGCTTAGCGTTGATATCTCCCTGCGGAACCAGTGGAGCTACGCCGTCATGATTGCCCCTTTCAACTTTGATGCCCCCATCCCTCTCGCATTCGGCGCAGGTCGCGCAGCCAAGCTTTGCCGTGATGTCTCCAAACTGGCGGGGGATGAAACCTCGGTTGTTCTGGTGGCCGATCCGTTTCTGGTGGAGAGCGGCATGGCCGCAGCCATCGAAACGACCCTGGGCGATGCCGGGCATGCGGTGCACGTCTTTGCAGATATCCGGAGTGACCCGCTCGCTTCCTCCATCGATGCGCTGGTCGCACACGCGCGCGAGGTCAAGGCAGGCTGCATGGTGGCACTGGGCGGCGGCTCGACCATGGATGCCGCCAAACTCGCAGCCGCGCTGGCGCTCGAGGGAGACGCCGCAGAGGCATACGCCCTTGGAGTTCAGCCGGTACCAAGAAAGGGGCTGCCCAAGATCGCCATTCCCACAACATCGGGCACGGGTTCAGAGGTCACGCGCACATCCGTGTTCAGCACAAAAGACCGCAAGCTGTGGGCCTGGGGCAACCAGCTGCGATTCAATCTGGCTTTGCTGGATCCTTCCCTGACCACCGGCATGCCGCCGCACCTGACAGCGGCAACCGGTGTTGATGCCGCGGTCCATGCCATTGAGTCCGCAACCAACAAGCGGCGCAATCCGGTCTCGTCTGCCATTGCACTGGGCTCGGTCCGCAGCCTACGGCGTTGGCTGAAGGTTGCCGTTGATGAACCCGAGAACCTGGAAGCACGCGGCCATGTCCAGATTGCTGCCTGCACGGCCGGCATCGCATTCGATGTCACGGGCGTGGCGATCGCTCACTCCATTGGCCATGCCATCGGTGAGCTGGCCGGCGTGCATCATGGCCGTGCTGTGGGTCTGGCGCTCAATGCCACGATGCAGGACTCTGCCGGCGCGGCGCCGCAGGCCTATGCGGAGGTTGCCCAGGCCCTGGGTGCCAATACGGAGGGCCTGAGCGATGTCGAAGCTGCTTCGCGCGCGGCTCCGGCCTACGATGCCTGGCTCCGTGATGTCGGGTTGCGCTTGTCACTGGATGATCATGGCCTGTCGCCCGACGATGCCGAGCGGATCGCCAGGCTCTGCTTCGAGCCCGAGAACAAGGTCATGCTCGAAAGCGACAGCTTCAACTACACGCTGGAAAGCCTGACCGAAGCCAGTGGACGCATGCTTCGGGCGGCCTGAAGCACACAGATGCCAGCGCAGTTGTCAGCCGGTCAACTGCCTGAGGAGTAACGGACCACAGCACAGGGGAGATCGCGTGCATAGAGTTCCTTGCAACCTGCACGGGCCTGCGCCTCGCTGAGGTTGATGATGCGCGCGCGATAGAGCGTCGAACCGGCGCTTTCTGCTGCCGTCACCACATTGGATGCGTGGCCGCCGATGATGCTGGCGAGGTAGGTTTCAGCCGTATCCAGGGCACGATAGGCATTCTCGAACTGGGAGAATGCCCCAACCTGAACAGCCCATGGCAAGTCGTCACCGCTTCCCTGTTCAGGCGCAAATTCGCCATTTTCCAGGTTGAGGGCGCTGGCGACCAGATCCTCGAAGGTTGTCGTATCGGCCACGTTCGCTTCGGGCTGAGGCACTTCATCAAAGGTCAGAGGTTGCAGTGCGGCAAACTGCGTGCCTTCGTCGCCACGCATGGGATGCACACCGGGAACCGGAACAACGCGGTCCAGTTCGGCTGCAATGATGAAGCCCTCGGAGATCAGTTCGGTCATGCGCTGGTCGCGCCAGACACGGGTTTCCCCGCCCATGATCACCGCAACAATCCTGCGGCCATTAACCACGGCGGATGCCGCCAGATTCCAGCCCGCAGGCCGCGTGTAACCGGTTTTCAGACCATCGACGCCATCAACAACACCAAGAAGCTTGTTGTGACTGCCATAGGTCTGGCCGTTGCCCTGGTAGGTCCAGCTGGTGGTCGCGAAGAGATGGTAATACTGCGGAAAATCGCTTTGCAGGCGCAGCGAGAGGATTGCCATGTCGCGCGCCGTCGATGTCATGCCGTCATCGTGCCAGCCCGATGCGTTCGTGAACGTTGTGTTGCTCATGCCCAGTTCACGGGCTTTTTCGGTCATCATGACACCAAAACGCCACTCGCTGCCGTCGGCCAAACCTTCCGCAACCGTTGCAGCGACATCGTTTGCCGACTTGGTCATCAACGCCATGATCGAATCTTCAACGCTGATCGAATCACCTTCGACCAGACCCAGCTCGGATGGCTGCATGGCTTCGGCATGGGCCGATACGTCGAACATCGTATCGGGCGTCACGGTGCCGTTCTCAAGCGCATCGAAGATCATGTAGAGCGTCATCATCTTCGTGAGCGAAGCGGGATAACGCTCCTTGTCGGCATCATGCTGGTAGAGAATGTTGCCGTTCGTGGCATCGATCACGATGGCGGTATAGGCCTGCGCCAGGGAGGCAAATCCAACCGATGCCGTGATGGCAAGGCTGGCGGCAAGCCCTCGAAGAGAGGCTAAGCTATCGAAACAACGAGAAAATTCAGACTTCTTGGTGGTCATTCCTGGGCCCCGAAGCACGTCGCTGAGCAAACTCACTATACATTTTTGGATGGATTCCTGTCCACCCGAAGTTTCAACAAATGACGCAATCTTGTTGAAACAAAACGAAGATTCCTAATCCTTGGCCGCAACCTCACTGTTTCCGGCACCCGAGCGACCTGCTGTTGGCCACACATCGAGCGTTGAAAACGCATCCTGGAACGCTGAGCCGGCACGCAAAACCAAGGCATCAGACTGAAGTGGTCCGATCAACTGCAAACCCGCCGGCAATCCAGCTCCCGTGAAGCCGCAAGGCACGCTGAGCGCAGGCTGCCGGGTCATGTTGAAGGGATACGTGAACGGTGTCCACGTGAACCAGCGGTCGTGCGGCCAGCCCTGTGGAACCTCCAGCCCGACCTCGAATGCCGGAATCGGAAGTGTCGGCGTTGCCATCAGATCATATCGATCGAACAGAGCCGCGATCTGTCCACAATAGTGGCCTCGTGCACGCTCCGCTTCGACCAGATCGACGGCCGAAAACCGTTCCCCTTCTTCTGCGATCTTGACCAGCCCATGGTCCAGAAAGCGGCGCCTCGTCTTGCTTTCTGCCCTGATCGCCGTGGCAGCCGCCGAATACCAGATGACCCTGAATGCCTCTTCTGGCTTGGGAATATCGAGATCAATGCGCTCCACGGTTGCACCAAGGGACGACAGGCCTTCGACGGCCTTGTCGACCAGGGCCGCAATTTCCGGATCACAGCGGATGTAACCAAGATCCGGGCTGTAGGCGATCCTCAGCCCCTCGATTCCACCCTCGCAGGCCTCCAGATAGTTCGTGCCGTCATCAGGCAGTGCCCAGGCATCGCTGCTGTCGGGTTTGCCGATCACATCCAGCATCAGCGCGCTGTCGCGTACGGTGCGGCTCATGGGTCCAATATGGGACAGGGTTCCGAACAGTCCCGGAGGCCAGGCTGCAACGCGTCCAAAGGTGGGCTTCAGGCCGACAATGCCGCAGAACCCGGCGGGAATACGCACAGACCCACCGCCATCGGTACCGAATGCAAGGGGCCCAACGCCAGTGGCAACTGCTGCTGCCGCGCCACCACTTGATCCCCCCGGTGTCATCCGCAGGTTCCAGGGATTGCGGGTGGAGCCGTGGAGCGGGCCATCCGTGACCCCTTTCCAACCGAACTCCGGCGTGGTCGTCATACCGACAAACACAGCCCCGGATTCACGCATTCGCGCGACCGAAGGCGCATCGACATCCCATGGCTGTTTGGCATCCACCGTCTTGGAACCCAATCTGGTCGGCCAGCCCTTGATGCGCAGCACATCCTTGACACTGGTAGGGACACCATCAACCGGCCCAAGGGGCTCGCCCCTCGCCCAACGATTTTCAGATTCCTCTGCGGATTGAAGAACCATCTCGTCATCGCGATGACAGAAGGCACCCAGGTTTCCGTCCACCTCGTCCATGCGCGCAAGGACATCCCTGGCCACCTCGACAGGTGATATCTCCTTGGCGCGATACCCTACGATCAGGTCGCAGGCACTCAACCGATGCAATCGTGTCATGCGAACGTCACCTCGGCTGTCGTTGCCAGACCGCCTTCAGAATTCTCGATCCAAAGCGCAGCAGACTGATCGCCAGTGGGCAATCCGCAGACTGCAAATGAATCCGGGGTAAACACCGGGGAAACCGCACGGTATCGAAAACCGGAAATTGCCCTTTCAGGCATTTCGCGCTCGGCAAGGTCAAGCATCATCAGCGCCAGCATGGGACCGTGCACCACGAGCCCCGGGTAACCTTCCTCATCACGGCAGTAGTCGATGTCATAGTGAATGCGATGGCCATTGAAGGTGAGTGCAGAGAACCTGAACAGTAACACGGCATCGGGCGTGATTTCCCTACGCCATTTTGCCTTGTGTTGGGGTTCTTCACGGCGGGACACCTCACCGGGCCTGGGAGCCTCCCGGAAGACCAGGTTCCGGGTCTCGGTGACGGCCCGAACGCCCTTCTGACTGACTCTGTGTTCCGTGGTGATAAAGACAAGCGCACCGGAACGACCCTGTTTGCGTGCAACATCGGTGATGACGGTTTCACAGGTCGCGGCTTCACCCAGACGAAGCGGTTCATGAAACTCAAATACGCCTCCAGCCCACATCCTGCGGGGAAGACCGGTCTCGGGCAGAAACCCGCCAGGCACCGTACGACCATCATGGCCAATCACGGCGCTCTGTGGTGCATCCAGAAAATAGAGCCACTGCCATCCCGGCGGCAACGGCGCACCAGCCACAAGATCGGCGCCGTCGCGGTCGAAGGTTGCCGCCAGATGCCGGGCCGGCGTGAGGCTCAGAACATCATCGACACGCTGCGTTTGCCCAATTGCCGACTCCATCGCGACTTCCTGCGATTCTGTAACAGACATGGCTCCTACCTCTTGGTAAACACACGACACGTGCCACATGTTTGGGCCGCGTGCCACCGGAGTAGCTGAATTCGTGCTGGAATCATTCGACCTCACCGAACTGACGGCGCTTGGTTCCATTATCCTGATCGATATCGTGATGTCCGGCGACAACGCGATCGTGATCGGCATGGCCGTGGCCGGCCTGCCCCTTGCCATACGCAAGAAGGCGATCATGCTCGGCATTCTGGCCGCCACGATCCTTCGCATCTGCTTTGCTCTCGTGACCTACGAGCTTCTGAGCATCATCGGTTTGCTGTTTTCGGGCGGCATTCTGTTGCTGTGGGTCTGTTGGCGCATGTGGCGGGAGATCCGCGAAGCCAAGGCCCTGCGCCTGGCAGAAGAATCAGCCGGCGACCTTGGCATCGGCGATGACCAGCCTCCTGTCAAGTCGCTCAGGCAGGCACTGATGCTGATTGTCGTTGCCGACGTTTCCATGTCGCTCGATAACGTCCTGGCAGTCGCTGGAGCCGCGCAGGACCACCAGGGCATGCTGGTGTTCGGTCTGGTGCTCTCCATTGCCCTGATGGCTTTTGCTGCCAACTACATTGCCAACCTTCTCCAGAAGCATCACTGGATCGCCTATCTCGGCCTGGGCGTGGTTATTTATGTTGCGCTCGACATGATCTGGCGCGGCGGCCACGAGATCATGTTGTTTGCCGGCGTGGCCTAGCCCGCTGATCAAAGTCCTGGCGGCACAACCCCACTTGGTTTCACCGCTGCCACGAGGTCCTGCTTGACCTCTTCGAGTGCATCAAGGTCCGACGCCTCGCACCGGGCCACGAGCACCGGCTGCGTATTGGAAGCCCGCAGGAGCCACCAGCCGCCAGCGACAGAGACCCGGACGCCATCGACAGCATTGACCGTATCACCTCGATCCGCGAGGCGTGCTCGTACTTCCTCGATCACTGTGAACTTGCGAACGTCATCACAATCAAACCGCAGTTCGGGCGTGTTCACGACCTTGGGCAGTTCGCGGCGGATTTCATCAAGTGTCTTTTCGTGTTTCGCGAGCACGTTGATCAGACGCATGCCGGCGTACAGAGCATCGTCAAAACCAAAGTACCGATCGGCAAAGAAGATGTGGCCGCTCATTTCGCCGGCCAGAGGGCAACCCAGTTCCTTCATCTTCTGTTTGATCAGGGAATGCCCGGTCTTCCACATCAGCGGCTTGCCGCCCAGCCGGGCAATCTCGTCAAACAGGACCTGGCTGGCCTTAACATCCGCAATCACGGTGGCGCCCGGGTGTTCGCCCAGAACATCCGCCGCCCAGAGCATCATCAACTGATCACCCCAGAGAATCTCGCCGGTGCGATCAATCACGCCGATACGGTCGCCATCGCCATCCAGCGCAATGCCAAGGTCTGCATCCTCGCGCTCTACCGCAGCAATCAGGTTCACAAGGTTTTCCGGCACCGTGGGGTCGGGATGATGGTTGGGAAAGCTGCCATCGACCTCGCCAAACAGAACCGTGTGTGATCCCGGCAGGCCTTTGACCAGTTCGGTCAGAACGTTGCCTGCTGCACCATTGCCCGCATCCCACACGACATGAAGATCACGCCCGGCAACCGAGTCCTGCTGAACGCGCTTGATGTAGGCGTCTGCGACCTCTTCCGAACGGCTTGAACCGGGCTGATCGACGGCATCGAAGCCCCGCTCGATACGTTCAGCCAGGTCAGAGATCTGCGCGCCATGGAAAGGACCGTGGCCCAACATCATCTTCAGGCCGTTGTAGTCCGGCGGGTTGTGCGAGCCAGTCACCATGATGCCGGCATCGGCATCAAGATGATGGACCGCAAAATAGAGCATCGGGGTGGGACCAAGACCGATGCACACGGCATTGGCTCCGCCTTCGTTGATGCCACGCACAAGTGCCTGTTCGATGTCGGGAGAACTCAAACGCCCGTCATACCCGATCGCGATCTCCGGCCTCGCCTTGGCAGGCTGCGCCTCACGCACGACCTCCGCAAACGCGCGCCCAATTGCCTGAACCGCATCCAGGGTCAGGGACTCGCCCACAATTCCGCGGATGTCGTAGGCACGAAAGATGGTCGGATCAATCACGTCAGCCGTCCTGATGACGTTTGTGGTGACCAAGCCCGATGCCGTGATACTCGAAGCCCGCAGCTTCAATATCAGAGGCGCTGTAGATGTTGCGCAGATCGATCACGAGAGGCTGATTCATGATTTCACGGGCACGTGCCAGGTCCAGAGAGCGGAATTCGTTCCACTCGGTCACCAGAACCAGGGCATCGGCGCCTTCAAGCGCCTCATAGGTGTTCTCGCAGAGAGTCATGCCGTCCATCAGCTGAGCGGCCTCTTCCATGCCTTCGGGATCGTAGGCACGTACCACTGCGCCGCGCCGCAACAGTTCGGGCACGATGACCAGGCTTGGTGACTCCCGCATGTCATCGGTATTGGGTTTGAAGGTCAGCCCCAGGACGGCAACGGTCTTGCCTTTGGGATCACCAAGATGGCGGGCAATGCGATCAGCCATATCGTGCTTGCGCTGATCGTTGGCGGCAACCACGGATTCAATGATCGAAACCGGAGCACCCAGTTCCTGGGCCGTCCGCACAAGTGCGAGCGTATCCTTGGGGAAGCAACTGCCACCATAGCCTGGTCCCGGATGCAGAAACTTGGGGCCGATCCGGCCATCCAGGCCAATGCCGCGTGCCACATCCTGCACATTGGCGCCGGCGCGTTCGCACAGGTCAGCAATCTGGTTGATGAAGGTGATCTTGGTCGCCAGGAAACTGTTGGTCGCGTACTTGATCAGTTCGGAGGTCTCGAGCGTCGTACGCATTACCGGTGTGCGATTGAGCGAGAGCGGGCGATAGAGTTCATCAAGGACATCAAATGCCCGTTCGCTGTTGGAACCGACAACGACCCGGTCAGGGCGCATGAAGTCCTCGATTGCGGAGCCTTCCCGGAGAAACTCGGGATTTGATGCCACATCGAAATCCAGTTCCGGGCGTGTCGTGTAGATCACGTCTGCGACCTGACGGCCGGTTCCGACCGGCACCGTTGATTTGGTCACTACGACCAGGTAGCCCTCGGCGACTTCAGCAACTTCACGCGCGGCATCGAACACGTAACTCAGGTCCGCATGCCCGTCGCCACGCCGGCTCGGTGTGCCGACCGCGATGAACACCGCATCGGCACCTTTCACCGCTGTTGCGAGGTCCGTCGTGAAGCGCAGCCTGCCGGATTCCACGTTCCGCGCGACCAGGGTGTCGAGACCTGGCTCATAGATGGGGATTTCACCCGCATTCAACCGATCAATCTTGTCGTGGATCTTGTCGACACAGGTCACCTCGACTCCAAACTCGGAGAAACAGGCTCCGGAAACCAGACCGACATAACCGGTCCCGATCATGGCAATACGCATGATGGATCAACCCTTGTTGAGTAATAGATTCTTGGCGAATGCGGCGAGATCACTCGTGACGTCCCCGTCCTCAAGGCCGAAGGCAAGATTGGCCTGGAGGAACCCCAGCTTGGTCCCGCAGTCAAAGCGCGTGCCACTGAAACGCAATCCGTGAAACGGTGCGGCGCCGATCATCTTTGCCATGGCATCCGTGAGCTGCACTTCGTTGCCCGCTGTGGGTTCCTGACGCTCCAGGTGCCCGAAAATCTCAGGAAGCAGGATGTAGCGGCCAATGATCGTCAGGGTCGAGGGCGCCACGTCGGGCTCGGGCTTCTCGACCAGGCCTTTGACTTCAGCCACATGTCCATCGTCCTCCCCGACATCAAGAACGCCATATCGGTTGGTGTGTTCCCTGGGAACATCCTGGACCGCGACGACGTTACCGCCGGTACGTTCGTAGAGTTCTACGAGTTCGCCGATACAGGGGCGATCCCCAAGCACGAGGTCGTCGGGCAGAAACACGGCAAAGGGCTCATCACCGACGGCGTGACGAGCACACCAGACGGCATGGCCCAGGCCTTTGGGTTGTTGCTGGCGCACCGAAATGACGTTGCCCGGTGCGGGAACCATGGCACGTGAACGGCCCAGCTCTGCCGTCTTGCCCCGTGCTTCGAGCGTGCGTTCGAGTTCGAAGGCCAGGTCGAAATGATCATCAATCGCCGACTTGCCGCGACCGTTGACGAAAATGAACTGCTCGATACCTGCCGAGGCCGCCTCGTCCACGGCATGTTGGATCAAGGGACGGTCAAGAACCGTCAGCATTTCCTTGGCCATGGCCTTGGTAGCCGGAAGGAACCTTGTTCCCAGGCCGGCAACCGGGAAAACGGCCTTGCGTACGCGCGGATGAGTCATAACGGTTGAATGCTTCCAAAGGGATCAATTCTTTTGGCGCGCGGATACACCAACTGAGCCGGGGTTGCCAGCATCGCATACCAGATAGGCAATCGCGCAAGGCCCGGAAGTCAGCGTTCTAGTTGCCCAACAATGTGTCTCGAGCCTGATTAAGTTGGCTCGCAAACCACGCTGAGCCGCCCTTGTCAGGGTGATTTGCCGTCATCAGTTTCCGGTGTGCCTCTTTGATCTCTTCGTCACTCGCATCCGGGGCAACACCGAGAATCTCGGCGGCCTCCTTGTAGGTCATGGACCCGCTCGACTGCGGTTGCTGGGGGCCATAACCGGCACGACCAGCGAACGAATCTGCCATCCTCCTGCGCCAGGGAAACAGAATGGGGAACAAAAGCATGCCCGGCAGAAGAGCAGGACGGAAGAATCCCATGGCCAACAAAACCAGGATCACCAGGATCAGAAATCCGACCACACCCCACTTCAGCCATCGCACGACCCGCGAAGCAGGAGCATTGATGCTGATCCAGGCAAAGGCCCAGATCAGCAACACAAGGCCAATTCCGGCGAGAAGGTATGTCATTCAGGTCACTTGGCGTGGCAATGGACGCATTACAACATGCGCTCAGCCGCGATTCCGCATCAGGCGTTCCTGCTGGCGTTTCCAATCGCGATCACGCACGGCAGCACGCTTGTCATAACTGTGCTTGCCCTTGCCCAGGCCCAGTTCAACCTTGGCGATGCCGCTGCTGTTGAAATAGAGACTGAGCGGAACCAGCGTGAAGCCCGACCGGTTCGTCGCGGCAGTCAGGCGTGCAATCTCCTTGTGGTGCAGCAGGAGCTTGCGTGACCTGTTGGGCTCATGATTGTCACGGCCAGCAGGATCGTATTGAGGAATGTGGCAACCCTCCAGCCAAAGGGCGCCATCCTTTTCGCGTGCAAACGCCTCGTTGATGGTGGCGCGCCCAGCGCGAAGCGACTTCACTTCGGTACCGGTCAGGACAATCCCGGCCTCAATCCGGTCATCGATGAAATAGTCACGCAGCGCCTTGCGATTGCGCGCGACACTTCCACTGGTGGGCGATTCCTTCTTGGCCATCCTGCAGTCAGTCGATCAGGCCGACTTGTCGCATTGCCTTCTCCACGCTTTCCCGGGCCCCAGGACTTGCCGAAACCAGCGGAAGTCGGACGGAGCCATCCCCCCAACCCAGCAGGCTGGCGCCATACTTCACAGGCCCGGGGCTGGTTTCTACGAACATGGCCTCATGAATGGGCATGAGCTTGTTCTGGATGTCACGGGCTTCGTCATAGTTGCCCTTCTGCCAGGCTTCGTGCATCTGCGAGCAGAGAGCCGGAGCGATGTTGGCGGTCACGGAAATACATCCGTGTCCACCCATGCCCAGCAACCCGATTGCCGCGGCATCTTCGCCGGAGAGCTGAACAAAGTCCGGGCCACAGTGGTAGCGCTGCTTGGATACGCGGTCCGCTGCCGCCGTGGATTCCTTGCAGCCCACGATGTTGGGCAGTTCCGACAGACGGCGCATGGTGTCGAGACCGATGTCGACACCGGTTCGGCTGGGAATGTTGTAGACGATGATCGGCAGGTCCACAGCATCGTTGACCGCCTTGAAGTGCTGATAGAGCCCTTCCTGGGTCGGCTTGTTATAATACCCAGTGACAATCAGAGCGGCATCCGCGCCAGCTTCCTTCGCACTTCGGGTCAGCATCACGCATTCATCGGTCGAATTCGAGCCTGTGCCGGCCACGACGGGAACACGCCCGGCTGCAGCTTCCACGCACAGCCGCACCGCATTCATGTCCTCGTCATGAGACATGGTCGGCGACTCGCCGGTCGTACCCATGGGAACAAGACCGTGGGTACCCTGCTCGATATGCCAGTTCACAAAGTCCTGATAGGCTTTCTCGTCAATCTTTCCGTCACGAAAGAGTGTGATGAGCGCAACGAATGATCCCTTCAACCTTTCGGTTGTCATGGCCGTGATCCCTTGTGGACGAGAAGGCGCGCAACATAATCTCAGCGCTGCCTTACCGCAAGCCGACCTCGCATCGCCTGCCAGGTCGCGGTAACGTCGGGCAACCTCACGCAGATGGATCCCTGCATGGACGCACCGCGACCCCAACTGGGCGATATTGAGAACGCTGCCTCGCGCCTGGCAGGATATGCCGTCAGGACACCGTTGCTGGAGTCACCGTTGCTCAATCAGCAACTTGGTGGTCGCCTTCTGATCAAACCCGAATGCCTGCAGCTCACCGGCTCCTTCAAGTTTCGTGGCGCCTTCAACAGGATCAGCCAGCTGACGCCCGATCAGTTAAAGAAGGGCGTGATTGCCTTTTCGTCGGGCAACCACGCCCAGGGTGTTGCGGCAGCAGCGCACATCAAGGGCACCCAAGCCGTCATCGTGATGCCGGAAGATGCACCACGCATCAAGATCGACAACACCCGCGCGTGGGGCGCTGAAGTGGTGACCTATGACCGCCATGGCGACGACCGCGAAGCCGTCGCGGCAGCGATTCAGGAGGAACGGGGTCTGGTTCTGGTGCCCCCCTATGACGACCCCGACATTATCGCAGGCCAGGGCACAGTCGGCCTTGAGATCGCTGATGACTGCGACGAACAGAACCTTGCACCGGACGCCGTTGTGGTCTGCTGCGGCGGCGGCGGACTCAGTGCCGGTTCAGCAATCGCATTATCCCAGCGTTTTGGTGATTGCGCGCTGCACACCGCAGAACCCGAAGGATGGGACGACACGGCGCAATCCCTGGCCTGTGGGGCCAGAGTGGAGATCGAAGAGGCATCTGCATCCATCTGCGACGCACTGATGGCACCGACACCCGGCAAGCAGACCTTTGCCATCAACCGAGAACTGTACACATCGGGCGTGACGGTCACCGAACAGGAAGTCATCGATGCGATGGCAACGGCCCTGGCCATCTTCAAGATCGTCGTTGAGCCTGGCGGGGCGGTCGCTCTGGCCTCGGCATTAAGCGGTCATGTTCCGGTGGAGGGCCGAACGGTCGTCGCCATCATTTCTGGCGGCAATGTCGATCCCGAACTTTTCACCCAATTGCTTTCGCGAGCATCATGAGTTCCGAAGGGACAGAGCGCACCGTGAGGCTGGCGCTGCATACCTTCAGCTACGAGCAGCATTTCCTTCACAAGCCGGGGTTTGACGCCCACAGATTTCTTGCCAAGGCGAGCGAACGTGCGATGGCAGGCGTTCACATCAGCCTGAACGGCTATCAGTTCCGATGTGCCGGCGGGACAGATCCCGAACGGCTGGAAGAGATTGGTGCCGACGCGCGTGAACGAGGGTTCTTTGTCGAATGCGACACCTCCGGCACGGACCCCGAGCACCTTGAACAACTCGCCAGGGCCGCGCGCCAGCTGGGTGCAGATCGCCTGCGCACCTATACCCGCCATACCGGCTCTCCTGACGATGTCAGGGACGCCACCGCGGAGGATCTGAGACTTGCGGCGCCGCGCGTTGCCGATGAAGGCATTTGTCTGCTACTCGAGAACCATGAAGATTTCACGGGCCAGGAGGTCTGCGACATCCTCGATGCGGTCGCCCATCCCTCGGTTGGTGCGCTGTATGATTTCGGCAATTCCATGAACGTCGCCGAGGAGCCTATGGACGCTGCCAAGGCAATGGCAAAGCACATCCGTTCCGTTCACCTGAAAGACCATGCTGTGATCACCGGCGAGGATGGCGACAGCATGATTGCCGGCGTTCCCAACGGCTCCGGCACAATCGACATCACTGGAATTCTGGAATTCCTGATTGATGATGCTGGCCTGGAGCGGATCTGCATCGAAAGCAGCTACGGCTATTGTTCAACGGTGACCCGCAACCAGAAACAATTCGGTGCGGCAAGCCGTGCGAGCCCGACCTTCAAGCCGCGCACAGGTCCGTTCGAGCGCGCAGACGTTCTTCTCGATGCCGATGCTCTTTATCAACGCGACCCCGACGCATTGTTTGATCTTGAAGAATCAGCTGTCGCGCGCGGGATCGCTCATACCAGGCAGGCTCTCGAAGGGCTCGGCTTTCAGCCGCATCGAAATGGCCGGGGCGGCTTGTATGTTCGCGGCAGGCAGGAACTAGCCCTGGCAAAGCGGCATGGCTGATCGCGTCAGAGTCTGCATGGACGCCGCAGGCAATGCACGATAGACAGCGCGCAACCCAATCGGAATTCTGGCATGACCGTACTTGTAACAGGCGCCGCAGGCTTTATCGGCTCTCATGTATCCCACGCGCTGCTTGACCGGGGCGACGACGTTGTCGGGCTCGACAACGTCAACGACTACTATGATGTCACCCTGAAGGAAGCGCGGTTGCGGCGGCTCGAACTGCGCGATGGTTTCCGCAACTTGCGCGAGGATATTGCAGACAAGGATGCTGTTGTCGGGCTGGCCAGGACCATGCCCGAGATTACGGGCATTGTGCATCTGGCGGCCCAGGCCGGTGTCCGTCACTCTCTGACGGATCCCCATGCCTATACCGCAGCCAATGTCGAAGGCCAGCTCAACATCCTGGAGCTCGCACGCCACCTGCCGGACCTTCGGCACTGCGTCTATGCCAGCTCTTCGTCCGTCTATGGCGGCAATACCAAGATCCCCTTCTCGATCGATGATCGCGTGGAAAAGCCGGTATCTCTCTATGCCGCAACCAAGAAGGCTGGCGAGTTGATGGCCTATTGCTACAGCCATCTCTATGACATTCCCGCAACCGGGCTGCGGTTCTTCACGGTTTACGGACCCTGGGGCCGCCCCGACATGTCGGCCTATATCTTCACCAAGGCCATCTTTGAAGGAAAGCCCATCCAGATCTTCAACAACGGAGATATGCGCCGGGACTTCACCTATATCGACGACATCGTTGCCGGCGTTCTGGCAACCCTTGACCGACAGCCCTCAGGCACGCCACCGCAGACCGTCTACAATCTGGGTAACCACCGCAGCGAACCGCTGATGAAGTTCATCGAGATTCTGGAGCAGGCCATCGGCAGGGAAGCGATCAAGGAATTCGCCCCCATGCAGCCCGGTGACGTCAAGGAGACCTATGCCGATATCGAGGCCTCGCAACGTGATCTGGGCTTTGAGCCGGCGACGTCAATCGAGGAAGGCCTGCCCAGGTTTGTCGACTGGTTCCGCAACCACCACGGCTACAACTGATCAGCCTCCGGCTCGGGCGCTGGAAACAGCACATCCGTCCGGTCCATCAGTCTGTAGGCGGCCAGCCCCAGATACTCGTGTAGCGCCAGCGTGACCCCACGCAGGTTTCCGTCGAGGCCCACACCAAACAGACCGGTTCCCTCAGGGGCCGTGCGGTAGTCAACCGGATAGGGAATCATCTCCCAGCCCGCCTTGCGGAAGACGCCCACCGATCGCGGCATGTGCCAGGCCGACGTGACCAGAAGCCAGACCTCGCCAGGCTTGGGATTGAGGGTATCAAAGGTCAGGACAGCGTTGTCATAGGTGTTTGCGGCACGGTCCTCAAACATCACACGTTCGGGACCAAGTCCCAGTTCTTCAAACGTCATGCGCGCGACATCCGCTTCGGTCAAGCCACTGCGACCGTTGCCGCCGGTAAAGACAATGCGCGCCTCGGGGAAACGTCTCGAGAGCGCAACGGCTTCGATCATCCGCTCGCCACTGCCATTGAACGTCATGTGACCCCGGGTCTGGGTCACCTTCATGTTTTGCCCGCCGCCCAGAACGATGATGCCATCGACATAGTCAGGCAGATGCGGTTCGGGAAATCTGTTCTCCAGGGGCCGCAGCAGCAGGGTTCCAATGGGGAAGAGCGCCAGAATGACCAGGGTGAGCGTGGCAACACCGCCAAACCACAGACCCAGCTTTCTTGTCCCGGCGAACAGAGTCATGACCCAGCCACCGACAAACATGAGAAGCAGCAAGTGGCCAGGTTGCAGCAGTGTCCAGATGATGTGCGATAGAGTGGGCATGTTGCTTTTGCTGGTGTCGCGCATCCTCTGTATAAAGCGGGCCAGCCAATCGGCACAGTAGAAGCTTTCCGGATATCACCTTCATGGCCACCCCTTCCCCGGCGCAGATTGTTCCCCTGATCCTTTCAGGGGGCAGTGGAACGCGGCTTTGGCCACTGTCGCGCACCCTGCGTCCCAAACAGCTTCTGGCGCTGATGAGCGAACATTCGCTTCTGCAGGAAACCGCCCTGCGGTTTGCCGATGATCCAAGGTTTTCAGCCCCCATTATCGTGTGCAACGAGGAGCATCGCTTTGTCATTGCCGAGCAGTTGCGTGAGATCGGGGTAGAGCCGGCCGCGATCATCCTCGAGCCCATGGCGCGCAATACCGCACCGGCCATTGCTGCTGCAGCGGCAACGGTTGCTCCCGATACGGTGATGATTGCCGTTCCGTCAGACGGCTATATCGGGGACACTGCGGGCTATCGCGATTGCATTGCCGAAGCTCTGCCGGTCGCAAGCCAGGATTGGATCGTCACATTCGGCGTCGAACCGAGCCGCCCGGAAACAGGGTACGGCTATATCGAGGAAAGCGACGACATGCTTTCTTCCGGCATTCGCCGGATCGCGAAATTCCACGAAAAGCCCGACCTCGAACGCGCCCGTGGTTATCTTCAGGATGACAGATTCCTTTGGAATCCCAGCCTTTTCCTGTTTCGTGCGGGCTTTCTTCTTGATGAGCTTGATCGTCTGACGCCCGAGATCGTGCCGGCGGTGCGGAACGCCGTGACGGCAGCACGCAATGACCTCGACTTCCTGCGTCTGGATCAGGAGGCTTTTGCTTCAGCAGCCTCCATTTCCATCGACTATGCCCTGATGGAAAAGACCGAACGGGCCGCGACAGCGCGGCTGCGTTCTTCCTGGAGCGATGTCGGTTCCTGGCAGGAGCTCTGGCAGCGTGGTGAAAAAGACGCCAACGGCAATGTCCTGACAGGCGACGTTCTCGTGGAGGCCAGCACCAACAGCTATGTTCGAAGCGATGGCCCACTGGTTGCCGTGCTCGGCCTTGATGATCATGTCGTGGTCGCGACCAAGGATGTGGTCATGGTTGCACCCCTGGCCCAGGCTCAGGAGGTCAAACGGCTGGCCGAGCGTGTCGCTGATGAGGGCCGCAACGAGCATGAGATACACCCACGGGTCTATCGTCCCTGGGGTTACTATGAAGGCATCGATGTCGGCGATGGATTCCATGTCAAGCGCATCATGGTGAAACCGGGCAGCCGCCTTTCCCTGCAACGACACCAGAAACGTTCAGAGCACTGGATTGTCGTCGAGGGCCGCGCCCACATCACCATTGACGATCGCACCTTCGACCTTGATGCCAATCAGTCGACCTTCGTCCCCATCGGCTCGGTACATCGCCTGGAGAATCTGACCGACGCACCGCTTCTGATGATCGAGGTTCAGTCAGGATCCTATCTGGGCGAGGACGACATCGAGCGTCTGGAAGACGACTACAACCGAAACTAGGTTTTCTCGCGCCTGGCAGACCACCAGGTCGATAGTGCGGTGGCAAAGTCGTGGCTTGGCGTGCCCTCACCCTCGCTGTCGCGCAGGACCGCGTCCCAGCTTAACCGGATGCCCTCCTTGGTCAGGCGCGTGCTGGCCAGCGCACCATGCGCCAGATGTGGCTCCATGGCCCAGCGCGTCAGGATCGCACTGCCGAAGCCAGCCTTCACGAGTTCAACAATCGCTTCGATATGCTCGACCTTGCTCAACCGGCGCGGCGCAGCGTTTGCCGGCCGCCAGAACAGGTCGACATCGTGTCCCGGCAAGGTGTGGAAGCTGTAGGTCAGCATGTCTTCATGGGTCAGATCAGAGGCCTCGACATACGCGCGATCGGCCAGAGCGTGCCCCGGTGGCAGAATGGCCAGCAGTTCATCATCGAAGAGATGCATGGCCTGGAGCCCGGCCATGGGCGGCATGCGGGACATCATGGCGACATCCATGCGCCGGTCCGCGACCGCGGCCATGGGTTCGAAGTTCGTGTTGGCAACGATATCAACCTGGACGTCGGGCCGTTTCTCGCGGAACCAGGCCAGGAAATCTGGAAGCCAGTGATAGCTGTTGTAGGCACCGATGCCGAAACGCACGACATAACGCACGCCCTCACCCATCTTTTCGATCAGCAGTTCGACCTGTTCCAGATCGTCGATCAGACGGGTTGCGACATCGTGCAGGACCTCGCCAGCGGGAGTCAGGCGCAGGTTGCGGCCAAGGCGCGTGAACAGGGTGGTATCCAGGCGCCGTTCGGCTTCCCGGATGCGATGGCTCAACGCCGATGGCGTGACACCAAGCTGCTTGGCAGCATCGGCCGCACTGCCGGCGCGCTCAATGGCTGCAATCATTTGCAGATGATGGATATCCAGTCGGGGTCGCATGACATCTCTTGGTGAACTCAGTTTATGGTTTTGGAGTGTATCCTGAATTTCCCTCAACTGACAGACTGCTTCATCGAGAAGATGAATTGACAGGCTTTCGTCAATTTTAGTAGAACAAAATAGAAACATTGATTGGGATGTTCTGTGTCGTGCGCGCCCCTGCCCCATCCATCGGATACCACCCTGGCGGATCTACGCCTGAAACAGGCCGTACCGGAATCGGAGGCGACCCTGATGGAGGTTTTCCCCGACACATCCGTCGATGCCTCGGCAACCGGGTTTGTTCTCTCCCAGATACCACGCAAGGGCGGACCCATTCTCTGGGCACAGGACCGGCTGTCCCGGTATCAGGCAGGCGAGCCCTGCCTAGCCGGCCTTGGCACCTCCCTGCCGGTTCTCCATGCCGCGCTCAAACGTCCTGCCGACGTCCTGTGGGCGCTCGAAGAAGGCCTGCGGTGCTCAGGACTCTCTGGCGTCATCGGGGAAATCTGGGGCGATCCCGCTGTTCTCGACTTCACGGCGACCAAGCGTCTGGCCCTGCGCGCCGAAGCCAGTGGCGTCCCCGTCTGGCTGATTCGCCGTTCCTGCGTTCCCAACCTCAGTGCCGCACGCGAGCGCTGGCGCATCGCCGCGATACCGTCTTGCCCTCACCCGGACGACGCACAGGCTCCCGGTCAGCCCCGTTGGCGCCTGGAGCTCTTCCGCTCTCGCTGGCGCAAGCCAGGTGTCTGGATTGCCAGCTATGACCGCAAGACGCGTCGTCTGCGCCTTTCTGACCAGTTTTCCGATGGATCGGTGGCGGATCACGAGGAACCGTTCGGGCAAAGCGCTGTGGGATGACACGCCTTTCGTCCTGACGCGCGAAGGCCATCACGGCGAGATCATCCATGCGGTGAACGCACCAGCCCGGACTCTGGGGATGGCACGGGATGCCAGGCTGGTGGACATGCGTGCGTTATGCCCCAACCTGCGCGCCCAGCCTGCCGACCCCAAGGGGGATCATGAGGCCCTGGAAAAGCTCGTTTTCTGGGCACGCCGCTGGTGCCCCTGGAGCGCCATCGACGGGGAGGATGGCTTTGTTCTCGATACAACCGGGGCGGACCATCTGTTTGGCGGTGGGGCCGCGATGCTGGCTGACATGGAAGTCCGGCTTTCAGCCATAGGGCTGTCTGTTCGTCTCGCCATCGCGCCGACATGGGGCGCTGCCTGGGCGCTGGCGCGTTATGGCCGGAACGATCATGAGATTTGTAGCCCCGGCGACCTTGCGCAACGGCTGGCGCCTCTGCCCGTCTCCGCTCTGCGCCTGGATGACAAGACGCTGCTGTTGCTGCGACGCTTGGGTCTGAAGACCATTGGCATGCTCGCCGACGTACCGCGCCTGTCGCTTGCACGACGGTTTTCCCGCGCCCAACTCCAGGCCAATCCGCTGCTGCGTCTTGATCAGGCCATGGGAGATATGGCCGAGCCGATCTCGGGGCCCAGGGAAGCACCGCGCTTTCTGGCAACCGCGCGCCTGCTTGAACCCGTACAGGACCCAACACCTTATCTGCCGGCACTCAGCCAGGATGTGTGCACAAAACTGGATGCCCAGGGTTGGGGGGCGCGCAGAGTATGTCTGCGAATCTATCGCACGGATGGCGAGGTCCGGGTTCTCGAGGCCGCGACCTCGAGCCCCAGCCCGGATGCGGACCATCTGGTGCGCCTGTTTGACGGGAAACTCGAACGGCTTGACCCGGGCTTCGGATTCGATCTCATCACCCTTGAGGCCGTGGTTGCCGAGCCTTTGAGCGTGGCGCAACCAAGTCTGGATGCACCGGCACAGGAGGAGGTTCATCTTTCACGCCTGATCGACCGTTTGAGTGCCCGCTTCGGCACGGGCGTCATCGCATGGCCAAGAAACCGGGAAAGCCATGTTCCCGAACGGGCCCAGGGCCCTGTCAGCGCTTTGGGCAACAATCCGGAACCTCTTGCCGGTGTGCAACGCACACGCCCCCTGCGTCTTCTGGATCCGCCAGAGCCCGTTGGTGTTCTTTATGCCGTTCCCGAAGGGCCACCGGCACAGTTTGTCTGGCGCCGTCAGGTCCATCGCATCGCACGTCATCAGGGTCCGGAACGCATTGCCCCGGAATGGTGGCGGGCACGTTCCGGTACCAGGTTGCGCGATTACTATTGCGTCGAGGACAAGAGCGGAAAGCGTTTCTGGCTTTATCGTGAAGGCTTGCCCGATGACGGGCGGGGCGGTGATCCCCACTGGTATCTGCATGGCATGTTTGCCTGATGCCCGACGTTTTCCCACGCTATACCCGTCGCACCCTGCCTGAAGGGCGCAGCTATGCCGCCAACCCACGCGCGCCTTATGTCGAACTGGGCCTGGCGAGTTGTTTTTCCTTCCTGCGTGGCGCGTCCGATGCCACCGATCTCGTTCTGACTGCCTGGTCCCAGGGCTATGACGCTCTGGGCATTGCTGATCTCAACACCATGGCCGGCGTGGTCCGCCTCCATGTCGAGGCGGGCAAGGCAAAGCTGCGTCCGGTCATCGGCTGCCGTATCGCACTCACCGATGGTCAGGCCTTTCTGGCCTACCCAAAAGACCGCCAGGCCTATGGTCGCCTCTGCACCCTGCTTTCCAAAGGCAAGATGCATGACGTGGAGGGCCACTGGCAGGCAAAGGGAGCCTGTGACCTGATCCTGGATGACCTGGCAGGCCACGCCGAGGGACTGCAGCTCATCGCCCTTCCCGGCGAAGACATCGCGCTGTTCGAGGCCGGGTTTGATCGCCTTGCCAAAGCACTGCCCCAGCTTGGCCATATCGCGGCAAGTTATCTTTACCAGGGCGACGACAGGGCGCGCATCAACCGGCTGGACCGGCTGGCACAGCGGTACGGCATGTCGATCCTGGCGACCAACGATGTTCTCTATCACGCGCCCGAACGACGGCCGCTACAGGACGTCATGACCTGTATCCGCGAGAAGACGACCATGGCGCGGGCGGGTTTCCTGCTGCAGGCCAACGGCGAGCGGCATCTGAAATCACCCGAAACGATGCAGCGGCTTTTCGCAGAATGGCCCCATGCGATCCGGGCAACACGAACGGTCGCGGATGCCTGCCGGTTCAATCTGGAAGAACTGGCTTACGAATACCCAGACGAGACGGTGCCCGATGGTCACAATCCTCAGGAATACCTTGAAGAACTGACGTGGAAAGGCGCGGCCGAGCGTTACCCCGATGGCGTTCCCGAAAAGGTCCGCGCAACGCTCAACAAGGAGCTGACGATGATCGAGAAGCTCGATATCGCGCGTTACTTCCTCACCATCCACGACATCATCGTCTTTGCCCGCGAAGAGGTTTCCCCACCCATCCTGTGCCAGGGCCGCGGTTCAGCAGCCAACAGTGCGGTCTGTTATGTCCTGGGCATCACCGCCGTCGATCCGGCCCAGCACGATCTTCTGTTCGAACGGTTCATTTCCGAGGAGCGCAAGGAACCGCCCGATATCGATGTCGATTTCGAGCATGAGCGGCGCGAGGAAGTGATCCAGCACATCTATGCCAAATACGGGCGTGACCGTGCGGGCCTGTGCGCCACGGTCATCCACTACCGTCCCCGCAGCGCATTACGAGAAGTCGGCAAGGTGATGGGGCTGAGCGAAGACATCACCACCACGCTCGCCAAGACGATCTGGGGCAGTTGGGGCAGCGAAGTCAGTACCGATCACGTCACGGAGGCAGGTCTCAACATCAACGATCCGCATTTGCGGCGGGTGATCTATCTGGCCGATCAACTGATCGGCATGCCCCGGCACCTTTCCCAGCATGTCGGCGGTTTCATCCTGACGCAGAACCCGTTGATCACGAATGTGCCCATCGGCAACGGTGCCATGCCGGAGCGTTCCTTCATCGAATGGGACAAGGATGACATCGACGCCCTGGGCATTCTCAAAATCGATGTGCTCGCGCTGGGCATGCTGACCTGTATCCGCAAGTGTTTCGACCTCATCGAAAACCACTATGGCGAACGCTGGACCCTGGCCGATGTACCCGGCGAGGATGAAGCAGTTTACGACATGCTGTGCGAGGGCGATTCCGTCGGCGTCTTCCAGGTCGAAAGCCGTGCACAGATGAACATGCTGCCACGGCTGCGCCCGCGCACCTTCTATGATCTGGTGATCGAGGTCGCCATCGTGCGGCCCGGGCCCATTCAGGGCGACATGGTGCATCCCTATCTGCGCCGCCGTAACGGAGAAGAGCCCGAGGAATATCCTTCACCCGGCCCTGAGCACGACCCTGACGAACTCAGGAACATTCTCTCGCGCACCAAGGGTGTGCCGATCTTTCAGGAACAGGCGATGAAGATCGCCATCGAAGCCGCCCGGTTCAGTCCCGAAGAAGCCAACCAGTTGCGCAAGGCCATGGCGACCTTCCGCTCACGCGGCACCATCGAGGAGCTCCAGGACAAGATGGTCGGGCGCATGATCGAGCGGGGTTATGACGCCGAGTTCTCACATCACTGTTTCAACCAGATCAAAGGCTTCGGCGAATACGGGTTCCCGGAAAGCCACGCTGCAAGCTTCGCTCTGCTCGTCTACGTCTCAAGCTGGCTGAAGTGCCATTACCCCGACGTCTTCGCCTGCGGTCTTCTGAACGCGCAGCCTATGGGGTTCTACGCCCCCGCACAGATCGTCCGCGATGCCCGCGAACATGCTGTCGAGGTGCGCGCGCCCGATGTCAGCTTCAGCGACTGGGACAACATCCTGGAGCCCACAGGGCCTGGCACGTTCGCACTGCGCATGGGATTACGTCAGATCGACAGCCTGGGCCGGGAGGCCGCAGAGCGTATCGTTGCAGCGCGTGACGGACCGTTTCAGGACATCGAGGACCTCAAGACACGAAGCGGCCTCACAACCGCGCCTCTGCGCATCCTTGCCGCCGCCGATGCCTTCCGCTCCCTGGGACTCGACCGGCGTCAGGCCCTGTGGGAAACGCGCGCGCTCCGGGACGCTCCCGATCTGCCGCTCTTTGCCTTTCATGAAGCGCGTGAAGAAGGCACCGAGATCCCTGTACAACTCCCTGCCATGCCCAAATGCGAACATGTCGTGGCGGACTATCAGACCCTGCGCCTTTCGCTCAAAGCCCACCCCATGTCCTTCCTGCGCAAGAGCCTTGCCTCACAGGGCTACCTCATGGCCGGTGACCTGATGACCACACGCAATGGCCAGAAGGTTTCCCTCGCGGGTCTTGTGCTTGTGCGCCAGCGTCCCGGCAGTGCCAAGGGCGTCTGCTTCATCACCCTGGAAGATGAAACCGGCGTCGCCAATCTGGTTGTCTGGCCCAAGGTCATGGCGCAGTACCGCCCGGTGATCATGGGCGCCCGGCTCCTGGCGGTGAAAGGCGCGATCCAGCGCGAAAAGAAGGTCATTCACCTTGTTGCCGATGTTCTGGAAGACCGGACCGATGTTCTGGACCGCCTTTCGCTTGATCCCATGCCCGTGGACACGGCACGCGCCGATCACGTCAACCGTTCCCTGCCGGCCAGCCTCAACCGTCATCCGCGCAACGCGCAGGTCATCCCCAAGTCGCGGGACTTTCATTAGATCCACTGGATATCCGGCAGAACACAACCAATATCCAGGGCAACGAAGGGAGCATGCACCATGGCCGATACACCCATTCAAGGTCTGCATCACGCAGCATACCGTTGTCGGGATTCCGAAGAGACACGTGCGTTTTACGAAGGATTTCTGGGATTGCCGCTCGCCAATGCCTTCGAAATCAACACAACCATGACCGGACGTGACTCGAAGGTGCTCCATAGCTTCTACGAAATGGGTGACGGTTCCTTCATCGCCTTCTTCGAAGCACCCGATGATCCCTTCGAGTTCAAGGATCAGCACGATTTCGACCTCCATATCGCGCTTGAAGTCGATATGGATACGCTCAAGGACATGTTCGCCAGGGGCAAGGCCGCCGGTATCGAAACCCGCGGCATCGCTGACCATGGGTTCATTCACTCGATCTATTTCCGTGATCCCAACGCTTATGTCGTGGAACTGACCACTCCCGTTGATTCAGGTGGTAGCGGAAGCAGGAAATCACCCCATGACGCCCTCGCCAAGTGGCAGGAGAGCAAAGCCACCTAGACTGGACGTTCGCCGGCCATGGTCGCGCGGTGCACGACCCGCCGGAAGCCGCGCTCTCCGTTACGGGCGCGAAAGTCGTCATCAATGGCGCAATGCATCGTCACGCGATTGTCCCAGAGACCCAGCGTCCCCTTCTCCCAATGCATCCGGCAGGTGAACTCCGGCCGCTCGGAATGTGAAAACAGAAACGCGAGCAACGGACGGCTTTCCTCGACCGTCATGTTCTCGAACCGCTTTGTGTAGATCCGATTGACAAAGAGCGCCTTGCGACCGGTCTGGGGATGGGTGATCACCACAGGGTGCGTTGCCTCATCACCGATACCGGCCTTGGCCTTCATGCCCTTGAAGCTATCGTAGTAATCCATGCCGTGGGAAGAATGCACCGCACGCAGTGCACCAAGCATCTCCTTCATGCCGTCCGAAAGTGTCTCGTAAGCCAGGTAGAGATTGGCAAAGCCGGTATCACCGCCATAGTCGGGAACCTCGACTGCATAGAGTGCAGCGCCGTTTGAAGGTTCCGACTTGAAGGTCACATCCGCATGCCAGGGGCCTCCCCAGTTCTTGTGTTCGTCAGGCTCCTTCACAATGGCAATGATCTCGGGCACTCCCTCAATGCTCTCGACATAGGGATGTGCTTCAAGCGGACTGAACCGTGCTGCAAAATCGCGATGCTGTTGGGGTGTGAGAGTCTGGTCACGGAAGTAGATCACCAGGTAATCGAGCCAGGCCTGGTGGATCCGGTCGAACTGCTGATTCGAGAGTTCTCCGGAGAGATCGACGCCAACGATCTCCGCACCCAGGGCACCCGTCAGCGGACGTATCTCCAAACTTTCCGTCATGGCCCAACCTTCCCGCCGAGTTTCAGCATCAGACAATCATCTGTCATGACATTAGAACCGATGCGCTAAGCCATAACAATCAGGACGCCCGACACGCCATCACTGGAACCAGGCGGCGCGGCTGATAGTCTCACACAACACGTTGACGGGAGATTGCCATGCCTGAAGAAACCGTAACCCGCATCCGCGGCGGCTGGATTGTCGCGTTTGACGGCACGCACCATCGCATCATCCGGGATGGCGTTGTCATCGTGCGGGGCGGAACCGTCACGTTCGTCGGCAAGGATTGGGACGGAGACGCCGATCAAGAGATCGACGCCAGTAGCGACCTGGTGATGCCCGGCCTCGTCAACGTCCACAGCCATGTCGGTGCCCATGCAGGAGACCGCATGGTCTTCGACGGCGGTCGCCGTGACCTGTTCCGTTCAGGCTTCCTCAACTACTGCACGGGCAAGGGCATCAACGGCCCGACCATCCACGATCACGAACGCCCCAAAGCCGGCATCCGGTTCAGCCTCGCTTCCCTTCTGAAGTGCGGCGCGACAACCGTGGTCGACATGGGCGGCGAGCTCGGTGGTGGTTCCGAAGGCGGCGGCATGGGTCCCATGGTCGAACTCGCCGGGGAACTGGGCATCAGGCTCTACACCTCGCCGGGTTACGCCTCCGCGCAACACTATTTCGACCAGGGTGGACGTCACCGCATGCACTGGGACGAAGAGGCCGGGCTGCGCGGCCTGGAGAAAGCCGTCAGTTTCATCGAGAACTACGACGGTGCCTTTGATGGACGTATCCGCGGCATCCTGGTGCCGCTGGAGTATCACACTGCAACCCACGATCTGCTGCGCCGCACCAAGGAAGCGGCAAAGGCACTGAACGTCGGTATCACAACACACTGTGCGGAATCGGTCCTGGAAACCCATGACTCGATCCGCGAGCACGGCCTGACACCGGTTTCCATGCTGCATGAACTGGGTTTCCTGGGACCAGAAGTCATCCTGGGTCACGGGCTCTATAACGCCGGGCACAGTCAGATCGCCTTTCCCTATGGCGATGATCTCGCCAGGCTCGCCGAAACCGGAACCACGATTGCCCATTGTCCCCTGGTCTTTGCGCGCCGTGGCCTGCACCTGGAGTCCTTCCAGCGTTATCTCGATGCCGGTGTTCCCATGGCCATGGGAACCGACAGCTACCCCCAGGACATCTTGGGCGAGATGAAGTTCGCCTCCCTGATGGGCAAGATTGCCGATCGTGACCACGAAAACGCCCGCACCCGCGATGTCTTCAATGCCGCCACGTTGGGCGGTGCAAAAGGGCTCAACCGCCCGGACCTCGGCAGGCTTGAAGCCGGCAGTGCGGCAGATATCGTGATCTGTGATTTCGCCAGAATGCGCATCGGGCCGTTCCTGGATCCGATCAAGGCGCTGGTCCAGTGCTGCGACGGCGAAGTCGTCAAACACGTCATGGTCCAGGGCAATCTGCTGGTCGAAGACGGGCGCCTGACGGTCTGGGACGAGAAAGAACTCCTGAACGACGTGCGCGATTCCACCGATCACGCCTGGAGTCAGTTCGCCGACTATTGGCCGGACAATGTCGCCATCGAAGAGACCTTCCCGGCTTCCTTCGATATCTGGGAAGGTCACCGTCAAGTGTGAGAAGGACTCCAGCGTCTCGCCTTTACAGCGCGCTCAAGTTGGTCTTGAGAGACGGCAAGGCCTCCTCGAGAAAGGCAGCAACCTTCCTTGGCGCGGGTGAAGGGTGTGCGATCAGCATGTTGACCGGGGCCGGCTCGACCTCGAAGTCCTGGAGAACAATCTCTAGGTGACCAGCAGCAATCTCGGGGGCGACCTGGTAAAGGAAGAATGGCGCAAAGCCGCCGATTGAGCGGAGTGTGTCGACCACGGCATCGGCCGAATCAAGCGTGATCCGCGGAGTCGGCTTGATCTCCAGTTTCCGGTTTGACCTGGAAGCAAACTTCCAGACCTCAGTCGCGTTCCATCGGCTGAACCCGATGCAGGTGTAATCCAGCAGGTCGTGAGGCGACGAGGGCCGACCCACGGAATCGAGATAGCCGGGACACGCGCAGATGACCTGACGCATGCTGCCCAGCCTGACGGCATGCAGTGCACTTGAGGACAACGCGCCGATCCGCACGGCCAGGTCCACACCATCATCGTCTAGGTCGAGCACACGGTTGGTTGCGATCAGTCGCACCCTGATGTCCTCATGCTTCCGCATGACGTCGTGGACCACCGGAAGAACATGACGGCGCGCGAACAGCTCTGGCGCTGTGATCGTCAGAAGCCCTTTCGCGCCACTGAATTCGCCCGCGATCTCTCGCTCGGCAGCCTCGACATCATGGAGAATACGAAGCGCGTCTTCATAGTAGCGCCGCCCGCTCTCGGTAACCGAAACCTTGCGTGTCGTTCGCACCAGGAGCCGCACACCGAGGTGATCTTCCAGTTCGGAAACCTTCCGCGATACCGTCGGCAGGGGAATACGCAAAACACGCGCAGCCGCCGAGAATCCACCTTCCTCGACCACTGCCGCAAAAATTCTCATTCCGTTGAAACGGTCCATTTATCTCAAATCATTAATTAATGTTCCCTAAATAAGACTCATTATCTTGATTGAGACAACGATTATAGTGCGCCCACTTGGTCCGGTTGATCGTGTTCATCCCGGTTGACCGTCTCAAGACCCACGGATGATTGGAGCCACCCATGCCCTTCGACAAATCTGACCGGCTCAAGGATCGTCGAGACATCGGCCAGGTCGTATTCGTTCAGGAAAATATCATGACCGCGCGCAACCGCAGCTCCTGTTGCGTGGGTGTGGAGTCGGCACTTGAAGCTGATGTTGGATTCGAAGGCCTCAAAAGACGCCTCGCCGACGGCAGTACCGCGAGCAAGGCTTGGCTTGAGAACCTGCTTCGCGTCGCCGGCAGCAGCTAGGCCGCGCAGGAACTCAATTCTTCAGGAGAGAACCCAGTCCGCCAATGACGGAGCCCTCACCGACGCTCTCGCCTGAATTCGATTGCGGAGCAGCGGCCCACATGCGTCCGGCAAGCCGCGAGAACGGCAGGCTCTGAAGCCAGACGGTTCCTGGCCCCTTCAGCCGGATGAAAAAGAAACCTTCCCCGGCAAACATCATGCTCTTGATGCCACCCACGGACTCGACGTCATATTCGACGTCGGACGTCATGGCGGCCAGACAGCCTGTATCAGCATGCAGAACCTCGCCGGGCTTGAGTTCGCGTTTGATGAGCGAACCGCCCATATGAACGAACACCCAGCCATCGCCATCCAGCTTCTGGAGGATGAATCCCTCGCCCCCGAACAGTCCGGTCAGGATTTTCTTCTTGAAGGCGATGCCCATCGACACGCCCTTGGCAGCCGCCAGAAAGCTGTCCTTCTGGCAGATCAAGGTACCGCCCACATCCGAGAGCTTGATGGGCAGGATGGTGCCTGGGTAAGGAGCGGAGAACCCCACATGTGCCTTGCCCGAGCCATTGTGCGTAAAGACAGTGGTGAAAAGCCCCTCACCCGAGATCAGGCGTTTTCCTGCGCCGGCCAGTTTGCCGAAAAAACCGCCTTCCTGACCTGATGCATCCCCCAGAATTGAAGACATTTCGATGTCGGCATCCTTGTACATCATGGCGCCGGCCTCAGCGACGGCGCTCTCGCCGGGATCAAGCTCGATCTCGACATACTGCGTGCTGGTGCCCTCGATTCTGTAGTCGACCTCATCCGTTCCGCTCATGACCTGCTCCCCCTGTACATCGTCAAAGTGCATCATTCGCGCAAACTGCGCGTCCGGCAATCAATTGATCGGAGAAAGACTATCTTCCCCGGTCGAACGCGACCTTGTGTTCCTGCAACGTGTTGCCGCCATCCACGACAATCAGTTGGCCTGTGAGATAGCTCGCCTCTTCGCTCGCCAGAAATACGGCAACATGCCCGATTTCGTCTGGCGTTCCCGGGCGCCCGGCAGGTGTGTAACGGCCCGCGACAATCTCGTCCTCGCCGCTGGATTCCGTCTCGATCCAACCGGGCCCGATGCAGTTGACGGTAATGTTGAAGGACCCGGCCTCGATCGCCAGGGACTTGGCCATGCCCAGCATGCCGGCTTTGGACGCGCCATAAACTGCGCTGCCATGAATACCGACAACGGGGCCCGTCACCGAGGACATATGGACGATACGACCATACTTGCGCTCCATCATGCCAGGCAACACAGCCCGGGTGACCAGAAACGCACTGGTCAGGTTGATGTCGATGCCATAGTGCCAGCCTTCGTCCGAGGTCTCGTGCAGGGGCTGCGATGGTTCATCCCGACCCACCTGCA
>CALIUG010000167.1 GCA_938048755.1 uncultured Alphaproteobacteria bacterium
AGAAGGCCAAATTTGCCTACCACGGCCCGGCGGATCGGGCCACACTTCGCCCCATGGAAACACCCTCTGCCGCCTTTCTCGAAGCCCTTGCCGCAACCGTGGACGCGGGTGCCTTGCGTCACGGCAATGTCATCGAAACCCTCGATCCCGGCTTCGACAAGGCCAACCTCGACGCCGATGTTGTGGTGTTTCCGAAACGTACGGATCAGGTCGCGGCCATTGTCCGCCTTTGCTCAGCCCATGGCGTTGCTCTGGTGCCCCAGGGCGGCCGCACGGGGCTCGCCGGAGCCGCGCAATCGCAGGTCGGGCAGGTGGTCATCGACATGACCCGGATGAACCGGATTCTCGATCTTGATGTCCAGGGCGGCACCGCGCTGGTGGAGGCCGGTGTCGTACTCTCGGCGGTTCAGGCTGCTGCCGGCGAACATGGTCTCTCCACCGGGATCGATCTTGCAGCCCGCGACAGCGCCACGATTGGCGGCATGATTTCGACCAATGCCGGAGGCATCGAGGCCTTTCGCTATGGCACCATGCGCCATCGTGTTCTGGGCCTGGAGGTCGTGCTGGCCGACGGCACGGTGCTTTCGGATCTCAAGCGGGTCGTGAAGGCCAATGAGGGATATGACCTCAAGCAGCTCCTGATCGGTGCCGAAGGTACGCTTGGGATCGTGACATCTGCCGTTCTGGACCTGGTGCCCGAAGACCGTGATGCCGTCACCGCACTGGTTTCCTGCTCCAGCTCGGACGACGCACTCAAGATCTTCAGGCGCCTTCATGGCACGTCCAGGGGAACCCTGCTTGCCTGCGAGATCATGTGGCCGACCCATGCACGCCTGACCGCCAAGGCTCTGAAACTGGAGAGCGTGCTGGGCTTTGCCCCTGAGGACGCTCTCTTTCTGCTGGTCGAGTTTGCTGCGTCCGATGCCGAAACCGGCCAACTTGTTCTGGAGGAACTGCTGGCTGATGTCCTGGAGGCCGAAGAGGCGAGCGATGCCGTGATTGCCAAGAGTGGCGAGGAACGCCGCCGCATCTGGCAGATCCGCGAAGACAGTTTTGAAGCTGACAAGGATCTCCCTCATGGCTTCTGGTACGATATCTCGGTGCCCCATGCGCACATGCAGACCTACACCGATGATCTCTTCACCAGGATGGCCGCCATCGATCCTGCGCTGGTCGTTCTGATGTTTGGTCATCTGGGTGACGGCAACCTGCATCTCACCGTGACCCGGGGGACGCCCATGCCCGAGCTGCACGATGCCGTCGATCACGCCATGTTTGACGGCCTGCAGGCCCTTGGTGGCTCCTTCAGTGCGGAGCACGGCATCGGTCTGGAAAAACGTGGGCATCTGGCCAGGCTGGGCCAGCCTGAACTGCTGGAGACCATGCGGGCGGTCAAACGGGCTCTGGATCCAAATGGGATCATGAATCCCGGCAAGGTTCTGTGACCTTCTACTGACCGGTCTGCAGGCGTTCCATGAGCTGGGCCACAGTGGGCACGAAGCCGTCGGCGTACCAGGGATCGCTGGCGAATCGGTAGGCGTTGTGGCCGGCAAACATCAGCTGGGTTTCGATATCATCGCTGTGGCTGATGCTCTGCAGGGTCTTCTGAATGCAGAAGCTGCGGGGGTCCGGTTTTTTGCCCGTCGTGCCGCCTTCATCGCATTTCCAGTTCGAGAAACGGCACTGGCTGAGGCAGCCCATGCATCCGACCTGGTGGCTGCGAATCTGGTGTGACTTTTCAGGGGTCACAAAGACCAGTGTCGAATCCGGCGTTTTCAAGGGCTCGGTAAACCCTGCCGCCAGCCAGTCGCGCACATGGACTTCGTCATGTTCGGTGAGCCAGACGCCACGGCCGCGCGGGCCGAACTTGAACTCGACGACATGGTCGCCGACTTCTTCGGTTGCGTAAGCTACCTGGCGTTCGTTGCGACCCTTCAGTTCCATCAGGAAGCTGTTTTCGACCGCAGAGGAATAGAACCCGGTCGGGCTGAAACGGTTAAGGTAGATCTCGCCCTCGCGCAGGGTCGGGAGCCGGCGCTTCCAGGTGTCTGAAATCGGGCTCTCCTGGGTCAGCAGTGGGCGTGTGCCGAACTGGAAGCAGATTGGTCCGATCTCGGGATTGTCGAGCCAGTCTTCCCATTCGTCGATGCGCCAGACACCGCCTGCCATGACAATCGGGGTTTCTTCGAGGCCACAGGCAATCATCACCTTGCGCAGTGCCGCAACCCGGGGATACGGGTCTTCGGGCACCTGGGGGTCCTCGACATTGGAGAGGCCGTTATGGCCACCGGCGCGCCAGGGGTCTTCATAGACCACGCCGCCCAGCCATTCGGGGAAGCGGTGATAGGCCCGCTTCCAGAGAATCTGGAAGGCCCGGGCCGAACTGATGATGGGGTAGTAATAGACGCCGTATTCGGCGCAGATCTGGGCCATCTTGTAGGGCATGCCCGCGCCGCAGGTCACGCCGTTGACCACACCCTTGGCGCCTTCGAGCACGCCATGGAGGATGCGCTCGCAACCGCCCATTTCCCACAGCACGTTCATGTGGATCGCGCCATTGCCGCCCGAAAGCTCATGGGCGACCTGTGCCTGGTGGATGCCACCCTTGATGCCATAGGCAACAAGTTCTTCGTGCCGGTCACGGCGGCTCTTGCCGTGATAGATCTGCTCGACCATTTTGCCGTCTTCACCCGTGAAGTCGGCATTGACGCCCGAGAAGGTCCCAACGCCGCCACAGGCGGCCCAAGCACCGGAACTTTCGCCGTTGGAAACGGCAATACCCTTGCCACCTTCCACCAGCGGAAGCGCTTCACGTCCGGAAATTCGAATAGCGTTAAGCGATTTCACACCCTGTCCCGTCCTGTTTCCCAGTCATCTTAACGACAACGGCCGGACGGTAAAAGCGTACCGCCCGGCCGTGCCGATTCAACACCGATCAATCAGTCATCGTTCCGCGGACGACGACGGCGCGGGCGATCTTCGCCGCCCTTGTCCTCGTCACCGCCGCCTTCGGCCTTGCGCGCGTCGCGCTCGGCACGACGGGCGGCATCGCGTTCGGCCATCTGGGCCGAGATGTCCTCGCCGGTTTCCTGATCGACGACACGCATGGAAAGCTTGATCTTGCCGCGGTCATCGACGCCCAGCACCTTGACCTTGACCATATCGTCTTCCTTGACGACATCGGTCACCTGACCGACCCGGCCTTCGGCCAGTTCGGAAATGTGAACCAGGCCGTCGCGCTTGCCGATGAAGTTCACGAAGGCACCGAAGTCCATGCACTTCACGACCTTGCCGTCATAGATCTCGCCAACCTCAGGCTCGGCAACGATGTCACGGATCATGGCGATGGCCGTGTCCGTGGCAGTCTGGTCGGCCGAAGCAATCTTCAGCGTTCCGTCATCATCGATGTCGATCTTGGTGCCCGAGACTTCGGTGATCTCACGGATCATCTTGCCACCGGGGCCGATGATGTCGCGGATCTTGTCGGTCGGGATCTGCATGGTGGTGATACGTGGTGCGAAGTCGGAGATCGACTCGCGTCCGGCACCAATCGCCTTGCCCATTTCGCCCAGGATGTGCAGACGCCCTTCCTTGGCCTGGCCCAGAGCGACCTTCATGATCTCTTCGGTAATACCGGCGATCTTGATGTCCATCTGCAGGCTGGTGATGCCCTGATCGGTACCCGCAACCTTGAAGTCCATGTCACCCAGATGATCTTCATCACCCAGAATGTCCGACAGGACGGCATAACGGTCGTCTTCTTTGATCAGGCCCATGGCGATACCCGCGCAGGGACGCTTGAGCGGAACACCGGCATCCATCAGCGCAAGCGAACCACCACACACCGACGCCATTGAGGACGAGCCGTTCGACTCGGTGATCTCCGAGACGATGCGGATGGTGTAGGGGAAGTCTTCCTTGGCAGGCAGCAGGGGACGCAGAGCGCGCCATGCCAGCTTGCCGTGGCCGATCTCGCGACGGCCGGGCGAACGCATGAACGAGGCTTCACCGACCGAATAGGGCGGGAAGTTGTAATGCAGCATGAAGTGCTCGCGGTACTCGCCCTCGAGCGCATCCATGATCTGCTCGTCCTGACCGGTACCCAGCGTGGTTGTGACCAGGGCCTGGGTTTCGCCGCGGGTGAACAGCGCCGAACCGTGCGAACGGGTCAGAACACCAACTTCCGAAACGATCGGTCGCACGGTCTTGGTGTCGCGGCCATCGACACGGATACCGGTCGAAAGCGTGGCTTCACGCAGGGTGTGCTTTTCAATCTTCTTCAGGAGTGCTGAAAGCAGGCCACCGGGAACGTCTTCGTCATCGGCGAAGTGATCCTTGGCGATCTGCTTGGCAGCGGCGACCTTGTCCTGGCGCGCCATCTTCTCGGGCTCCTTGAATGCCTCGATGAGCGCATCGCCACAGAGATCCTTGATCTTGGCCTCCAGAGCGCTGTGATCCTCGGGCTCGGGGATATCCCAGGGCTCCTTGGCACAGGCTTCGGCCAGTTCGATGATCGCCTGGATGACGGTCTGGAACTCCTTCTGGGCAAACATCACCGCGCCCAGCATGACATCTTCGGAAAGCTCGTGGGCTTCGGACTCCACCATCATGATGGCATCGGAACGTCCTGCAACCACCAGGTCGAGCTTGGTGTCGGCCATCTGCTGCAGGGTCGGATTGATGACGTATTCGTCATCGATGTAACCCATGCGCGCACCGCCGATGGGGCCCATGAAGGGAATGCCCGAAAGGGTGAGTGCGGCCGAAGCGCCGACCAGAGCGACGATGTCGGGATCGTTCTCGAGATCGTGGCTGAGAACCGTGCAGATCACCTGGGTTTCGTTGCGGAAACCCGGCGCAAAGAGCGGACGGATGCACCGGTCGATAATGCGCGAAGCAAGGGTTTCCTTTTCCGCCGGGCGGCCTTCACGCTTGAAGAATCCACCGGGGATCTTGCCCGCCGCGAACGCCTTTTCCTGGTAGTTCACGGTGAGCGGGAAAAAGTCGATGCCCTCTTTGGGCGTTTTCTGGGCGACAGCCGTGCACAGCACGGTGGTTTCGCCATAGGTCGCCAGCACGGCCGCGTCGGCCTGCCTGGCAATGCGTCCGGTTTCCAGCGTCAGCTTGCGCCCGCCCCAGACAACTTCTTTCGTGTGAATGGTAAACATTGAGTCTTTCTCTTCCTCTTCCTACGGATCAAACGGCAATTCGTTCATGTCAGACGCGGTCCTGGCCCCCGTATGCGGCCTGGTTGTCTGTGAAAGTGATGTTCCTGTGAACGTCGATTTCATGACGCCCCCCATGGGCGCCACACGGATTTGCCGTGTCGGCTCGGATTCCATCCAGCTTCATGTTGTCGAATCACGAACGGGGACGCGATTGCGCGTCCCCGCCGTGGCCCGATCAACGCCGGATGCCGAGTGTCTTGATGAGCGTCTGATAACGCTCTTCGTTCACACCCCGCAGATAATCAAGCAGGGAGCGGCGGCGGCTGACCAACATCAGCAGGCCGCGGCGGGAATGCTTGTCCTTGCGGTGTGTCTTGAAATGTTCGGTAAGGTTGGTGATGCGTTCCGTCAGGATCGCGACCTGGACCTCAGGCGAACCGGTGTCGTCTGTACCACGACCGAATTCCTTGATGAGTTCGGTCTTGCGTTCAGCCGTTATCGACATCGTGGCCTCTCTTTTCGTTCAGGTTGAAAACACGCAACGGTTTCAGGATGCCTTCGTGGACCTCGCCAAGTGCGACAAGGCCAACATCGTCATGGACCTGAACGGTACCGTTGCAACTTTCGGGAGCTTTGACCGGCTGTCCCTGCCGGAGCAGGTTGGCCATGGCCTCCGTAATGGCGAGCGCCGGGATGTCGTCCAGCGCCGTCTCCACGGGCAAAAGCGCCTCGAAAGGCGGCGGTTCATTACCATATTGATCGAGTTTATCCACTGAAATCGCCATGGCCTCGGTAAAGGGGCCCACGCGCGTGCGCCGCAGGGCCGGCACGTGACCCAGGGTTCCCAGGTGTGCGGCGATGTCCCGGCCCAGAGCACGTACATAGGTCCCTTTGCCGCACAGAACCTCGAAACTGGCATGATCGTCATCGGGCATATCGGTCAGTTTCAGATACGCGATGTCGACTTGGCGGGGCTTCATTTCCGGCATTTCCCCGCGCCTGGCGAGATCATAGGCACGTTCGCCATCAATCTTCAGGGCCGAAAAGATGGGCGGAATCTGGGTGATCGTGCCGGTAAAGACGGGAATCGCTGCTTCGATCGCCGCTCGAGTCGGGCGCACATCGCTCTCAGCAGTGACCTCGCCTTCTGCGTCGTGGGTGGTGGTCGCCACGCCCCAGCGGATCGTGAAGGTGTAGACCTTGGAGCCGTCCTGACACCAGGGAATGGTCTTGGTTGCTTCGCCCAGTGCGATCGGCAGCAGGCCGGTTGCCTCGGGATCCAGAGTTCCGCCATGGCCCAGCTTGGCGGCCTGGGTGGCACGGCGCACACGGCCGATCACCTGGGTCGAGGTCATGCCGGTGGGTTTGTCGACAATGATCCAGCCGTCGACCTTTTGCCCCTTGCGCCTACGCGCCATGGCGCGGCCAGGTCCAACAGGAACCGCAGCGATGATCAGACGTCATCGGTGCCTTTGAGCAATGCGTCGATGCGCTGGGCATGATCGAAGCCCATATCGGCCTTGAACCTGAGTTCGGGAACCAGACGCAGCCGGATACGCCGCCCGACTTCTCCGCGCAGGAACGGGGCGGCACGTTTCAGGCCGACCAGAACCTCATCGATGTCCTCGCCGCCCAGCGGCATCACGAAACAGGTGGCGTGCCGCAGGTCCGGACTCATGCGCACTTCCGAAATCGTGATGGTGCGGCCTGATAACGCCTTGTCATGGACTTCACCACGGGTGAAGAGTTCCGACAGGACATGACGGACTTCCTCACCGACGCGAAGCTGACGCTGGCCGGGAATGGCATTGTTGTTCTTTCTCTTGGGCATGGGTCGCTTCGCTTTTATCTAGCCTCAGTCGCCGGCACTCGCTCCGCTCGTTTGGCTTCCGCCGCATGCGCGGCGCCGGTGCGGTCGCACCGGTCGGCGGCCGCTTCGCTCTCGCCGCCGAATGCCTGTTCACCAGCAGTGCAAGGGGCGTCCCACAAACAGCTCAGGTGGCGCGTCCATGGGGAGGCCCGCTTGGGCCGACGGGGAGCAACTGCGACCCCGCGTCGCCAGGCGCGAAAGCCAAGCATGCGGAGCATGCGCCCGGCGCTTGAGGGAACATCAAACGATTCAATCATCAAGGCTGCGGGCGACCTCGGTCAGCTCATAAGCCTCGATCTCGTCGCCGACTTCCATGTCATGATAGCCTTCGAGCTGAATGCCGCACTCGCTGCCCTGCTTGATCTCGCGGACTTCGTCCTTGTGATGGCGTAGGGATTTTATGGCGCCGTCGAACATGATCTGGCCGTCGCGCAGCAGGCGTACGCGTGCGGTGCGGCGGACGAGACCATCCATGATACGGCAGCCGGCAATACGGCCGACCTTGGAGATTTCAAAGGTGTCGAGCACCTGGGCCGCACCAAGGACCTTCTCGTGGGTGGAGGGTGCCAGCATGCCCGAAAGCATGGCTTTTGCCTCATCGAGAAGTTCATAGATGATGCGGTAGTAACGCAGCTCCACGCCTTCCTTCTCGGCCAGCTGGCGGGCCTGGCTGTTGGCGCGCACGTTGAAGCCCAGAATGATGGCGTTGGACGCCTTGGCGAGCGTCACGTCGCTCTCGCTGATACCACCCACGGCCGAGACCAGAATGCGGGGCTTGACCTCGTCGGTACCCATCTGTTCCAGGCTGTGTGAAATCGCTTCGGCGGAACCGTGCACGTCGGTCTTGATGACGAGCGGCAGTTCCGCAGCTGATCCGGCCGCGATGTTGGCAAAGAGCTGCTCAACCGAACTGCGACCCACCGAGGTGAGCTTGTCCTGACGTTCCTGCTCTTCGCGATAGGTGCTGATCTCGCGGGCCCGCTTCTCGTTCTCGACGACGAAGAATTCGTCACCGGCAACCGGCGTTCCCGACAGGCCAAGCACCTCGACGGGAACCGAAGGTCCGGCCTTCTTGATCTGCTTGCCGTGGTCGTTGATCAAAGCGCGGATGCGGCCCCATTCCTTGCCCGCGACCACCATGTCGCCGACTTCCAGGGTGCCGCGCTGGATCAGCATGGTCGCAACCGTGCCGCGGCCCTTTTCAAGCCTGGCTTCGACCACGATGCCTTCGGCAGCGCGATTGGGATTGGCCTTGAGCTCCAGCAGTTCGGCCTGGAGAAGAATGGTCTCCTCCAGCTTGTCGAGACCCGTGCCCTTCAGGGCAGAAACTTCGACATTCAGGATGTCGCCGCCCATTTCCTCAACCACCAACTCATGCTGGAGCAGGTCCTGACGGACCTTGTCGGGATTGGCGCCGGGCACATCGCATTTGTTGATGGCAACGATGATGGGAACATCTGCCGCTTTGGCATGATCGATAGCTTCGCGGGTCTGGGGCATCACCGAATCATCGGCGGCCACCACCAGAATCACGATGTCGGTCACGCTGGCGCCGCGCGCGCGCATGGCCGTGAAGGCGGCATGGCCCGGCGTGTCCAGGAACGAGATCTTTTCACCACCGGCCAACGTCACCTGATAGGCGCCGATATGCTGGGTAATGCCGCCGGCTTCGCCGCCGACCATGTCGGTCTTGCGCAGCGCGTCCAGCAGTGAGGTCTTGCCGTGATCGACGTGACCCATGATGGTCACAACGGGTGGGCGTGCGACCTTCAACTCGTCGGGATCATCGTCCTGCTTCAGGCCGACTTCGACGTCGGCTGCAGAAACGCGGTTCACCTTGAGACCGAATTCCTCGACCAGAAGCTCGGCGGTGTCGGCGTCGATGGTCTGGTTGATGGTCACCATCTGATCCATGTTCATGAGTTTCTTGACCAGCTCGCCGCCGCGAACCGCCATGCGGTTGGCCAGTTCGCCGACTGTGATGGCTTCGGGAATCGTGACTTCGCGCACGAACTTCCGGGCTTCGCCGGTGGACGGCTGCTGTCCGGCCTGCTGCAGGCGCAGCTTGTCGCGGGCGCGCTTGGCCGCGGCCTGGCTGCGGGCGCGATCCTGTTCGCCGTCCCCCGAAAGGGCCTGGGCAACGGTGAGCTTGCCGCTGCGGCGGCGATCGCCGGCACGGTTCTTGGGCGCCAAAGGCGAGCGCTTTTCGCGTTTGCCCTTGCGCGTTTCGCTGTCATCGCCACCTGAAGGCTTGGAGGGAGCGGCAATCACGGGCTCGCTGGGTGCCAGATCGATTTCGGGCTCTTCTTCCGGATCGGCCTGTTTCTTGGCCAGACGCTGAGCCTGTTCCTCGCTGCGCAGACGCGATTCTTCCTCGCGCTCGCGCCGGGCTTCTTCTTCCTTCTCGCGTATCTCGGTTTCGGCGCGTTCGGCCTTCAGGCGTTTTTCTTCCTCGGCGCGTGCCTGCGCATCGATTTCGGCCTGTTTGCGTGCTTCTTCCTCAGCCTTGCGCGCCTGCGCCAGCGCACGGGCGCGGCCTTCGCGTTCTTCGTTGGTGAGATCCTTCAACACCATGGAGGGACGCGCACCACGCGGCGTATCAACATCGCGACGCGGCTTGGGCTCGGGCGCCTTGGCTTCGACCACTTCAGGCTCGGGTGCCTTTTCCACGACGGGTTCAGCCGGCGCCTCTCCTTCGGAGCGGCCAGGCCGGATGACACGGCGCTTCTTGACCTCGACCGCAACCGATTTCGATCGGCCATGGCTGAAGCTCTGGCGCACCTGACCGCCATCGACGGTCGTCTTCAGCTCCAGCCGCCCCGGGCGACCGAGACTCAGCGTTTTTGACTTCTTGTCGCTGTCGTCTGCATCTGACATGGCTACCGTCCTTCCTTCCAGACACCGGTCAGGCCACGAAATCCGGCCAACCGGGAACATTCACGCTTAATTCCATCCGCAAGCCCACCGGGCGTTACGGCAACATGCACCGCCGATTCGCGCCCGAAGGGCAAACCGAGTTCGGCGCCATCAAGGACACGGATCACCTGTTCATGATCCGCACCGGCAAGCTTCTGCAGCCCGTCCATAGAACCATCGCAGGCGTGCAGCAACACCGTGTCGCCACGCGAGAGCGCCGCGCGGCACTTTTCGAAGCCCGTCACGGCCTCACCGGCGCGACGCGCCAGGGCGAGCAAATCACATGCCCGCGTGACCAGCAGCCGCTCGATCAGCTGATCGAGATCGGCATCGGCGAGCGCGCGCGTCTTGAAGCCACGCGAGAAAAGGCCCTTGGAAACCGCATACTGCACCGCATCGCGATGGGCCGTCACCCAGACTCCCCGGCCCGGCAGACGTTCTGCCAGGTCAGGCACAACCATGCCGTCGGGTGCCAGTGCAAAGCGCACCAACGCATCCTTGCCGAGCGAAACGCCAGACGCGACACAGCGCCGTTCGGCATCTGTCTCGCTAGTCTGCGTCGTCATGGCGGTTGCGTTCAGGATGCCGTTTCCTCCTCGGCCTCGGTCTCTTCAGCAGCTTCCTCGGCTGGCGCTTCCTCGTCATCGAACCAATGGGCGCGTGCGGCCATGATGATGGTGTTGGCTTCGTCCATGTTGAGATAGCTGTCGGGCAGGTAATCCTTCAGCAGTTCGTCGCTGGCCAGATCGCCCAGGTCATCCAGCGTCTTGATGCCCTTTTCGCCCAACTGCACGATCATTGACGGCGACAGGCCCTCGATCTCGGCAATGGCGTCATCAACACCCAGCTCGCGACGGCGTGCGTCCATCTGCTGATCGCGCTCCTCGACAAAGGAAAGCGCCCGGTTCTGCAGTTCCTGGGCAATCGCTTCGTCCAGACCATCGATCCCCGCCAGTTCGCCAACGGGGACATAAGCCACTTCGTCAGCCTCGCTGAAGCCCTCGGTCACCAGCAGGCGTGCCAGCACGTCATCAACATCCAGCGCTTCCATGAGATGTTCGGAGCGGATGCGCATCTCCTCGATCCGGCGTTCGCTTTCGTCGGTCTCGGTCATGATGTCGATGTCCCAGCCGACCAGCTGGGAGGCCAGGCGCACGTTCTGGCCACGGCGTCCGATTGCCAGCGAAAGCTGATCGTCGGGCACCACGACTTCCATGCGACGGTCATCCTCGTCCATGACCACCTTGGTCACTTCGGCAGGCTGGAGGCCGTTCACAACAAAGGTCGCGGTATCGGGCGACCAGGGAATAATATCGATCTTCTCGCCACCCAGCTCGCTCACCACGGCCTGGACACGGCTGCCGCGCATGCCCACGCAGGCGCCGACCGGGTCGATCGCGCTGTCGTTGGACAGCACGGCGATCTTGGCGCGGCTTCCGGGATCACGGGCAACAGCCTTGATCTCGATGATGCCGTCATAGATTTCAGGGACTTCCTGGGCAAACAGCTTGGCCATGAACTGGGGATGGGTGCGGCTGATGAAAATCTGCGGGCCACGGGGTTCCGGCCGCACGTCATAGATATAGGCGCGCACGCGGTCGCCGCGGCGCAGAATCTCGCGCGGAAGGCAATCGTCACGGCGCAACATGGCTTCGGCCTTGCCCAGGTCAATGACCCAGTTGCCGTGCTCGGGACGTTTGACCAGACCGTTGATGATCTCGCCGATGCGATCCTTGTATTCGCCGAACTGACGCTCGCGTTCTGCCTCGCGCACCTTCTGCACGATAACCTGCTTGGCGGTCTGGGCGGCAATACGGCCGAATTCGATCGGGGGCAGGGTCTCGGCGATGAAGTCACCAATCTGGGCAACTTCATTCTGCTGCCTGGCTTCCTCCAGGGTCACCTGGGCACCGGGATCCTCGACTTCCTCGACGACCTCGATGAAGCGCTGCAGCAGCACGGCACCGGTCTGACGGTCGATCTCGGCACGGATGTCGAGCTCATGGCCGTACTTGCGTTTGCCGGCATGCTGGATTGCCTGTTCCATGGCCTCGACCACGGTTTCGCGTTCGATGCCCTTCTCGCGCGCAACAGCATCAGCAACCTGGATCAACTCCTGGTATGCAACCGTTGCTACGGATTCCGTGGCTGCCATTTCCTACTCCACTTCCTCATCTCGACCGCCCTTGGGCGGCGTCATCGCCTTCACCAATTCATCGGTCAGGACCAGTTTGGCCTCAACGATGCATGCAAAGGGCAGATCGATCGTGCGATCACCCTTCAGTTCAAACCGTACCTTCCCGTCCACCAGTCCCAGCAGCTTGCCGCGAAAGCGGCGCTGCCCTTCCTGGGCCGGGTCGACCGATGCAACGGCTTCAAAGCCGGCATAGCGGTCAAAATCCTCTGGCCGCACCAGCGGCCGGTCGATGCCTGTGGAACTGACCTCCAGGTGAAACTTGCCCGGGATCGGATCCTCGACATCCAGCACAGCCGAAATGGCCCTGCTTATTCTTGCGCACTCGTCGACCACGACCGGCGAGCCGTCTTCACGTTCGGCCATCACCTGCAGCGTCCGACTGGGTGCAGCGAACAACTTCACGCGCACCACCCGGAAGCCCATGGCTTCGATGGTCGGATTGATCAGACCTTCGATCTCGCCGGCAAGGCTCATCTTTTCATCCAACCCTGTGCGCCAAGCCGGGGTCCGGATCGTCGGGCATAGACCTCACGCACAGCCAAAAGACCGAATCAGATTCAGCAAACCAACGGCCTAAACGAAAAAGTGGGCCGATGGCCCACCCTGTTACCTGCCTGGAAGGCCATGCTTCAAGGCGGCGCGATCATAGTCATGACGCGCCCAAGAGCAAGTGTTTTCGGGATTTTCGGCCCGGTATCCGGCAATGGTGCAATCACGGGCGCAGTTGGAAAAACGGGGCTGCCGATTCGCATCTCCCTTGACTTCCTCTCCGCCTGCCCTGAAACGTCACCGCCATGAACGGCGAGATCGTCTGGTACAACGCATCCAAGCGCTACGGGTTTGTCCGCCCCAGTGAGGGTGGCGCTGAGATCATCTTCTATCTGGACGAGGCAGAAGAGGCCTTGCTGGGCCCGGTTTCCCGTGGTCAGGCAGTCCATTTCATGGTGCGCCAGGAATCTTCAGGTCCCGTTGCAATACGGTTGGCGCCAGGTCATCTCCTTGATGATTCGATCTGAACAGAGCTCTGGTACCCATGGCGTGATCGAAACACGCTGGCGGCGTGTGCCCGGAACCGATTCGTCCTAGGATGGCGTCTTCGGCTCATGAGGCAGCAATGACACCCGATGACGCGACGGCACTGAACCAGAATCCCCACGGCACGCCCGATGATGAACGCGACCTTGAGGCAGCGATCGGTGCCCAGGTCCGCACGCAACGCAAGAAACTGGGTATGACCGTGGGCGAACTGGCCTCCCTGGCGGGTCTTTCCGCGGGCATGCTCTCGAAGATCGAAAACGGCCTGACGTCACCTTCCCTGACGACGTTGAAGGGGCTGGCCATGGCGCTCAACGTGCCGTTCACCGCGCTTTTCCAGCGATTCGAGGAGCAGCGTGACGCCAGCCATGTCAAATCCGGCGAAGGGCTCAAGATCGAGCGGCGCGGGACGCGTGCGGGTCATCAATATGCCCTGCTGGGGCACGGCGTGCACAAACAGGTCGCGGTCGAACCCTACATGATCACCCTGACCCATGAGTCCGAGGTTTTCCCCCTGTTCCAGCATGACGGCCAGGAGTTTCTCTATGTCGTTGATGGCGCGATGGACTACCGCCATGGCGGTCGCAGTTACCGCATGGACCCTGGCGATTCGCTCTTCTTTGATGCCGATGCGCCACACGGCCCCGAGACTCTGCATGATGTGCCGGTCCGGTTTCTCAGCGTGATCGTCTATCCGCGCGGAGAGTAGAGCTAGGCCGAAGCGCCCGCGTCAAACACTCTGGGAAAATACGCGCTGTCGATGGGGTCACCGGTCTTCAGGCCGCAGTCGGGGAAATCCGGTTCCATGACACCGGGACGTTCGATGTAGCGGCCGTCGTCGCCGACCCAGGTGCAGTTGGTCGCGCGGCGGCGGTGGGGTCCGGGGTTGCCGGGGGCGCCGTGCATGGTCATGCCGTGAAAGGCGAGCACGTCGCCGGGTTCCAGATCGAAGCTCACGATGTCGTCGGCGAAGGTCTGCTCGACATCGGGCGGGTCGAGATAGCCGTCATCGGCGCCTCGTCCGAAATCGGTGCCGTCGCGGAACTTGACGGGACGGAACGCCTTGCCCAGCAGGTGCGATCCCTTGACGCATTGCAGGCTGACCGAGGCCGGACAGGGATCCAGCGGAGCCCACAACACGACAATCTGGCGACCTTCGACACAGTAATAGGGCTGGTCCTGGTGCCAGGTGCTGCGTTTTGTCACGCCGGGCTCCTTCACGAAAACGCCATCGAACAGGAAGTTCGCCTTCGTGGAGCGCATCAGCGCTGCACTCAGCTCGGCCGCCGGACCCTCCATGACGAACTTCCGGATGTGGGGTGCACGTTTCCAGGCGATGTAGTCGGTGAAGAAGTCGGGCTCGCCCGCATCCTGAATGCGGCGCGTATAGCGGTCCGATGTCGTCATCGCCTCGTCCACACCCTGGCGCAGGACTTCGACCCAGTCGTCCTGATAGACGCCCTTCAGCGCCACAACGCCATCGGCCTCGAAGGTCGCGATTTCCTGTTCATCGGGAAGACGTAACGGCCGGTCGGGCATAAAGGGCCTCCTTGGTCTCAACGTCGCCTACTTCACCACCATATCGTGCGGCATGGAAGAGACGGATTCGAAATGGTCTTCGTGCATGATTCCGGTTTCGCCCAGACTCATGGTCACCGTGTTGGCGGCATCGACCAGGATCATGTGCATGAAGATCACCATGCCCGGTTCGATCACGGTGGTGTTGCCGGGATAGATCATGGGTTCCTCCATCCAGGAGGGCGGGAAGTTGGCGCTGAGGGAATAGCCGCAGGCGTTGAGGCGGCAGTCCTTCAGGCCATGGGCATCGACCACGCGCGCATGGGCTTCATAGATGTCGGCATAGGTCGCGCCGGGCCGGGCGGCTTCCTGGCAGGCTGCCAGTGCTTCGACGCCGGCGGCATGCATCGCCTTGTGGCGTTCACCGGCCACGCCGGTCAGGACCGTGCGCATGATCGCGACATGGTAATGGCGATAACCAGCGCCGTATTCCAGCTGCACCTGATCCTGTGCGCCGACCTTCTGGCGTCCGGTGAAGTAACGCACCAGCATGGCGCCGTCACCGGAACCGATGATCGGGCGGCTTGCGGCGGGATCGCCGCCGCCTTCCAGAATGGCCTGCATCATGCGGGAGTAGAGGAGACCCTCATCGACACCGGGCTCAATGGCTTCGTTGAGTGCCTTCAGGGCGTCGTCACACAACGCGCCAGCCTTGCGCACATACTCCATTTCGGCGGGGCTCTTGATCAGGCGCAGGCCCTGGATCAGGTCGGTTGCATCTGAGTGATTACAAAACCCGTCCAGCGCATGGCGCACCATTTCCCAGCGCTGGCCGGTCAGGCACCAGGCGTGGAGTTCGACGCCGACCTGTTTGCCGGCCAGGCCTTTTTCCTTCAGCACCGCGACGACATCGTGGGCCGGATTGGCACCGCCCTTGTCGATCCAGATGCGCACATCGGGAATCATGGACGTGTGGGCGGCCTGCAGCTTGTCGGCCGAGCGGGTAACCAGAACGAGATCGCCATCGGCCCGCAGGATCAGGCACTGGAAGAGCGAGTAGCCCCCGGTGTCATAGCCGGTCAGGTAATACATGCTCTCCTGCTTGAAGAGCAGCACGGCATCCAGGCCCTGCTTTGCCATTTTCTCGCAGGCGCGCTGACGGCGCCCGGCAAGCTCGTCTTCGGAAAAATGCAGAATGGCCATGAACGATCCCCTTGAAGGCTGAGATCAGATCATGCCGTTGCAGGTGCGTGAAGGTAAAGGCTAGAAGTGTGGCGACGACCGGTGCCGGTCAGTGGTCCGATCACAGACAAGAGGAATTCCATGGAGATCGATCCCCGCCTGTTTCAGCTGCGCGCGTCCGTCAAACCCGAGTGGATCGATGAGTACGGTCACCTCAACATGGCCTATTACGTGCTGATCTGTGACCACGCGACCGCCGCGTTCTGGGATACGATGAACGCGCCCAGACTGCAGGATGAACGCGACGGCGCCGAATACGCCGTGGTCGAAACCCACGTGAACTATCTCGATGAGGTTCGCGAAGGCGATCCGGTCCTGGTAACGACCCAGGTCATTGCGGCCGATACCAAGCGCTACCGCCTGTTCCATCGCATGTATCATGAGGACAAGGGTTACCTGGCCGCGACCAACGAGGTGATGTCCCTGGGCTTCAACCTCAACACGCGCGGTATGATGGAGTTTGTTCCTGAAGTCTATGATCGCCTGCAGCAGGCCGTGGCGGACCATGCCGACATGGAACAGGACCGCAATCTGGGGCGGGCAATCGGTCAAGCGAGGAAACGATGAGCGACGAGAACACAAAGAAGGACGAACCTGTCGAAGAGGCGCCGCGTCTGGGCCCGGATGGCAAGCCCATGCCCAAGGAGTATGGCGGTTCCAAGGGGCCGGAGCCCACGCGTCACGGCGAATGGGAAGTCAACGGACGGGTGGTCGACTTTTGAATCTCGCGGGCGGTACGCTGGTCGCTGCGGTTGTGCTGGCTCTGCTGGTGTCGGGTTGTGCGCCGCCGACACCGTCGGTGCGTGATCCCAATGCGGCCGCCATGCAGGAAACCATCGCTGTCGCTGAGGCAGGCGACCCCGTCGCGCAGACCGTGGTCGGGACCATGTACGAAGCCGGTGTCTTTGGGGCTCCCGATCCCTATGCCGCTGCGCTCTGGTACGACAAAGCCGTGTGGCAGGGCGATCCGCTTGCCGCGTTCTATCTTGCTGCCCTGTTCGAGGACGGCCGCGGTGTCGAGCGTGACTACCTCTCGGCTGCCAATCTCTACCGGCGCGCCGCCCAGTCCGTACACGGCAGTGCTGCCTTCAAGCTGGGTTATCTCTATGAGAAGGGGCTGGGTGTCGAGCAGGACTTCGTCGAAGCACGCTCCTGGTACGACGTAGCTCAGAAGGGCTGGCTTGATGGCGGCATCAATCCGTTTCTGCCGGCCTATCTGGAGGCCTCGGCAGATCCTGATGTCGTTGACGCCGGTCTGCCGGTTGCCGTGTTGTCCGATGCAGGATCAGATCTTTCCATCACCGGTGCCGCACCGGCCGGGACCGTGGAAACCACGGATCTCGCCAACGCCTTTCATGTGCACCTTGGTTCGGAAAAGACAGTCGAGGCGGCGATGGCCCAATGGCAGGAACTGCGCGTGCGCTTCGACAGCCTGTTGGGGACCTACACACCAGCGTTGGCCAAGCTGCAACTGGCAGGTGGCGCGACCTATTATCAGATTCTCGCCGGCCCGCTGAGCGCCGAGTCGGATGCCGACATCCTGTGCGCCCAGCTCCAGCCCCAGGGCCAGTACTGCAACCCGATACCGCCAACGAGCTGAGGTCTCAGGGCTCTAGCGCCCGTCCTCGACCAGAACAAACAATCCCAGTCCGACCAGTACCGAGCCGGCAAGCCACCGGCGCAGTCGTGCCACAAACGGATTCCCGCCCAAGCGCGAGAGTGCCGCCGAAGCACCAAAGGCGATGGCAAGATCGACGGGCAGAGCTGTCAGGGGTACGAGCAGGCCCAGGATCGGCATTTCCAGTCCCGGCGCAGGGCTGGCGGGCGAAACGAATTGCGGCAGGAACGCCAGAAAGAACAGGGCCGTTTTCGGGTTGAGCACCTCGATGATGAAACCCTGCCGGAACAGGTGCCAGGCTGAACGGCGTGCCACCGGCTTGCCGACCTCGCTCGGGTTGGCATCGTCCTTCTCGCGCCAGGTCGCGATGCCAAGCCAGATGAGATAGGCCACTCCGATCCAGCGCACGACATCAAACAGTGCCGGTGTCGCAGCCATCAATGCGGTCAGTCCAGTAGACGCCAGAACGACATGCACGACCGCCCCGCTTGCCAGGCCAGAGGCCGAAGCAAACCCGGCTCCCCGGCCCAGGGCGATGGTGCGTGTCACGACGTAAAGCTGGGACGGCCCCGGCAGCGCGTTCATGATGGCTGCCGCGACGGTCACCAGGAGCAACGTCTCGAAGGTCGGCACGGCCGTCAGCCGAACCGGATGTTCTTGAGATGGTCGGGCCGACCGACACCCCCTTTCAGGCGGGGATCGTCCTCGGGTTCGCCGATCACCGTGTGGATGGGCACGATGCCGGCCCAGATGTCGAGTGCATAGTCTTCCTCGTCATCCTCGCAGTGGCCGGTTCGGATCTTGGCGCTGGCTTCCTCGATCGTCATGGCAACGATGGTCGTGGCCTTGAGCTCCTGGCTGTTGACTGGTCGCAGGGTGTCCCAGTGACCGGGGACAAAGCGTTCCAGAAAGGCCTTGAGGGACGCTTCCTGTTCTTCGGCGCCTTCCACCACTTCGGCTGTCCCGAACAGGGTTGCGGAACGGCAGTTGACGCTGGAATGAAAGCCCGAGCGTGCCAGTACCAGGCCATCGAGATGAAAGACGTTCAGGCTGACGGGAATTCCGGTCTTGACCTGGCGCAGCATGCGGCTGGCCGATGAACCGTGCCAATAGACACGGTCACCTTCGCGCCAGACCAGGGTTGGCGTGACATGGGGCTGACCATCGATCACATAGCCGACCGAGCCGGTGCCGATTTCATCAATCAGGCGATGTACGGTCTCATGATCGTAATGCGCGCGCTTGTAGAGGCGTTTGACGCGGCTGCGCTCTGTCGGTGTGTACTCGGACATGGTTGGATGTTTCCCTGTTGGTGACTGATGTTGTTGATCGTGGCGTGTTGAACGCGGTTTGTTTGTTTAGCCTCAAGCGCCGGCGTTCACTCCGTTCACTTGGCTTACGCCGCATGCGCGGCGGGGTCGCGGTCGCTCCCCGTCGGCCCAAGTGGGCCTCCCCATGGACGTACTGCCTGAGTTACTTGTGACGGGCCTCCTGCGCCACTGGTGAGCAGGCAATCGGCGGCGAGAGCGCAGCGGCCGCCGACCGGTGCGACCGCACCGGCGGGCCGGTCAGGCCCGGAAGCCAAGTGAACGGAGTGAACGCCGGCGCCTGAGGGAACAAAGATCAAGACTCCTACGGCTTGCGGCCCGAGAAGATGGCGTGGCCGGCTTTCAGCCAGTGCACGTCGACTTCGACCAGGCCTGCCTCGGACATCCAGCGCATCTGGTCGAACAGGCTTGAAGGCATGTCGATGGGGTCGGCGTCGGGCGCGCTGTAGTAGTTCCAGCCGTCGTCGCGGAAGAAATGGAGCATCTTGTCGTTGCCATCCAGTTCCTGTGCGCGTTGGGCAACGCCGGTATCCCAATGTCGCTCCCACAGCTTCAGACCGGCATCGCGCTGGGCTTCGACCAGGTCGCAGATCACCACCACTCCGCCTGGTGCCAACTGACCTGCCAGGTCCTTGAAAAGCTGCGCCTTGCCGGGGCCATCAAGATGATGGACCGCAAGCGACGAGACGAAGGCATGGACCGGCTGGTCAAACCTGCGCCATTCGGTCTCGGCAATGTCCATCAGCGCGCTGTGGTGTTGCACGCCGAGTGCATCGAGTTTGGCCGCAGTCGAATCGAGCATGGTCTTCGAGCCGTCGAGTGCGTGGAAGATTGTCTTGGGGAACTGCCGGGCAATGGCTTCGGCCAGCAGACCTTCACCGCAGCAGATCTCAGCAATCACCGCGCCGTTGGGGGCAGGCGGAATGACACTCACGATCGTTTCGATCTGCACCTCGCTCTCGGGCACGAAATAGGCACCGTAGTCGATGAAGTGCTGCGAGGTTTCTTCGGTCCATGCATCGGGTTGGGTTGCATCGGTCATGTCGTCTGTTCCTCCTGAACTCCGGCCAGATTACGAAGCATTGGCTCCATGAAAAAGTCCATTCTCAGGATATTTTCAAGACCAATGGCTCCTGTGCCAAAAATATCGCCTCACGGCTCTCAAATCATCACATCGCAGTGAGGGCTCGGCCTTATGGCGTACGGACATGGTAAGGACCAAGGCAACACTCTGATGGACCGGTTCATGTTAATGTCACGCCTTGTCGTTTCGGTACTGCTTGCCTTTCTCGCGGTTTCCTCGCCCCTGATGGCGGCGGAACTGGTGACCAAGGAAAGCCCGCACAGCGTTGGCGAAACGCTTGATCGCCTGGAAGCCCTGCTGGACCAGAAGGGGATCGGCGTCATGGCGCGGATCGATCATGCCGCCAACGCAGAGCGTGTCGGCCTTGAACTGGCACCATCCCAACTGCTGCTCTTTGGTGACCCCGCAAACGGTACCTTGCTGATGCAGGAAGAAGCGGTCATCGGCATTGATCTCCCCATGAAGGCGCTGGCCTGGGAAGATGAGGATGGGGTGGTCTGGCTTGCTTATGTCGTGCCTTCGTCGATTGCCGAGGAGCGCGGTGTCACAGGCGTGCCCGATACCGTTTCGGCCATGGATGCCGGCCTCAACAAACTGACCGACGCCGTCATCGCGCCCTGAAGCCCCATTCCTGTCTTGGATAAGGCGGGGCGACCGTGTTAAGCGATCTGTGGTCCAGGTGCCCGGGTAACCGGGAGAATCGGGAAGGCGGTGCAATACCGCCACGTGCCCAACGCCGTGAACGGGGACCGTCGGCACAAAATGCCACTGGCTCAGGCCGGGAAGGCGTGCCGTCGGGTTGAACCGCAGTCGGAAGACCGGCCTGGAATCAGACAGAACGCCATCGTGGACGGATGGTGGTTCGCCTGCTTGCCATGAGGGGGACCATCATGGACGCCGTTGTTTACTCCGAGCCGTTTACACCCGATGAATGCGAAGCGGTCTACCGCTGTATCTTCGAGCGTCGCGACATCCGCGCTCAGTTCCTGCCTGACCCGATTCCTGGTGACGTCCTGGCCCGAATCCTGCGGGCCGCGCACCACGCGCCTTCTGTGGGCTTCATGCAGCCCTGGGACTTTGTTCTGGTGCATGACCGCGGCGTGCGGGAAACGATCCATGGTGCCTTCCGGCGCGCTGATGATGAGGCGGCTCAGATGTTCGAAGGCGAACGCCGGAACACCTATCGCAACCTCAAGCTGGAAGGCATCCTGGAGGCGCCCTTGGGCATCTGCGTGACCTGCGACCGCAGCCGCAACGGGCCGGTCGTGCTGGGCCGCACCCATCAGCCCGATATGGACCTCTACAGCGCAGTCTGTGCCGTGCAGAACCTCTGGCTTGCGGCCCGAGCTGAAGGCGTCGGCATCGGCTGGGTCTCGATCATCGCCAGGGAAGACCTGCGCGCTGCCCTGGGCATCCCCGAAGACATCGAGGTGATTGCCTATCTCTGTGCCGGCTATGTCAGGGGGTTCCCCACGCGGCCTGACCTGGAACGCCGCCGATGGCTTGATCGCATGCCCCTGCGGGATGTCGTGCATCTGGACGGATGGCAGGGTGGGGAACTGGATGAAAACTTCGCTCGCCAACTGGAATGAAGCGATTCAGGCCAGCGGCGGGCGCCTGTCGAACAGCGGGTTGGCGCGCTCGAAGGCGCGTGCAGCCTGAAGGACGAGCGCATCCTCACGCCGCCGCCCGGCGATCTGCAATCCGTAGGGAAGTCCTGCCTTGGTGAAGCCGCAGGGCACGCTGACGGCAGGTTGGCCCGTGGCGTTGAATGGCTGCGGGAAGGTCTCGTAATTGTCTTCCGACATGGGCCAGTCGGGTGGCGCGTCATGGCCGGTGGGATAGGCCGTCACGGCAGCAGCCGGTGTCATGATCAGGTCCCAGTTCCAGTGGAACTCGTCCATCAGGCGCGTCATGTCGCTGCGCATGCGCCGGGCATGGAAGAACCGTTCGATGGAAACCGTTTTTCCGGCCTCGACGGCGTCACGCATTTCACGACCGATCCCGGCCCGGGTTTCCTCATCCATCCCAGCCGCTGATTCTGCCGACAAGGTTTCCCAGAGCATGCCGAACCAGGAATAGGGATCGGGGAAACCGGGATCGACCTCTTCGACTGTGGCGCCGGCGTCGCGAAGGATGGCAATGGCAGTGCGACAACCCTCGGCGATCTCGGGGTCGCACCAGGTGAATCCCAGATCCGCGCTGTAGGCGATGCGCAGGCCCGCCACGCCGTTCTCAAGGGTGGTAGTGTGATCAACCCCGTCATCGGGCAGGCTGTGCCAGTCCATCACGGCGTGTTTGGCCATCGCGTTCATCATCATGGCCGCATCCCGAACGGTGCGGGCGATCGGGCCGGAAGCCGAGAGCCGCCCGAAGTGCTCGCCCGGAGCCTGGGGAACACGGCCAAAGGTCGGCTTGTGTCCCACCAGATTGGTGAACGACGCAGGTGTGCGGATCGAGCCGCCGCCATCGCTGCCCAGCGAGAGCGGGCCGCAGCCCGACGACACCGCAGCGACACTGCCGCCCGATGACCCGCCGGGGGTGCGTCCGGTATCCCAGGGATTGACCGTAAGGCCCGTGAGCGGGGAATCGGTTACGCCGGAGTTGCCGAATTCCGGTGTTGTCACCTTGCCGGTGAGGACGCATCCAGCCGCGCGCAGATGGGCTACGGCGGGATCATCTTCCGGGTTGGGTTCGTCAGATGTGGTCAGGCTGCCATAACGTGTGGGCCATCCCTTCAGCCACATCAGATCCTTGATCGAAACCGGCACGCCTTCCAGCGGGGAACGCGCCGTGCCCGCGCGCCAGCGCGCCTCCGATTCTGCTGCCTGGGCCAAGACGATTGCGTCGTCGCGATGGCAGAAGGCGTTGAGAACCGGATCCACCGCATCGATCCGCGCCAGCACGGCCCGCGTCGCTTCGACGGGTGACAGCGTGCCTGCCGCATAGGCTGCGGATAGTTCCGCGGCGGTCATCCAGATGATGTCGGTCATGATCTTTTCCTCGTCCCTGATCCGGTGCTACAGAGCGGCTCCTGAACTCATCGTATGGAGTTGTCTGTCGTGCGCCACTTCTTTGCCGCGTTCCTTGTCCTGGCTTTCGGCCTTGGTTCCGTTCACGCCGTCTGGGCACAGAACCTTCCTGAAGAGGTGGCCGGTTCACTCAAAGCCGCATCCGATGCCGACCTCACGACCCACCTGCGGACGGTCAACATGGAACTCGCCATGGCGACCGGTGATGCCTCGCAGCAGCGCGAGATCATCGCCTATGCCCTCATCCTGCGCAAAGACGACATGATCGAAACCATGGGTGCGGCCTCCATGGTCGACGGGCAGTTCCGCGATGCCATCGATTTTGGTGCCCGCGCCTTTCCCAAACAGACCCTCGCGCTGACAGGTTCGATTGCGCATCTGTTGCCCGAGGAAACCGACGTCATTGTCATCCACGCCTTCATGATGGCCCCGATCACGGCCGGTGAATCGATCGCGACCATTGCAGAGATCACTGGCCGCGACGTCGATGAACTCTTTGCGCTCATTTCGGGCGATGCCGAACTGCTGGGCTGGGACGTTGAGGCCTTGCGTCATGATGCGCATCACGCCGATGTTTCCGGCCATGTCGAACGCGCTGTCGAAGCCGGCAATAACGTTCTCTATGCCATGGGCATGTAGTCTGCCCACTCAGCCGCGTTCTCTTGTGATGAGGTCGGCCAGCCGCTGCTTCTGACGGCCGGCTTCGTCGAAGTTTGCCCCATCCAGCCATGCCTCAAATCCGGCGCGCACGGCCAGCCATTCTTCATCGGTGATGCTGAACCAGGCGGTGTCGCGGTTACGCCCGTCGATGATCCTGTGGCGATAGAAGATGCCTTCGAACTGGAATCCGAAACGCGGTGCGGCACCGCGTGAACCCGCGTTGAGCGCATTGCATTTCCATTCCATGCGGCGATAGCCCAGGTCATCAAAGGCGTGACGCAGGGAAAGAAAGATGGCTTCGGTTGCTGCCCGGGTTTTCTGCAGAAACGGTGCAAACCAGATATGGCCGATCTCGACGGAGCGATGGGCAGGCTCGATGGTGAGGTAACTCATCATGCCTGCCAGGCGGCCGTTCTTCCAGGTCGCGGATGGCAAAAAAGAGCGGATCGGCGCTGGCCGTGCAGGCCGCGAACCAGGTCTGGAAGGCCGCTTGATCGACGAAGGGGCCATAGGGCAGATAGTCCCAGATCTCCTGTCCGGCCTCGCTTTCATGACCAACGGCAAAGAGTTCGGCGCAATGGCTTGCGATGCTGACCGGCTCCAGAGCCGCCCATGTGCCGGTATGGGGTATGGCAGCCGGCCGGGGCGAGGGAAGGCCTGCAACGGCATCACCGCTGAGGGTCCGGGATTGCGACATGATGGTAGCGCCTTGCTGATTGAACCGTACAGATGGTGGCGGCAAAATTGGACTTGTGACAAGGTCCACTGTCAGTAGTTTTTGCAAACCAATTGGACCGACCATGGCCCTTCCCGCTCCCGATGCCGGCCCCTTGCCCCTGTCATTGGATCGCGACTCGGGCACGCCCATGTCCGGCCAGCTTTATGACCAGCTTCGTGAACTGATCCTTTCGGGCCGCTTGCCGCCGGGCACGCGGCTGCCGTCGACCCGTGGACTGGCCGCCGAGCTTTCCGTTTCACGCAACACCGTGGTGGCCTGCTTCGACCAGCTCTTTGCCGAAGGGTATGTGAGCGGTGCCGTGGGTGCCGGAACCTTTGTCGCCGAGGGTGCCGCGGGGTCTGGTCGGAAAGACAAGCTGCCGGCGACACAGGACCTGCCGGGGCCATCGCGTCGCGGAGAGGCGCTTGCAGCCATGGCGCCGCCGCGGGCACGGCGTCATCGTGCCTTTGCCGTGGGTGTTCCAGCTCTGGATGCCTTTCCCTTTGCCCATTGGTCGCGCCTGATGGGGCAGGCCTGGCGTGGGCCGGGTGTCGACACTTTGGCGCTGGGTGCGCCGGCCGGGCTTGATGCCTTGCGTGCCGCAATCGCACGTTATCTGGCGGTTGCGCGCGCCGTGGCCTGTTCGCCCGAGCAGGTGATTGTCACCTCGGGCATCCAGCAGGGCATCGGCCTGACCTGCCAGTCGCTCCTGAACCGGGGCGATCGCGCATGGGTCGAGGATCCAGGATATCCCGGTGTACGGGGTGCCCTTGCCGGTGCGGGGGTTGATACGGTGCCGGTGCCGGTCGATGCCGAAGGCCTTGATCTCGAAGCTGGTGATATGCTTGCCGAGGATGCCCGTCTGGCTTGCGTCACACCGTCGCATCACTATCCCCTTGGGACCGTCATGAGTCTGCAGCGCAGGCTTGCCCTGATCGACTGGGCGGAACGTCGTGACGGCTGGATCCTCGAAGACGATTACGACAGCGAGTTCCGTTATCGCGGTCGGCCGCTGGCTTCCCTGCAGGGGCTGGACCGCTCGGGTCGGGTGATCTACGCTGGCAGTTTCTCCAAGGTCATGTTTCCCTCCCTGCGCCTGGGCTACCTGGTGGTGCCCGAACACCTGATCGATACGTTCCTGAAGGTACGCGCCGCGCTGGACGATCATGCCCCACTGACCGCGCAGCCCGCGCTGGCCCGCTTCATGGAAGAAGGACACTTTGCGGCCCATGTGCGGCGTATGCGTCGCCTTTATGGCGCACGCCAGGAAGCCCTGCTGGACGCAGCCGGGAAACATCTGGATGGGTTGCTGACCCTGGCTCCTGATGATGCGGGGATGCATCTGGTCGGCACGCTGGATGATGCCGGGAGCGATGATGTCGCCTTGGCCGCCCGGGCCGATGACGCCGGGATCGCCACGGTTGCGCTGTCGTCCTATGCGACGTCCGCGGTGGTGCGGCCCGGACTTGTGCTGGGTTACGCGGCGGTGAACGAAGCCGAAATCATGCGCGCGGCCAAACGGCTTGGCGAGGTCATGGCGTGACCGTCTCGCGGGGGAGGTAACAGACCTCGACCGGCGCCTTTCGCCCGCGCAAATCCTGTGGCCCGCCTTCGATCATGCCGGAAGGGGTGAACCCCGCCGCGTCGAGAAGTTCCCGGCTGACCACCACGGATGCACCCAGAACCCGGGAGAGCTCCTCCAGGCGTGAAGCAACGTTCACGGTATCGCCGATGACCGCGTATTCCAGACGCCAGGCCGAGCCGACATCGCCCAGAACGACCTCGCCAAAATGCACACCCACAGACAGGGTAACGGGGTCCTGCTTCATGCTGGCGCGTACCTGATTCCAGTCCTCGGAAAGTTGCACCACGGCCAGGGCTGATTCCAGAGCGTGCGTGGCGTCCCGTTCGCCGGGATGGGTTGTGCCGAAGGTCGCCATGACCCCGTCGCCCAGGAACTTGTCGAGTGTTCCGCCATGCTCGAACACGGTCTGTTCCAGACGTCCGTGCAGTTCCCGTAACAGGGCAATGGTGCCTTCTGCGCCGAGCCGTTCGGAAAGACTGGTGAAGCCCACGACATCGACAAACATCACCGCAATATCCTGGCGACGGACTTCCGCCAGGGGCTGGTCGTGGCTTGCCAGTTCGTCGACCATGGTGGGCGGGAAGTGCCGCGCCAGATTGGCGCGTTCGCGCGCAACAGTGATCTGGCGCGATAGCAACCTGCGTGTGCGCCAGACCACAACGGCAAGCACCAGCGTCGTGATCGACAGGACCAGAAGGTCCTGACTCCAGACCTCGACATTGACGAAGTCGGGATGGTTGATAAGCGCGACTTCCTCTTCGATGGTGATCCCGTCCGGGATGGCGACGATGCTTTCGGGCAGCGATGCGATCCACCAGAATCCGGCGCTCCAGACCAGTCCGGAGAAAATTCCCGCCCACAGGACGAGCCATGGCGAGAAGTAGAGCGTCGTCAGAGCCAACACGAAGTAGAAATAGACGACCGTGTGGTTGTCCAGAAGGACCTGCGGCGGCCATGGAGGTTCGAGGATGATCTGGGCGCCGAACATGGCAAAGCCGGCGACGACGATCTCCAAGGCAACGATCACGTAGACCTGCCAGGACCGGAACCAGCTGCTCGACAGCAGGGCAATCTGTGCGACCCCCAGGCTGAGCATGACCAGAAGACATGCCTCGATCAGCCACAGGATATCGAGTGGTACCCAGATCAGCATCGCAATCATGACCATAGGAATGGCAATCAGGCGCAGCCTGGCGCCCAGACGTGCCCCGGCGATCTCTTCCTCGCGTACGGCGCGCCAGACCTGGCGCACGGGTCCGCGGGGGACGGATTGCTGGACCGCAGTCATGCCGGTGGTGCCACGCCGGCCTGTCGTGCGGCATCGCAGAGGCCCTGCCAGACACCATCATGCAGAACGATGCCGTTCGTGCGTGCCAGAGTTTCCTTTTCTGCTTCGGGGTCGCCGGCGACCCGTACCTTGTCGAAGCCGGGAGCGGGCGGTGTCGCACGGATGCGCGCAACCTCACGCTCCGCAGCATCGGCATAGTCCGCACCAAAGCCGAATGCGTCGATGTCGAGGGCAATGAGCAGCCAGTTGAACTCGAAGGCATTGCCGAGCATGGCCTTGCCCACGAGCTCAGCGATGGTCGCCAGACCAGATCCCTTGTAGGCGCCGGCTGGGAGGATCGCGCCGCCGTCGTCATAGGCGTCGATACTTGTGGTGGGGTTGCCGTCGCGGTCGGCCAGCCAGCCTTCCGGCACCGGTTCTTCGGTGCGCCGGCGGATGCGTACCTTGCCGTTGGCAACGACGCAGGTGGCAAAGTCGGCCGAAACCATGCCGGCTTCGCCCGCCTCCATCGCAAGAGCCCAGGGGTTGGTCGACATGGTCCCACCGCGCCCGCCATGGGCCGCGACCATGGGGAACTGCTCGGCCCCGCCGCCGCCCAGACCGATGGCGAACTTGCCTGCCCGTGCCAGGCGTTCGCTGTAGGCACCCATGCGCCCGGTATGGCCGACTTCGGTGATGCCCGCACAGACGATGGCCTGATCGCGTCCCATCTCGAGCAGCTCGTCAACCGCGCGTTCCATGGCGGGAATGCCAAGGCCCCTGCCGCCGTCGATATGGACGACCGTGCTGCTGCGCCGGGCCGCGGTGATGGTGCCGACCGGCCTGGCCTGATCGGTCGCAAAGAGGTCGAGATAGTAGGCGACCCGATTGATCCCGTGGGAAACCACCCCTTTCATCTCCGCATCGATCAGATGGCGCGCCACGGCCGCCGCATCGCCGGGCTCCATGCCCGCACCGGTCAGGATGTCGGCACAGAAGGCCTCAAGCGTTTCGGCCCGGAAGGTCGGCATGGCGCATTTCCCGTGCGTGGAAGGTTGGTTGTTCCCTGGTCACCACGCTAACCTAAGCACAACAACATGAGGAGAGGCGCATGGCGCAGAGGAACGGCGACTTCGCCTTCACATCGGATTCGCTTTATGGCACGTCCGACGACAACACCTATTCCGGCGCACTGAGTTTCATGCGTCGGCGCTACACCCGGGACCTCACCGGCGTCGATGTTGCGGTCTCCGGCATTCCCTATGATCTGGGCACCTCGAACCGGGCGGGCACACGGTTCGGACCGCGTGCGATCCGCCAGGCCTCCAGCCACATCGCCTGGGGTCCCCAATGGCCTTATGACTTTGACCCGTTCCATCGTCTGGCGTGCGCCGACTGGGGCGATCACAGCTTCAGCGTCGGCTATACCGACCGCATGCTTGAATCCGTGGAAGCCAACACACTGGAGATGTTCCAGGCCGGCTGTTTCCCCATGACCATGGGCGGCGACCATTTCGTCACGCTGCCGCTGCTGCGCGCCGCTGCGAAACATCATGGCGGCGGGCTTTCACTGATCCATTTTGATGCCCATACCGATACCAGCCGAAGCGAGAACCTCAACCACGGCACCATGTTCTGGCATGCCATGCAGGAAGGCCTGATCGATGCCAAACGTTCGATCCACATGGGTATCCGCATGTTCGTCGACTGGGATGACGGGTTCACCAAGATCGGTGGCTGGGATGCCCAGCGCCTGTCACCCGATGCCATTGGCGAGCGAATCCACGACGTGGTCGGCGACAACAAGGCCTATGTCACGTTCGACATCGATTTCCTTGATCCCTCCTATGCACCGGGCACGGGAACACCGGTGGTCGGCGGCCCGACCACCATGCAGGCCATGGACATCCTGATGCGTCTGAAGGGTCTCAATCTTATCGGCATGGATCTGGTAGAGGTCGCACCCGAACATGACAACGGCGAGGTGACGGCGCTGGCCGGTGCGTCGCTGATGTATCAGGTGCTGCATGTCCTGGCTGAAGACAGGCCCGACATGATCAAGGCGGATTGACCACGGTAATATGGAAAGCTAGAACTTTCCTATAATGAAGCTGCAACCCGATGAGGACGTCATGACCAAACGAGCCCTGGTAACCGGTGCCAACCGCGGTATCGGTCTTGAGATCAGCCGCCAGCTAGGCCAGGCAGGCCATGCCGTGCTGCTCGGAGCACGCGATCTGGCCAACGGCGAGGAAGCCGCCGCCAAACTGCGCGAAGAGGGTCTGGATGTCACCGCCGTGGAGATCGATGTCTCCAAGGCTTCTTCGGTGAAGAAGATTGCGGCCTCCCTGAAGAAGCAGGGTCTGGATGTCGATGTGCTGGTCAACAATGCCGGTGTTCTTGCCGAAGGTGAGCTGCTTACCGGTCCCGACCCCATGAAGGGTGCGCTGGGCGTCAATCTCATGGGCCCGCTCGCGACCACGCGGGCCTTTGCGCCGGCCATGGCCGAGCGGGGCTGGGGCCGCATTGTCAACGTTTCGTCGACCTGGGGTTCGTTCGAAAGCGGCCTTGAAGGCCCCGCCGCCTATGCCATTTCAAAGGCCGCCCTGAACGCACTGACCGTGCGCCTGTCGCGCGAGATGGGCGATGGCATCCTGATCAATGCGATGTGCCCAGGCTGGGTCCGCACGCGCATGGGCGGGGATGAAGCCAACCGCTCGGTTGAGGAGGGCGCCGATACCGCGCTGTTCCTGGCGACCCTGCCCGATGGCGGCCCGACGGGCGGCTTCTTCCGCGACCGTGCGCCGATTGCCTGGTAAAGCCGGGTCGGGCATGCCTTGCGTCTGCACGGCAATGGTGTTCAAGATGTCGGGACCGATACAGGAGAATGCGTGATGAAAAAGGTGAGCTTCATTCACATGGCCGACGGCACGGCCGAGGACTACCAGATCATTGCCGAGGCAATGGAGAGTGCCCATAACCCGCTGGCTGACGATCTGCTGGAACTGCTCCAGAAGAACGAAGGTCATGACATCGGGTATCAGGTCTCGCGCCTGGAGCATTCCCTGCAGTCTGCGACCCATGCCTTCCGCGACGGGCAGGACGAGGAGATGGTGGTTGCCGCCCTGATGCACGACATTGCTGATACCATCGCGCCCTACAACCATGCCGATGTCGCCGCCGGCATCCTGCGGCCCTATGTCTCGGACCGCACCCACTGGGTGGTGAAGTATCACGGTCTCTTCCAGACCTACTACTACGCCCACCATTTCGGCAACGACCGGAACCAGCGCGACAAGTACCAGGGCCATCCGCACTTCCAGGCCTGCGTCGACTTCTGCGAGAAGTACGATCAGAACGCATTCGATCCCAACTTCGACACCATGCCGCTCAGCGCGTTCGAACCCATGGTGCGGCGCATCTTCGCCCGCAAGCCCGGCTTCGATATGGCGTCACGCGACGTCGCGGCCTGACGGCAGGTTTTGGGTTCCCCAGCGAAGGCTGGGGTCCATATCCCAGAGGCTGAAAAGAAACGTCAATCTTGTGCGTATGGGCCCCAGCCTTCGCTGGGGCGCCAGAATAGATGACCGCAGGTCATCTGTTCTGGCGGTTCTCCACCAGATCATCGACGACGCCGGGATCGGCCAGCGTTGAGGTATCGCCCAGATTGCTGAAATCGTTTTCGGCGATCTTGCGCAGGATGCGGCGCATGATCTTGCCCGAGCGGGTCTTGGGCAGGCCCGGCGCCCATTGCAGCCAGTCGGGGCTGGCGATGGGACCGATTTCCTTGCGGACCCACTGCACCAGTTCCTTCTTGAGCTCATCGCTGGGGTCTTCGCCGACATTGAGCGTGACGTAGGCATAGATGCCCTGGCCCTTGATGTCGTGGGGTGCGCCGACCACGGCTGATTCCGCGACCTTGGGATGGGCGACCAGGGCGCTTTCGACTTCTGCGGTGCCCATGCGGTGGCCCGAGACGTTGAGCACGTCATCGACGCGGCCGGTGATCCAGTAGAACCCGTCCTCGTCACGGCGTGCCCCGTCACCGGTGAAGTACTTGCCCTTGTAGGTCGCAAAATAGGTGTCGATGAAGCGCTGGTGATCGCCATAGACGCTGCGCATCTGGCCGGGCCAGGAATCGGTCAGGCACAGATTGCCCGAACAGGCGCCGACCATGGTCTCGCCCTCGTTGTTCACGATCGAGGGTTTGATGCCGAAGAACGGGCGGGTTGCCGAGCCCGGTTTCAGCTTGGTTGCACCGGGCAGCGGCGTGATCAGGATGCCGCCGGTTTCGGTCTGCCACCAGGTATCGACGATGGGGCAGCGCCCGTCACCCACGACCCGGTGGTACCATTCCCAGGCTTCCGGGTTGATCGGCTCGCCCACGCTGCCCAACAGGCGCAGGCTTTCCCGGCTGGTCTTCTTCACCGGTTCGTCGCCTTCGCGCATCAGGGCGCGGATTGCGGTGGGCGCGGTGTAGTAGATGTTGACCTGGTGCTTGTCGATTACCTCCCAGTGCCGGCTGGCATCGGGATAGTTCGGCACACCTTCGAACATCAGGGTCGTGGCGCCGTTGGCGAGCGGGCCGTAAACGATGTAGCTGTGGCCCGTGACCCAGCCGACATCGGCCGTGCACCAGTAGATATCGCCGTCGTGATAGTCGAAGACGTACTGGTGGGTCATGGAGGCATAGACGATGTAGCCACCGGTGGTGTGGAGCACGCCCTTGGGCTTGCCGGTCGAGCCGGAGGTATAGAGGATGAACAGCGGATCCTCGGCGTTCATCACCTCGGCAGGGCATTCGGCTGAGACATCCTCGCGCATGTCATGCCACCAGTAATCGCGCCCGGCCATCATGTCGACTTCGGCACCAGTGCGCTTGACGACCAGCGTGTGCATCACGCTGGGACTGTTGACCAGCGCGGCATCGACATTGGCCTTCAGCGGAACCTTCTTGCCGCCGCGCAGGCCTTCATCGGCCGTGATGACGATGTTGGAGTCGCAGTCGGCGAGCCGGTTGGCCAGCGCATCGGGGGAGAAGCCGCCAAAGACGACCGAATGGATGGCGCCGATCCGAGCGCAGGCAAGCATGGCATAGGCCGCTTCGGGGATCATCGGCATGTAGATCGTGATGCGGTCGCCCTTCTTGGCGCCCATCATCTTCAGCGCATTGGCCATGCGGCTGACTTCGTCGAAGACCTCGCGATAGGTGATGTATCTGGCGTCTTCGCTTGGGTCGTCGGGCTCCCATATGATGGCGGTCTGGGTGGCGCGCCGTGACAGGTGCCGGTCCAGGCAGTTGGCCGCCACGTTGATCTCGCCATCCTCGAACCACTTGATCGAGACATCGCCGTTGTAATCGGTGTTCTTCACCTTGGTGAACGGCGTGATCCAGTCCACCCGGTGGCCATGCTCGCGCCAGAAACCGTCGGGATCGTCCACCGAGCGCTCGTACATCTCAAGGTACTTCTCGTTATCGACCCATGCACGTTCTGCCCAGGCATCGGGCACTTGGTAAACGGTTTCGTCGGACATCTGGCCTGTCTCCCCACACGGTTCCTGATCCGCTCGCCTGAAACGCGAGTCGTTATGCTCTTATTGTCACCACATTGATGCCGGCCCGCAACACGCCGATCACGCGTTCTGCCTGCGTTTCAGGCGTTTGATCACGCCGGCGCAGGAGAGGACCGGATGGCCGTCAACCTCCAGGACCGCCCGCATGAACACAAAGCTGTTGGTGCGCCGCAGGATTTCCGGCCGGGTTTCGATCAGGGCGCCCTTATGGACTGCTGCAAGAAACTCCGACGAGAACGATATGGTGAGTGGTGCCTCTTGCGGGTAACCGCGAACGGCTTCCGCGCAGATGGCAAAGTCGGCAAAGGTCATCAGGGCACCGCCATGGATCGCGCCGCCGGCATTGGCATGGTCGGCCTCCATGCGGAACGCATAGGTTCTCTCCTCACCCGTGTCGCGGGCATAAAACGGCCCGGTCTTCATCTCGAAGGGATCGTCGGGATCCAGGATTTAGAACCCTTCGGGCATGGCTGAGGACATCGTTGATCTCCGGGATAGGTTTCGGTTGTTCGTGGGCATCGGCACGGGTTGCCATTAGGCTTGCGCTTTCGCATGAGGGAGAAGGCCATGCAACTGCAACAAGCGACCTGGCAGGAGGTCGAGCGTTACCTCCAGACCTCCACCGGCATCATCATGCCCATCGGCTCGGCCGAACAGCATGGGCCCAACGGCATGATCGGTACCGATGCAATCTGCCCCGAGGTTATTGCCAGGGGCCTGGGCGAGGCTGCCGGCGCCATGGTGGCTCCGACTATTTCTGTGGGCATCGCCCAGCATCATCTGGGTTTTGCAGGCTCGATGTGCCTGCGCCCCTCGACCCTGATTGCACTCATGCGCGACTACATCGTCTCCCTGTCGCGTCACGGGTTCGACCGGTTCTTCTTCCTGAACGGCCATGGCGGCAACATCGCCACGGTGCATGCCGCCTTTGCCGAAGTGCATTCGGAAGTCTCGATGCTGACGCGCGAAGCCGCGCGTCCGATCCGCTGCACGTTGTCGAACTGGTGGGATTCCAAGGGCGTGCAGAAAATCAGCAAGGAACTCTATGGCGATGACGAGGGCCAGCACGCGACCTGCAGCGAGGTTTCCGTGACTCAGTTCGCCTATCCTGACATGATCAAGAATGCCAATTTCGAGGGTCGTGCACCGGCCTATAGCGGCATTCACGATGCCGATGATTATCGCCGCCGTTATCCCGACGGCCGCATCGGCAGCCTGCCGTCGCTTTCGACCCCCGAGGCCGGAAAGCGGCTCTATGACGCGTCGATCAATGACTTGAAAGATACCTACCGTACTTTTATGACAGAAGACTGAATTTCAAAAGAGCGCTTAACTTTAGGAACAACTCAAATGACAGATTCATCCCTTACGCGCCGTAACCTTTGTTGCGGCGTTGCCGCTGCTGCTGCTGCGGTAACCGCTGTTTCCGTATCGAACTAGGCGCAGGCGCAGGCCAACGCGTGCACCGCCTATACCTCGCAGCGCCAGCAGGCCATGAGCCCGGCTGAAGCGATCGAGGAATTGCGGCGTGGCAACGCGCGCTTTCTCAACAACCAGTCGGTTCATTGCGACCTGCTCGAGCAGGTCCACATGACCAGTGCCGGTCAGGCGCCGTTTGCGGCCGTCGTGGGTTGCATGGATTCGCGGGTGCCGCCCGAACTGGTGTTCGACCAGCAGATCGGCAGCATTTTTTCCATCCGCATCGCCGGCAATTATGTCGACCCCAGCATTACAGGCGGTCTTGAATTTGCCACAGCGGTCGTGGGCACACGCGCCATTCTGGTGCTGGGTCATACAGGCTGCGGTGCGATCCGTGGCGCCATCGACGATGTCGAACTGGGCAACCTCACCACCACGCTGGCCCATCTGACGCCTGCGGTTGAAGCAGCCGGTGCGGTTGGCGCCGACAGCGCCGACAGCAACGTCATGTGGGACGTCGCGGCAGAGAACGTGCGCCTCGGCATGGCCTCGCTCACCGACAACAGCGCGATCCTGGCCGAGCAGGTCGCCAAGGGTGACCTCCTGATCGCCGGCGCCATGCACGATGTCGCCAACGGTCAGGTCACGTTCCTCTGACCGGAGCTGCCAGAAGCCATGCATGCGGGGAGGCAGGAATGTCTCCCCGTTTGTTGTTGCAGCTGGCCGCAACAGGTTTCACGCCATGACAATCCGCTCTATGGTCCAGCCACCATTCCAGGAGGGAACATGAACGGAGCTGAAAGCCTTGTGCGCACGCTGGTCGAAGGGGACGTCGATGTCTGCTTCACCAACCCCGGCACCTCGGAAATGCATTTCTGTGCCGCGCTCGACCGGGTCGATGGCATGCGTTGTATCCTGGGCCTGTTCGAAGGTGTCGTGACCGGCGCTGCCGATGGCTATGGCCGCATGATGGACAAGCCTGCGGCGACTCTGCTTCACACCGGCCCCGGACTCGGTAACGGCGTGGCCAACCTGCACAACGCAAAGAAGGCCAAGACGCCCATCGTCAACATCGTGGGCGAACACGCGACCTATCACATTGCCCATGACGCGCCGCTGACCGCCGATATCGAGGCCATCGCATGGCCGGTTTCCCACTGGGTCAAGACCTCGGCCGATGCTCCCTCAGTCGCCGTGGATGGCGCCCAGGCCATTGCCGAGGCAAAGACGGCGCCTGGCCGCATTGCTACGTTGATCCTTCCTGCCGACACCGCCTGGAACGAGGCGCAGGGAACCGCAAAGGTCCCTGATGTACCGCCTCCCGGTTCCGTGACCGAAGGCGCGGTGCGTGATTGCGCCGATGCCCTGCGTTCGGGCGAACCCGCGATGATCGTGGTCGGTCACCGTGGCCTGCGCGCCGATGCGCTTGAGATCGCCGGACGCATCGCGGCCAAGACGGGTGCCGAGATCCGCACCGAATTTGCTGCCGCTCGTGCCGAGCGCGGCGCGGGGCAGGTCACACCCGAACGTATGCCCTATGTCGTGGACCAGGCGTTGGCGGTTACGAAGGACGTGCGCCACATGATCCTGATCGGGGCCAAGACGCCGGTTGCGTTTTTCGCCTATCCCGACAAACCCAGCGTCCTGATTCCAGATACCTGCCAGACCCATCTTCTGGCATCGGCCGAAGAAGACATCATGGGCGCGCTGGAATGGCTCGCCGACGAGCTGGATGCCGGGAACGCCGAGCCGGTGCGTGAAGCAGCACAACGCCCGGATCTGCAGACCGGCGACCTCACCATCGACACCATCGCCAGCGCGATCGGCCATCTGATGCCGGAAGGCTGCATTGTGTCGGATGAGGCGATCACGTCGGGGCGCATGCTGCATCCCTTCACCAAGGGTTGCCCGCCCCATGACTGGCTGTTCGGCACCGGCGGCTCCATCGGGCGCGCCCTGCCCGAAGCAACCGGCGCGGCTGTGGCCTGCCCGGACCGCAAGGTGCTCTGCATCTCCGGTGACGGCAGCGCGATGTACACGCTTCAGGGGTTGTGGACCCAGGCGCGCGAAAATCTGGATGTGGTCACGGTGATCTATGCCAACCGCACTTATGCCATCCTGCATGGCGAGCTCAGGAACGTGGGTGCCAATCCCGGTCCCAAGGCCCATGATATGTTCGACCTCGACCGCCCCAACCTCGATTGGGTCGCCATGGCCAACGGCATGGGCGTGGAAGCCACGCGGGTCGACACCTCCGAAGGGTTCAACCGCGCACTGGCGGCCGCCTTCAACAGCAAGGGCCCGTTCCTGATCGAAGCGGTGGTTTAAGGAAGGTTTGTTCAGCCTCAAACGCCGCCGAATGCCTGCTCACCGGCGGTGCAGGGTGCCCATTGCTACGATCACTCCTCTGTCATCCCGGCCTTGAGCCGGGATCCCGGTCCGCACGTTGCCTTTGAAACCCGTCATGACGAGATCCCGGATAACCGCTGTGCGGTTTCCG
>CALIUG010000168.1 GCA_938048755.1 uncultured Alphaproteobacteria bacterium
GGCCATCCCGTCGGCATCGTCGCCAACAACGGCATCCTGTTCTCGGAATCCGCGCAGAAAGGCGCCCATTTCATCCAGCTCTGCGCCCAGCAGGGCATCCCGCTGGTCTTCCTCCAGAACATTACCGGTTTCATGGTCGGAAGGGACTACGAAGCCGGCGGTATTGCCAAGGACGGCGCCAAGATGGTGAATGCGGTGGCCTGTGCCGGCGTACCGAAGTTCACCGTGGTCATCGGCAGTTCCTTCGGGGCCGGCAACTACGCCATGTGTGGCCGCGCCTATGATCCCAACCTGCTTTTCATGTGGCCCAACGCGCGCATCTCGGTGATGGGCGGTGAACAGGCCGCCAACGTCCTGGCACAGGTCCGGCGCGATGGCATCGAAGCGCGGGGCGAGACCTGGTCGGATGAAGACGAGGAAGCCTTCAAGGCGCCGATCCACGACCAGTATGAAGTGCAGGGCCATGCCTACTACGCCACCGCCAGGCTGTGGGATGATGGTCTGATCGACCCGCTTGATACCCGGATGGTTCTGGGCCTGTCTCTTGCCGCCGCCCGCAACGCACCGGAGAGGGAGACAGGCTTCGGCGTGTTCCGGATGTGAGAGAACTCAATCGCATTCTGGTCGCCAACCGTGGCGAGATCGCCTGCCGCATTTTCAGGACCGTCAAGGCGATGGGACTGGAATCCGTGGCGGTCTATTCGGATGCAGACGTTGACGCGCTCCATGTCCGAATCGCCGATCAGGCCTTTCGCCTCGGCCCGCCACCTGCTTCCGAAAGCTACCTCGATGTCGACCGCATTCTGGCCGCTGCGCAGGAAACCGGTGCCGATGCCATTCACCCAGGCTACGGCTTTCTCTCCGAAAACGCCGGCCTTGCAGATGCCTGTGCGGCAGCCGGGATTGTTTTCATTGGTCCTTCATCGGATGTGATCCGGAGCATGGGGTCCAAGAGTGCTGCCAAGGCCCTGATGCAGGACGCCGGTGTGCCCCTGGTGCCGGGTTATCACGGCGATGATCAAAGCGACGATACGCTCAGGAGTGCTGCCGACGGCATCGGTTATCCCCTGCTCGTCAAGGCCTCTGGGGGCGGCGGGGGACGCGGCATGCGTATCGTGCGCGAACCCGCCGAACTATCCCAAGCGATTGCCTCAGCGCAGCGAGAGGCCACGGCTGCCTTTGGCAACGACCACCTGCTGCTTGAACGTTATCTCGAACATGCCCGCCATGTTGAGGTTCAGGTCTTCGGTGATGAACATGGCAACCTTGTGCATCTGTTCGAACGCGATTGTTCGGTCCAGCGGCGCTACCAGAAGGTCATCGAAGAAGCACCCGCCGCCTGGCTTCCCGCTGTCCTGCGCGACCAGCTTCACGCAGCAGCCCTCGACGCCGCCCGGGCGGTCGACTACGTCAACGCAGGAACCGTGGAGTTCATCGTTGCTGACGGTGAGGCTTTCTTCATGGAGATGAACACGCGTCTTCAGGTCGAACACCCGGTCACTGAGGCGATCACGGGCCTCGACCTCGTCGAATGGCAGATCCGCATCGCCCGCGGCGAACCCCTGCCGCTCGCCCAGGACGCCATTACCTGCAACGGCCATGCCTTCGAAGCCCGCCTCAATGCCGAAGACCCTCGACGCGGCTTCCGTCCCGCAAGCGGTCGGCTTGTCCGTTTTGACGCACCGAAGGATCAAGACAGCATGCGTCTGGATACAGGGTTCGCTGAGGGAAGCAACATTCCCGCCTTTTATGATTCCATGCTGGCCAAAATCATCGTCCATGGCCCTGATCGCATCCAGGCCTTGCGGAAACTCTGTGACGGGGTTGCCGGCATCCAAGTCGCGGGTATTGCCACAAACCGGCAGTTTCTGGCGACGATCGCCAGGCACCCCGTGTTCTCGAATGACGAACACGACACGGACTTTGTGACCAGGCAGGTTGAGGGCGTTGCACCTGCTTCCAGTCTTGCGGCAGCAATTGCCGCTCTGGCGGTCGTTGAGGACAGGAAGCCCGACTCAGCGCGCGGAGGACGCGGTGCCTCTGGTCCTCCCTGGGGGCCTGCAAGTGGCTGGCGTTCGCTGCTGCCTTCAGCACCTCTGGCAGAGGTGCTGCTTGATGACGGCAGCGGTGTGCGGCACGTCAGCATCGAGACTGGTTCGCCTATGGGTCATGATCTTGATGAACATGCCCATTGTTGCCGCTGTTTTATCGGTGAGGCGTGTCTTGAGATCGCGTTCTCGTTCTCTCCTGATGGCGACGAATTCGTGGCCGATCGAGGGGAAGGAACCCTCCTTGGACTAGCTGTGGGCGGGGAGCACATGACGATTCTGACAGGGGAAGAAGAGGTCGTGTTTGACGTCATTGATCCCTATGGCGCCGCCAACAGTGCATCTTCAGGCGGCGGCAGGCTCCTGGCGCCCATGCCCGGAACCGTTGCGGCGGTAGATGTTGCCCAAGGAGACGCAGTCACGACCGGCACGGCACTGGTGGTCGTTGAAGCCATGAAGATGGAACACGCGATTGTGGCACCCCATGATGGCATCATTACCCATGTCCGCTGTGCCCTTGGCGATCTCGTCGCCGAGGGTGCCGAACTCGTGGTGCTGGAGGCTGGACCGCAATGACCCTTCCCAACGCTCCTGCCGGTCTTGATTTCGACCTTGGCGAAACCGCCGACATGCTGCGCGAGACCGTGCGCGGCTTTGCCGCCGACCGCATTGCTCCGATCGCCGCCGAGATCGACCGGGAAGACCGCTTCCCGCGTGAACTCTGGCCCGAAATGGGCGCGCTGGGCCTTCACGGCATCACGGTGGAGGAAGAATGGGGTGGCTCGGGCATGGGTTACCTTGAGCATTGCGTCGCGGTGGAGGAGATCTCGCGCGCCTCCGCATCCGTGGGTTTGTCCTATGGCGCGCATTCGAACCTTAGCATCAACCAACTTCGCCGTTGGGGCAGCGACGCGCAGAAGAGCCGTCACCTGCCTGCGCTGATATCAGGCGAACATCTGGGCGGGTTGGCGATGTCGGAGCCAGGGGCAGGCTCGGATGTCGTTTCCATGAAACTGCGCGCGGAAAAAAAGGGTGATCGCTACATTCTGAACGGCACAAAACTCTGGATCACCAACGGTCCCGGCGGCGATCTCCTCATCGTCTATGCCAAGACGGATCCCTCGGCGGGCAAACGCGGCATCACCGCCTTCCTGATCGACACCACGACACAGGGCTTCTCCTCCCCACGCAAGATCGACAAGCTGGGCATGCGGGGCTCCGATACCGGCGAACTGGTCTTCGAGAATGTCGAGGTGCCCGAAGAGAACGTCCTGGGCGAGGTCGGCGGGGGTGTCCGGGTTCTGATGTCCGGGCTGGACTACGAACGCGCTGTCCTGGCTGCTGGACCTCTGGGCATCATGCAGGCAGCCCTCGACACGGTGCTGCCCTACATTCACGAACGCGAGCAGTTCGGCGCGCCGATCGGCAGCTTTCAGCTTGTTCAGGGCAAGCTTGCCGACATGTACGTCGCCATGAATGCTTCGCGCGCCTATGTCTATGCCGTTGCGCGGGCCTGTGATGCAGGGCGGGTTACGCGCGAAGATGCTGCGGGCGCCATCCTTTATGCCGCCGAACAGGCCACGAAGGTTGCGCTCGATGCGATCCAGCTGCTGGGCGGTAATGGCTACACCAACGATTATCCCACGGGCCGCCTGCTGCGTGATGCCAAGCTTTACGAGATCGGCGCGGGCACGTCGGAAATCCGGCGTATGCTGATCGGCCGTGAACTCTTCGAGAAATCCGCCTGACGCCAAACCGGGAACGATCATGACCGACCGCGACACCAATCTGGCAGCCCGCAACGGCATTTCCCACGTCAAATCCGATGAGGACGCACCGCTCTGGCGCCGCACCATTCCCGAGGTTTTTGCCGAGACCGTCATGTCCTTCGGTGACCGGGATGCCGCCGTCTTCACTGAACATGGTGAGCGCTGGAGCTGGAAGGAACTTGGCGCAAAAGTCGACGCCCTTGCTGCGGGGCTACTGGCACTGGGTCTGGAAAAGGGTGACCGCATCGGCATCTGGTCGCCCAACCGTCCGGAATGGCTGCTGATCCAGTTCGCTTCGGCCCGGGCCGGTCTTGTGCTGGTCAACATCAACCCGGCCTACCGCCTGACCGAGCTGGAATACGCTCTCAACAAGGTCGGTTGCCGTGCCCTGCTCAGTGCCGAAATGTTCAAGAGTTCGGATTATCTGGGCATGATCCGGGAACTGGCACCGGAACTGGACGAGGCGGAACCGGGCAAGCTCAGGGCTGAGCGTTTGCCGGAACTTCGCACGGTGATTGCCACCGGCGATGTGCAGCATCCCGGCATGTTGCGCTTTGCCGATGTCATGGCGATGGGGGAGGGCGCTGATCTCACGGCGCTGGATGCCGTGACCAGCAGTCTGCAGCCCGATGATGCCATCAACATCCAGTTCACCAGCGGCACGACCGGCACGCCCAAGGGTGCCACCCTGTCCCATGTCAACATCCTCAACAATGCCCGTTTCACGGTGGAGCGCCTGCACTTTTCGGGAGATGACCGGCTCTGCATTCCCGTTCCGCTCTACCATTGTTTCGGCATGGTCATGGGCACACTGGGCTGCGTGACCACCGGTGCCGTCATGGTATTCCCGGGTGAGGGGTTCGAACCTGCCGCAACCCTGCAGGCGATCACCAACGAGCGCTGCACGGCGGTTTACGGCGTGCCCACCATGTTCGCCGCCATGCTGGATCATCCGGCGTTTGGGGACGCGGATACCGCAAGCCTGCGTACCGGAATCATGGCGGGCTCGCCCTGTCCCATCGAACTGATGAAACGTGTCGTTGCCGATATGGGCGTTGCCGAAGTCACCATCGCCTATGGCATGACCGAAACCAGCCCGGTGTCGTTCCAGAGCCATACCGACGACCCGATTGATCGGCGCGTGACCACAGTCGGTCGCGTTCATCCCCATGTCGAGGTGAGGATTGCCGATCCCGAGACCGGCGCGACCATGCCGGTTGGCGTGCCCGGCGAGATTCTCACCGGAGGGTACTCGGTCATGCTGGGTTACTGGGATGATCCCGAAAACACCGCTGCATCGATCGATGCCGAGGGGTTCATGCACTCGGGCGATCTGGGTACCATCGACGAACAGGGCTACGCCAACATTGTCGGGCGCGTGAAGGACATGGTCGTGCGCGGTGGCGAGAACGTCTATCCGCGCGAGATCGAGGAATACCTCTATCGTCATCCCGCTGTCGGCATGGTCCAGGTCTTCGGCGTGCCTGATGAGAAGATGGGTGAGGAAATCGCCGTTTGGATCGTCCTGCGCGAAGGCGATCAGGCGACAGCCGAGGACATCATCGAGTTCTGCCGCGGTCAAATCGCCCACTTCAAGGTTCCGCGTTACGTCGAGTTCGTCGACGAGGTGCCCATGACCGTCACCGGCAAGGCCCAGAAGTTCAGGATGCGCGAAGCCATGATCAGGAAGCTGGGCCTCACGGAAACCAGAACCGCCTGACAGTCGCAAGCCGGTCTCTGGCCTTCGGAACGCACCTGGCTGTAGTCTGTGCCACGGCTTGACCGACCTCGACGTGTTTGGGATTGCCACGGAAGGATCGATGGGATGAACCAGGTGGAAACAGCATTGCGCGGCGAGGTATCAGGGTTCTCCGATGATCCCCGGCTCTCCGAAACGCTCCCGGCGTCGATCTACACATCCCAGAACGTGTTCGATTTCGAGATGGAGAAGATCTTCGCGAAGACGTGGCAGTTCGTCGGCCACAAGAGCGACGTTGCAGAGCCCGGCGATTTCGTCACCAAGGATATCGGCCGGGACAGTGTGCTCGTTGTCAGAGGGCGCGATGGAGAACTCCGCGCGTTCCACAATGTCTGCCGCCACAGAGCCCATCGCCTGGTGAGCGAAAAACGCGGTTCGCTGAAAGTGGTCGTCACCTGTCCCTATCACTCCTGGGCCTATGGTCTGGACGGCGGACTGCGCCCCTCCAGCGTGAAGTCGGATGTCCACGGCTTCGATCCCACGAAGATTGGCCTGGTTCCGGTGCGCATCGAGGAATACGGCAGCTTCGTTTTCGTCAATCTGGATGACGATGCGCCCACCATGGTCGAGCATTGTCAGGGCTACGACGAACGCCTGCGCTCCCACTTCAAGGATCTGGACCGTCCTAAACACCACTCCACCATGGTCTATGACGTCGCTTGCAACTGGAAGGTCGTGATGGACAACGGCATCGATGCCTATCATCTGGGCATCAGCGGGCCGCAGCACCAGATCTTCAACCGCATGTGCGACTTCGAGAACGGTCGGCAGATCGCCGATGATGTCTCGCTGGCGCTGATCGGTGCGCCGGGCGACCCCAACAACGAAGGTTACAGCTTTGCGGAGAAGCCTGATTTCTGGCAGTCCGAAAACTTCATCGACGACCTGCTCTGGCCCAGCGTCTTTTTCCTGACCTTTCCCTATACCGATCTCATTTGGGTCTTTGACGTTATCCCGGTCACGGCCCAGTCCTGCAGGATCGAGATGCTCTACTACTGCGTTGCCGACGAACTCGACGAGACCTCGCTGGCGGCGATCCGCTACATGAACGAAGACCTTGGGCCTGAAGATGTGGCGCTCAACATCGGTGTCCAGCAGGGTCTGAACTCACGCGCCTACGACGCGGGTCGCTTCATGGTTGATACCGGTGCCGGCTTTGACGGCGAACAGCTCGTCCATCACTTCTACAAGCTCTGGCTCGCCGCGTTCAGCGATGAAGACAGGACGCGTGTCCTGGCGATGGACTGACAGTTTCAGGCGTTGGGCAGCCCCAACTCAGACGTTGGCATCTGAGTGACAACCTTTTGCCCTTTCTTTGCTTGACCTTCTGGGCTACCGATTGGGCGCGCGCTGTGCGCCTGGAGTTTCTCGTTGCGCCATCCGCGTTTTCTTCTGATCTGCTTTTTCGTGTTTGTTTCTGCCGGTTGTTGGGGCCTTTACTGGTTGCCGCAACGCCTCCTGCTCGAAGCCGGTATGACCGGCGGATGGGGCACGGTCGCGCAATGGCTGATCTGCATGGTCGTTCTGCTGCCGGTCGCAATCTGGCGCCTGACGAAGGGCCAGCAGATCGGCATTCGGTACTGGGCCTGCGGTCTTTTGCTTGGCAGCGGCGCAGTGTTTTATGCGAACTCATTCATTCTCACCGACGTCGTCAGGGCTCTGGTTTTCTTCTACCTGATGCCGGTATGGGCGACTCTGTTCGAGATGTTCTTTCTGAAGCGACGGCCCGGCCGATCGCGTGCGCTCAGCATCACACTGGCGCTGATCGGTGTCTGGATCGCGGTCGGTCTCGACATTGGATTGCCTGTGCCCACGCAACTGGGTGACTGGTTCGGCCTGATCGGCGGCGTGCTCATTGCCGCCGGAGCAGTGAGGACCGAGATCGAACAACCCCAGGGGATCTTCCCACTCCTGTTCATGGTCATCCTGTTTTGCATCGTTGCCTCGGCGTTCCAATACCCCCTGCTTTCCCATGCGATTGGCGCGTTTCCTACCTTCGAAGCAATCGAATCAAACCTGCCGTTTCTGCTCATCCTCGTTTTGGTGTTCGTGCTTCCGACAACCGCCTTTGTTTTCTGGGCGCCGCAGAAGATCGGGGCAGGTGTCTTCGGCATTCTGGTCCTTTCCGAACTCGTGGTTGGTGTCATCAGCGCTGCGCTTCTAACGGACGAACCCTTTGGCTGGCGTGAGGCAACGGGCACGACCCTGGTCGTTCTGGCCGGCATCGTGGAAGTCGCGATGAATCGTTCTTCGGAACCCGTGCGGCATCGAATAGCTTCGGCAGTCGCGAACAATGCGGACTAGGACATGTCAGCTTGCCTGCGAGGCTGCTTGTTTGGGATCAGCAGAACACTTACAGTTCTTGTACTAGGGGCAAGGTACGCTCAGGCGACGGCAACCAAGGAGTTGGCGCACCAGACGGGCCGTTCATTCACGGAGAACGACCATGCAAACTTCATTCACCGATCTGGTCGGCACGGCTGTTGTGCCTGCCCACTGCTTCGACAGCCATGAGCTGACGGACCTGACTCCTGTACTGAACACAGCTGCCGCTGTTGTTGAGATGGGCCGCCAGGCTAGCGAGGCAGCGCCGGCTGCGTTCACGTCTACTGGAGTTGTTCACTGTACCCCATGAAACCTGCTTGGTTGCTGCCTACAGCTTTGGACAGTGATGCACTGACGAACTCCGCCCCTGACGTGGACACTGCTGTTCATGCTGTTGAAATCAGGGGCGCAGGTAACTGAGGCTGCGCCAACTTTCAGTCTGTTGGCCGGCTGTTTTAACTCACTCAATAAAGGAACATTCCAATGCAAGCATCTTTCACGGATCTGGTCGGTACGACCGTTGTTTCCGCCCACTGTTTTGACAGCGCTGAACTGACGAACCTGACTCCGGCCTTGGATATGACAGCTGCCGACCGGGATATGGTGGACGAGGCGAGTGGCGCTATCGCAACTGCGAGCAATATGACTTGCTCTCCCGGCTGTGGTTTGTAACGGACCAAGAGCCATGCAGGCATCCTCGCAAGGGCTTGCCGATTGGCGCGATTGCTAAATGTGGAACGGCGGCAGCTTGGTTGCCGCCGTTTCTCGTTGTGCACTCTAGCAGCGTTGGCTGGCGAAGGATCTGCGTGAAGCACCAACGTCCACCCTGGTCGATGACGATCGGGTAGAACCAGAAGCACTGTGGTCTCTGTGTTCAATGAAGCTGAGCCTGCATCAACAATCAGGCCCATTCTTGTCCCTCCGGGCTGTGCAAGCATAGAGTACGCCCCTGCCTGGACAATCAGGCTGTACCCCACGCCGGTTTCTCCGATTGGTGTGGAACAACTTGCTGGAGGCAGGTCACTTGAGCTTCGATCCGACACGGTTCAGCATCCTCGCGCGGCGCCTGGACGGCATCGTGCACAAGATGCAGGCCGCACTGATACGGACCTCGCGCTCGGGCGTCATCAGCAGCGGGCACGACTGCTCCTGTTGCCTTCTGTCGGCCAAGAGCGAACTGGTCACCGTCGCCGACAGCATCCCGATTCATGTCATGGTCGGTCCTGACGACATGTCGCGGACGATGCACGCGCATCATCCTGTCCTGCGACGGGGCGACGCGTTCCTCCACAATTCACCCTATCACGGCAACTCCCATGCGGCCGATCTCTCGATCCTTGTTCCGGTCATCGACGATGAGGGCATCCATCGCTTCACGGTACTGAGCAAGGCACACCAGGCCGATATCGGCAATGCGGCGCCAACCACCTACATGCCGACAGCACGGGACGTCTACGAGGAAGGTGCGCTGCTGTTCCCGGCTGTGAAGGTCGAGGAAAACTACGAGACCATCGAGGATATCGTGCGCATGTGCCGCATGCGTATCCGTGTGCCCGAGCAATGGCACGGCGACTTCATCGCCCTGCTGGGTGCCGCCCGTGTTGGTGAACGTGAAATGCTCGCCTTGGGCCGGGAGGTCGGCTGGGATGCCCTGGAGGACTATATCGGGGCATGGCTCGACTACGGCGACAGCATGATGGCCGAGGCGATTGCAGGCCTGCCTGCTGGACGTGCGACGGCCGAGACCCGTCACGATCATTTTCCCGGTACCCCCGAGGCTGGCGTTCCCATCCGCGCGACGGTCGAGATCGATCCCGTGGAACGGCGTATTGCCGTCGATGTCACCGACAACATCGACTGCATGCCCTGTGGCCTCAATCTGAGCGAAGCCTGTTCCCGCTCCGCTGCTCTGGTCGGTCTCTTCAACAGTCTGGGTCAGAACATTCCGGCCAATGCAGGGAGCATTCGGCGCATCGACGTCAAGCTGCGCGAGAACTGCGTGGTCGGTATTCCGCGCCACCCCACGAGTGTTTCTGTCGCAACCACCAACATTGCCGACCGCCTCGCCAGCGCGGTGCATTGCGCCATGGCCAGCATCGCCGACGGGATCGGGCTTGCCGAGGCCGGCTCGACCGAAGGGCCGGGCGGTGCGGTGATCTCGGGTCACGATCCCCGAACTGGAAACAAACCCTTCGTCAACCAGTTGGCGCTGGGCGATACCGGCGGGCCGGCAGGTCCCCGGGAGGATGGCTGGTTGACGCTTGGCAATGTCTGCACGGCGGGATTCTGGCTGATGGACAGTGTCGAAATCGACGAGCTCAACTTTCCATTGCTCGTTCATGAGCGCCGGCTTGTGCCTGATACAGAAGGGGCAGGGCGTCATCGCGGTGCGCCAGGCTGTCGCATGAAGCTTGGGACCAACGGAACCGACGTCCGCCTGATGTATGCCAGCGACGGCACGCAGAACGCTGCCCAGGGCGTCCGTGGGGGCGCAGCCGGTGCGAGCGCCGGCCAGCGGATCGAACGGAGCGATGGTCGGGTCGAGGAGCTGCCCGGCGTGGGCGATTTTGTCCTTTCGCCTGGTGATGTGGTGATCTGTGACACCTGCGGGGGCGGCGGCTACGGCTCACCGTTCGAGCGTGATCCGGTGCGGGTTCAGCGTGACGTTGCTGCGGGTCTGGTCAGCCGGGAGCGGGCCCATCAGGTCTATGGTGTCGTGCTGGACCAGCATGGCGTCGTTGACGAATCAGGAACTTCGGAGCTTCGACTGGCCTTCGCACAGGACCTGGCCGGGGGCGCCACACCATGAGGATCGTCGTCGATACCGGGGGCACGTTCACCGACCTCATCCTGGAGGACGCCCAGGGCAGCCTTCATCTCCACAAGACGCCGAGCCGGCCCGATGATCCCGCACAGGCCGTGTTGGATGCCGTTGAAGTGGCGGCATCCGCACAGGGACTTGCGCCCGAGCAGTTGCTCTCGCAGGTCGAGCTTTTTGTCTATGGCACCACGATTGCGACCAACGCCGTGCTCGAAAACACCGCGGCGCGCACGGCCCTTCTCACAACGCAGGGTCATCCCGATATCCTGATGCTGCGCGAGGCCGGCCGCATGGGGCTTGGCCGCTTTGATTGGACCATTCCCTATCCCGACCCCCTGGTGGCGCGCGACCTCACTCTTGAGGTGCCCGAACGGGTTGATCACGCGGGAAACATCCTTGTGCCGCTTGATGAGGCCGCCTTGACGGACCTGCTCGCCACACTGCCTGAGCGCGAAGTCGAGGCGATTGCGGTATGCCTGTTGTGGTCCACCGCCAATCCCGACCACGAGCTTGCCGTCGGGCGCCTGATCGCGCGCCATCTGCCGGGCATGCCTTTCACGCTGTCGCACCAGATCAATCCATCCCTGCGGGAGTATCGCCGGGCTTCTTCGGCAGCACTCGATGCCAGCTTGAAGCCGTTGATGAGCGTTTATCTCGGTGATCTTGAAACCAGACTGCGGGAGGGCGGGCTGGCCGGAAGACTGCTCATGGTTACGTCCAAGGGGGCGTTGCTCGATGCCGGTGCGGTTGCCGCCGCACCGATCCATGCTTTGCGCTCTGGCCCCGCCATGGCCCCGGCGGCAGGGCGCTACTATGCCAAGAGCGCGACGGGTGAAGGCAATGCCATCGTGATCGATGTCGGTGGCACGACCTGCGACGTCAGCCTTGTCACCGGCAGCCAGATGGCCTGGACGCGAGAGAGTTGGGTGGGCCAGCCCTATATCGGTCACATGACCGGCTTTCCCTCGCTTGATATCCGCAGCATCGGCAGCGGTGGCGGCAGCCTCGCCCGGGTCGACACGGGCGGCCTGCTCCATGTCGGGCCGCGCAGTGCCGGCGCGGTGCCGGGCCCCGCCTGCTATGGGCTGGACGGTGAGGGCGCCACGGTCACCGATGCCGCCTTGGTTTTGGGTTATCTCGATGCCGAAACACCGTTTGCCCATGGACGCCCGCTCGATCATGACGCGGCCACGGCGGCGATCACCCGGCAGGTCGCGGCTCCCCTCGGTATCGAGCCGGTCGAGGCCGCTTCCGCCATCATGGCAGTCCTCACCGAAGATATGGTCAGTGTCATCGATCAGTGCGCCGTTGGTGAGGGTCTGGACCCCGCGACCGCCACCCTCGTCGCGGGCGGCGGCGCGGCTGGCTTCAACGCCGTTGCGATCGCGCGGCGGCTGGGCAGTTCACAGGCAATCTTCCCCGATACCGGTGCGGCGCTGAGCGCAGCGGGCGGCCATATCGCCGAACTCTCTGCCGAGCATTCCCACATCCATGTCACACGCTGCGGCGCGTTCGACTTCGCGGGTGTGAATGCTGTGCTCGAGACCCTGATCGCCCGTTGCGACGCCTTCGCCGCCGATGCAGGACATGGCGCACAGGAAGCCGCCATCGCGGTCTTTGCGGAGGCACGCTACTCCGGCCAGATCTGGGAGATCGAGATACCGCTGCGCCAGCAGGCCTTTCGCGACGATGAGGATGTCGCAGCGTTCCGAGCCGATTTCGACGCGCGCCACGAAACCCTGTTTGCCCACAGCGATCCGGAATCCGATGTCGAGATCATCGCCTGGCACGCCCGCGTGGCCTGCCGGCTGCGCGACAGCCCGATCGGCCGCGTCGCTGGTGAGAGCTTCGACAAGTCCTCCGGGAAGCGACGTAAGATCTATTTCGCCGGATCGGGATGGCACGAGACCCCGGTTATCAGACTGTCCGAACTCAGCGTCGAACAGCACATCGACGGGCCGGCCATCGTGGAAGCACCCTTCATGACGATTGTCGTCAATCCCGGCATGACGGCAGAGCGGACAGAAGCGGGGTCGCTGGTCGTCCGGCCCGCATCCGCTTGATCCCCACGGCTTCTTAGAACCGCACGCGCCAGCACTGCGGCAAAAGGGCGGGATTTGGGTGCAGTTCAATCGACAATGAACTCCGATGGTCTAGGGCGCCACCCTGCTGGGTCCGTTGTCTTGCTGTCGCGCTGGCACTGGAGTTGGCTGCAATATCGGATGCCAGGGCAGGTTGCGATGATCCTGCAGATATCGTGATTGATTGGTCCGGGTGCAGTATGCGTGACTCGTTCCTGCCCACTGAGGATCTGCGCGGAACAGCCCTGACCAACGCGAACCTGACCAGCGCGACATGGACAGACGGACGCATTTGTGCCCATGGGTCAATCGGGGTCTGCAACTAGCCTTCCGGCAAGATCGGAGCGGGCTAACCCCTCTGATGTGCCCGCCTGGCCGGATCCACGCACTCAGCCTGGATCGGTTTCAGGGGAGCAGGTCATCGCGATGTCAGTTGCTTGTGGGCGTCGTGGCTGGGGGACCTGGATTCGAACCAGGACTATTCGGGTCAGAGCCGAAGGTTCTACCGTTAAACTATCCCCCAGCAGGGACGGCGTTCGCGCAGTCT
>CALIUG010000169.1 GCA_938048755.1 uncultured Alphaproteobacteria bacterium
GGCGCTGGCCAAGGCGCAGGCGCAGGGCGTTCAGGCGAATGAAGCCTTCGGCGTCGCGCTGGTCATAGACGGCATCTTCCTCGAACGTGACATGCGCCAGGCTGTAGAGCGAGCGCGGTGACTTGCGTCCCGTCACGATGACATTGCCCTTGTAGAGCTTCAGACGGACGGTGCCCGAGACATGTTCCTGACTCTGGTCGATCAGGGCCTGCAGCATCACGCGTTCGGGCGAGAACCAGAAGCCGTTGTAGATCAGCTCGGCATAACGCGGCATCAGCTCGTCCTTGAGATGCGCGGCGCCGCGATCCAGCGTGATCGATTCCATCGCGCGATGGGCGGTCAGCAGTACTGTGCCGCCGGGCGTCTCATAGATGCCCCGGCTCTTCATGCCGACAAAACGATTCTCCACCAGATCGAGCCGGCCGATGCCGTTTGCTCCACCCAGCTCGTTCAATCGGGTCAGCAAGGCTGCCGGCGAAAGCTCCTGTCCGTCGATCGCTACGGGATCACCCTTCTCGAAGGCGATCTCGATTTCGGTTGGGACATCGGGCGCATCGACGGGATCGACCGTGCGCGAATAGACATAATCGGGCGCCTCGTCCCAGGGGTCTTCCAGCACCTTGCCCTCGGCCGAGATGTGCAGAAGGTTGGCATCAACCGAGAACGGCGCTTCGCCGCGTTTGTCGCGCGGAATCGAGATCTGGTGGCTTTCGGCATACTCGATCAGCTTCGTGCGCGAATTGAGGTCCCATTCGCGCCAGGGGGCGATGACCTTGATGTCGGGGTTGAGCCCGTAATAGCAGAGCTCGAACCGCACCTGGTCGTTGCCCTTGCCCGTGGCACCGTGAGATACGGCATCGGCCCCGGTCATTTTGGCGATCTCGATCTGGCGTTTGGCGATCAGCGGTCGGGCGATGGACGTGCCCAGGAGATAGACACCCTCATAGACCGCGTTGGCGCGGAACATGGGGAAGACGTAATCCCTGACGAACTCTTCGCGCAGGTCTTCGATGAAGATCTCCTTGATCCCCATCATCTCGGCCTTCTTGCGCGCGGGCTCCAGTTCCTCGCCCTGTCCCAGGTCGGCCGTGAAGGTCACGACCTCGCAGTCATAGGTATCCTGCAGCCAGCGCAGGATGACCGATGTATCGAGCCCGCCCGAATAGGCCAGCACCACTTTCTTGATGTCACTCATGTTGAACCCGTGATTTCCGTCGCATCGCGCGTGTTTCGTGTTTTCCGTCGCACCGCGCGTGTTTAGAGCATGTTTCACCCAATGGGAATTGCGCTGCACAGGGAACCTTGGCGCGCCCGACAGCCAGATTCTTCAAGTTAGTCTGCAACCCCTGCGAGTCTGGCACGGCCCTTGCGATGTATTCGGGTGTTCAAGTGCAAGGCCAGGGGTCGAGCGACTTTTTGGCAAAGGGAGGACAACATGTCTCAGATTAGTACAACGAAACGGAAGTTCTCCCTTCTTATGGCTTGCGGCGTGCTTGGCGTCGCGGGACTGGCTGTTTTGGCCATGAGCACGGGGATGAGCGCCCCGGCCAATGCAGCTATCGAGACCTATCGCGTGCTTGGGTCCTCTCCCGAGGGCGTTACCCGACTGAATGTCGGAACGGGCGAAATAACGGTCTGCGCCGTCGATCTTGGCGGGACACTGAGCTGCGCAGTGTCTGGTGAGCAATAGTTCACCGTTCCCGTCAACCACCTGATCCCAAGTCAACCCTGATCGGCGGTTCAGAGGACCGGGAGCTTCGGCTCCCGGTCCTTTCTTTTTGCACCCATGCCAAGACGATACGGTGAAGGAAATGCTGGCCCCTGCCCCCAATAGACCCATATGTTCGGGCCGATCATGGCTGAAACACGCGAATCCCTGACCTGGCGAAGCCTGTGGCGCAACGTTCTGCGCCCATTCTGGCGCGCACTTGTCCGATTTCTGGATCATGACGGTCCCGCGTTGGCCGGATCGATCGCCTTTTCCGTGCTCCTGGCGCTGTTCCCCTTTGTCCTGTTTCTGGTCGCCCTGTCGGGAATTCTGGGACAGGACGAGCAAGTCCAGGATTTCATGGCCTATGCCTTCGAATTTCTGCCCGTAGAGGTAGGCCGCACCCTCTTTCCCATCGTTTCCCGCATCGTTCTGAGCCCGCCACAGCAGGGCATTCTGACCTTTTCCATGATCGGGACACTCTGGGTTTCCTCCTCGGGCGTGGAATCCCTGCGTACCGGCCTCGATCGCGCCTATGGCGTGACCGATCGTCGGCCGTTCTGGTGGCGTCGTATCCAGGGACTGGGCTTCGTCGTGGGTGGCGCTGGCGGCATCCTGATTGTCATGCTGCTCATCGTGGTCGGCCCGCTGGTCTGGCAGGCCGTGAATGCGGTGGTTTCCGTGCCCAAGGAACTGGAACTCCTCTACAATTCGGTGCGCTATCTTGCGGGCGGTGTCGGCCTGGGCCTCGTGATCTGGTGCCTCTATCGGCTTCTTCCCAATGTGAAACAGCGATGGCTCCACGCTTTGCCCGGGACGCTGTTTGCCACCGCGGTCTGGCTGGTCGGCGCCACGGTCTACTCGATGTACCTGCGGAACGTCGCCGATTACGCCGTCACCTATGGAAGTCTGGGCGGCATCATCGGCGCCATGATCTTCTTTTTCTTCACCGCGATGATTTTCCTCTACGGCGCGGAACTCAACGCCGCACTGATGGAACAGAGTGAGGATGGCGGTGTCCCCGAACAGGATGTCAGCGACGAAGAGGCCATGAGCAAGCTCGCCGATGCCGAAGGCGTCGTGCCCAGGCGGCCCGTTGCCCGCCTGATCGTGATCGACCACGCAGGCAACGTTCTTCTGTTCCTGTATCATGACGATACGGTCTTTGATCCGCGCAGTCCCGATGTGGTCGAGATCTGGGTTACGCCGGGCGGCGAGATCGAATTCGGTGAAACACCCAAACAGGCAGCAATGCGTGAGTTGGTAGAGGAAACCGGCCTGACTGTCCCGGAACTGGGCGACTGTGTCGCACGACGAAACATCACGCTGACGTTCCCGACAGGCGATGTCCTCCTGCAGGAACACTTCTTTGTTGTGCGGCTGAACACCGTCATGCCGAATATCGATACTAGTGGCCAGGCCGAATCCGAGCTTTCAGTTCTGCGGGAAGTCCGCTGGTGGAAACTGGCCGATCTGCTCTCGACCCAAGAGGCCATCAGACCGCCCGGCCTGCCTGATCTTGTGGCCGACCTGCAACGTGGCGGGGAAATGGTCCTGCCGGTCTGGCTGGAGGATTGACGCTCAGGCCCGGGGCACGGATCCGTCTGCCTTGAGTCCGAACAGCAGCGTTTCCTTGTCCAGGTTTCGCGGGTTCCGGTACGTTGCGATCCGATGCATGCCGACCTTTTCGGCAACCCGCCGCGAAGCCGGGTGATCCACCGCCATGTTGGCCCAGAGATCCGGGAGCCCCTGAGCAAAGGCATGATCGCGCATGGCCATTGCCGCCTGGGTGCCAAGGCCGCGACCGTGAAACCGCACATCCAGGATGTAGCCCAGATCGTTGCGCTCCTTGCCCATCAGTTCCAGGCGCAGAACACCGGCATCTCCGATGATCGCTCCCGAATGCTTGTCGATCAGAACACTGCGGCCAAGCCCCGGCCGGGCATAGAGGTTCTGCTGCTGGGCAATCCAGTGCTCGGCAGCCTGCCTGTCGGGCGTTGCCGGCCAATGTTTCATGGTTTCCGGATCGGTCAGGATCGCAGCAAAGGCATCCAGGTCTTCGTCGCCGAAGGGGCGGATCAGGAGATCCTGTGTCTCACATTCCGCCCCTGTCACAAGTCTCAGTCCTTTGCCTTCATGGCAAAGACGTCAATTTCGATCACCATGGAATCATAGGCCAGTACGGGCAGCGGCACGCCGGTTGTTGCCGGGCCGGGGTCGCTGAAATAGGACGAACGGATCGGCAGGTTTTCGTTCAGGGCCTGTGCGCCGCAATCGCCCTTGTAGACCGTGGTCACCTTGCAGACATCGTCATAATCGGCACCCAGTTCGTTCAGGATGGTGCCGATATGAACCATGGCCTGATGGGTCTGGGCCGACAGATCGCCGGGATGCACAGCCTCGCCCTTCTTATTGAGCGAGACCTGCCCACCCAGGAAGATCATTTCTTCGCACTTGAGTCCGTGTTTGTAGGGCAGGTGCACATGCCAGTCCCACAGGCTGTCAGGCCAGACATGCTTGCGCGGCAGTCGGCTTCCGTCCTCGCCCAGCATGGCAACGGTGGAAATCTTGATCAGGACTTCAGCATTGGCATGACGGGGTATGGGAACACCCGTTGCAGCCGGCCCCGGCTCGCTGAAATGCGCGGCACAGGCCAGGGCGGCGGCTTCGAAGTCACCAATACCCTCGCCACCGGCATACCAGCGATTGATCTTGACCACATCGTCATAGACCGCGCCGAAGTGATTCAGCACCGCACCCACCTGGGATACGACCTGCTTGGTCTGGGCTTCGATATCGCCCTTGTGCAAGACATCGCCTGCGGCATCGATGGGATACTGCGCCGAAGCAAAGATCATCTTGCCCGAACGCAGACCCTGCACAAACGGTTTTGGCAGTGGCGAGCCCAGATCGTCGGGCGCGAGGGTTCGCGGCATCCGCTCGCCGTTCTCGCGGCGCATGGCATAGCCTTCGATCTCGACCACCAGCCCCTCATAGGCAAGCCAGGGCACGGGAACCGCGTTGACCGTGGGCCTGCAGCCTTCGGGCAGGCAGGCGCCGACGCCGGCCAGGAACTCGGCTTCATCGACGGAACCGTCGTTGACGTAGAAGCAGAGCAGCGTGACCAGATCTTCCAGATCGCAATCAAGCCCTTCCAGCACCGTCGCGAAATTCTTCATCACCGCCTTCGTCTGGGCCGGGATGTCGTTCTGATTGAGAACTTCACCTTGGGGCGTCAGGTTGACCTGACCGCCGACCCAGATCATCTCACCGCAGCGCACGCCGTGTTTGTGCGTGACGTCGATCGGCCAGTTCCAGTGACCCTCGGGCCAGCAATGTTGCTTCTG
>CALIUG010000170.1 GCA_938048755.1 uncultured Alphaproteobacteria bacterium
AGTTGCTGATCAATAAAGGCATGGCACAACGCAATCGCCTTGTCGGAATCTGCTTGCCCGGCGCCAATCGAGATTTCGAGCCATAACCCGTCACTGAGTGCGATAAGGCCCGTTGCGGCGGCTTCAACCCCTTTGGGTCCACCCATCGCCTGCCTAAACAACGCCCGCACACGCTCCCGATAGCCGGCATAAAAGTCACGGTTTGCTTCCCGTACCGCATCGTTGAAACGGATCTCGTGCCAGAGCGCCAGAAAGGCCGCGCGGTTCTGCTCGGTAAAGACGGTCTGCGAAAACAGTGCTTCGGGTAGCGCCTTCAGGCGCGCCAACGGGTCGGGTCCTGATGTGTCGATCTGGCGGCGCACCTCCTCTGCAACACCGGTGAACAGGTACTCCAGGGAAGCCACAAGCAGAGCGTCCTTGGTCGGGTAGTAGTGACCGATCAAACCATGGGAAACGCCGGCATCGGCCGTGATTGCACGGACGGTGGCTCCGCTCACCCCCTTCTCTGCCATCAAACGGATGGTTGATTCCATCAACCGCTGTCGCCGAAACGCATTGATCTCGGCCTGGGTGGCAGGCCTGTCCTGGTTCCCGGTCTTCGTGCTGGACAAGTCAACTTCCCCGATCATGCTTGAAACGCTCGTACTGGACATGCGTCCAGCTTTTGTTACTCTACCCGATATCGATCAGGAGCAGCCACCATGCCAGCACAGGTTCAACGTTTGAAGGGTGATTGCGACGTTGCCCGAATCAACGAAGCCATGGATCGCGATGGTGTGGTCATCGTCGAGGACTTTTTCTCTCAGGAATGGCTCGACCGCTACAACGGTGAAGTCCAGCCGCTGATCGACAACCACCACCGCACCTATACCGGCGTCGAAATGTTCGATGATTTTCTGGGCTACAAGACGGTGCGCCTGCAGGGACTGGCCGCCAAGACACCCTCGTTCATCGATGCCTTGGTCGATCCCCGCCTTCTGGGCGTGATGGATCACATGCTGCTGCCGATCTGCACCGACTACATCCTTTCAGCCGGCGAACTGATCGAGATACGCCAGAACGAAACCGCCCAGCGCCTGCACACCGACAACAATTCCTGGCCCACCCCGCTGCAGAACCTAGGCTCGCTCTGCGTCAACGCCATGGTCGCGCTGACCGAATACACGGCTGAAAACGGCGCCACCCTGGTGATTCCCGGCAGTCACCTGTGGTCCAAGGGACACCTGCCCGATCCGGAGGAAATCACACCAGCGGAGATGCCGGCGGGTTCCGTTGCGCTCTTTACCGGCGAAACGATCCATGCCGGCGGCACCAGTACCGTGGACGGTATCCGGCGCGGCCTCTCGATCTCCTACTGTGCCGGCTGGCTGCGTCCGGTTGAAAACCATTACCTCAACCTGACGCTGGACCAGGTCAAGGCCATGCCCAAACGCGCCCAGCAGATCCTGGGTTGGGACGTGTATGACGGCACCCCGCGCGGCAACGGCGTTCTGGGCTACTACGAAATGGGCAACCCGCAGGACCTGTTTGCCTGATTGCATCCCATTTTCTCTCAGTGACGCCCCTGTCGTTCTATCGAAGACTATCGAGGCGTTCTTGCGCAGCCTTTACGGCTTCTTCCGGGAACTCATCTGCGTACTTGATGACAAGGTATTCTGCAGTTAGTTCAACATGTCCTCTCTCGACAAGTTGGAGGAATCCCTCTGTCGCAGCGCCTACTGACCAATCGCACAAACACGCGCGAACTCCCTTCTTTGCAAGCTTTTGCCGTGTCCTGCTTGCTTTCGTCGTCCTTCCGTTTTTGTCAGTAAGGATCTCTTCGTAGGCATTCAGGACAGAGTAAAAATCACGCTCAAGCGGATCGGTCATATCCATACCTTCGAGCGAAACCAGTTGGCGGAAAGCAAGATCGTGGATGTCTTCTCTATCAAGCCGTCTCGCGTTCACCATGAGATTGCGAAGCCCCTTGGGCTCCTTCATTTTCGAGATTTTGTCTGCATCCATTGATCGTTACCAATATCAGCGTCAGCCCGCGACGCGGCGTTCTTCGCGCGGTGTGCGGCCGAAGTATTCGCGGTAGCGGCGGCTGAAATGGGAGGCCGAGACGAACCCGGCGGCCAGGGCGATCGAGAGGATCGAGGCTGAGCCCTGCATCAACATCAGGCGGGCATGGTGCAGGCGCAGTTCGCGGTAGTAACGCGAGGGTGTGCGCGCCAGATGTTTCTTGAACAGACGCTCGAGCTGTCGTGTCGACAGGACCACAGCATCGGCGATTTCGGGCAAGGGAAGCGGTTCCTCGAGGTTGGCTTCCATCTCACCGATGGCAGCCAGCAGTTTGGGATCGCTGACACCCACCCGTGACTGCAGGGCCATGCGCTGGTGGTCGTGGGATTCACGGATACGTTCGTGAATGAACTGCTCGGAGACCTTGCCGGCGAGTTCCGCGCCCTGCTCGATCGTGATGAGATGCAGCATCAGATCCAATGCCGCTGTGCCACCAGAACAGGTGATGCGGTTGCGGTCGATCTCGAAGATGTCATCGGTGACATTCAGTTCGGGATGTTCCTCGGCAAAGGTCTCGAGGTCTTCCCAGTGGATGGTGCACTGGTATCCGCCCAGAAGCCCTGCTTTGGCGAGCAGATGCGTGCCGGTACAAAGAGCACCAACCATGCCCCCCTGTCGTGCAATCTTGCGCAGCCATGCCATGGTCGGGCGGTCATCGAAACGATGCGCATCGATGCCTGCGCAGATGAACAGGGTCTCGCAACTCTCCACATCCGACATGGCAAACTGGGGCACGACCTCAAGGCCGTTGCTGGCGCGAACCGGCCCGCCATCCCTCGAGATCACAGCCCAGTCATACAGGGGCGATCCACTCATCCTGTTGGCCGAACGCAGGGGCTCGACCGCAGCCGTGAAGGCCATCATCGAGAAGTTGGGAACCAGGAAAAAGGTGTAGGTTTGCGATGTCACCTTACGACCCAACAATTTGTAGTTTACGACATTACAATGTCGCAAATCGAACAAATGTCAATCGTCAGATGCACGTGAAACTTGCAGAAACTCAGCCCCGGTCGATGCCGTCGGCATCCGGTCCAGCATCAGGATCGCGCGCGACATTGCCGGGGTCCGGCGTTTCCTCCACGACCTCAGTTTCGATCAGGGTATCCTCGGCGTCGATCCGAACGTGAGCGGGCGCAGTGTTGCCGCCACGAATCTCGCCGAAATAGACCGTCATGTGCGGGAACGGAATCTCGATGCCGACTTCATCGAACTTCAGCTTGATCTGGCGGAGGTACTCGCGGCGCACACCCCATTGGTAACCAGCCAGCGTCTTGACGCGCACCCGGACCGTCACCGAGGAATCACCAAGTTCATGAACGCCCATGACTTCAAGGTCACCGGCCAGGCGCCCGGCGAATTCTTCATCCTTGCGCGCTTCGGCATCGACCTCACGAATGACCTCAAGTACCCGGTCGGTGTTTTCCTGATAGGCGACGCCGACATCAATCATGGCATAGCCGAAATCACGCATCATGTTGGTCAGCGCGGTGATCTCGCCGAACGGGATGGTATGCACGTAGCCATCGAAATCACGCAGCTTGACGGTTCTGATCGTGATGCTCTCCACCCCGCCCATTTTGCCACCGGCCTCGATCCAATCACCGACCGAGAACTGGTCCTCGAACATGATGAAGGCACCGGTGATGACGTCCTTGACCAGGGTCTGTGCGCCAAAGCCGACTGCCAGCCCGACAACACCTGCACCCGCAAGCAGCGGTCCTGTCTCGACACCAAGCTCGGAAAGGATGGTGATGACCGCGATGGTGCTGATGACGATCAGCAGAACATTGCGCATCAGCGGTAACAGCGTTTTCAACCGCGGGCTGACGGTCTCGTCTTCGTGCTGGTTGAGATAGGCCGAGATCATGCCGTCGCCCAGTTCCCAGATGATGATCGCAATCACGATCATCAACGCAATGGAAGCCAGGCGCCCCACAACGCTGATCCCGTCCGGCGACATCAGCAGTTCCAGCGCACCCAGACCCCAGGCCTCCATCACCAGGGCGACCGCAAATCCCCAGATGACGGCGTTCAACGCGACTTCCAGAACGGTCAGGTAACGGGTGCTGCGGCGTTCCAGTCCCGGAAACCGGTCTGAAAACTCATCACTGATGTCAAAGAGCTTGCGCAAGGCGCGGTGCACCATGGCCGAGGCTGCGAGTGCACCGAACAGGACAATTGCCGTACTGCCGAAGCCACGCAAGAGCGTCTCGAACCCCTGCTCGACGTTCAGCGCCCATGCGGCAAACAGGGTCGCAACGGCAAGCATGGCGAGGATGTGCCAGATGTCAGCGAGGCGATAACGCAACATGCGCGCGCCGCCGGTTTCGGGATGTTCGCGAATCCAGCGCGCCACGGTTTCGCGGCTCTGAAGGATGACCATGAATCCCAACAGGGTCAGGAACAGCCCCACCAGGCGCTGCAGCAGGGCAACGCTCGTTTCCGGCAATCCCAGCGACCCCAACAGTTCGATGGCAAAGAACCCGTAGATCCCGACCGCCAGGAACCGGCGTATCCAGACCATCAGATAAACCGCTTCCTGATCGCTGACCGGCACGATACGCAGTGCGGGTGCGAGCGGCGAAAGCAACGTGCGCACAATGACGGTGCCTGCACGCACCAGGACCAGAGCATTGATGAACGCGATGGAAATGATGCGCGTCAGCTCGTTGGATTGAAGGACAGTTAGACACCCATAGGCGGCAATCGCAAAGGCCAGAACCGTCGCGATACGCAGGCAGATCCTGCCCAGGGCAATGATCGGCAGTTCCAGCCACGTTACATTCTGGCGCTGCTCGAGCTTCTGTAGTTGCCCACGCTCCAGCCAGGCGACCAGGATCCATGCCAGTGCCCCGACTCCCATGACCAGGGCAATCTGCCAGAGCGCCTCCAGCCAGAGGCCGGCAAGGTCGCCATCGCTGGCCTGCCTGCTGAGCCAGGCAACGAAGTCGCTGCCGTCATCAAGTTGCTCGAGCAGATTCGCGAGATTGTCTTCGAGCTGGGAAACTTGCTGCGCGATGCTGCTGATGAGGTCACCCCCGGCCTCGTCGGATTCGCTCTCTGCCTCCTGGTCTGCGGCGACCAGTGTCTTGAGAGTGTCGATGAGCTCCTGGCGCTGGGTCTCGTCCTGCAGCGTCGCAATCAGGGATTCAACCTGCTCGACAGAAGCCGGATCACTCGCCGCTTCGGCATTCTCGGTCTGCGCCCAGCCCGGTGAAGCAAGCGCTATCACCAGCACGGTCAGCACCAGCAACGGCAGTCGCCTGAACGTGGCGGCAAAAATCATGGGCATGAGCCAGGTTCCCGAGAATTGGCAAGTAAGAGTGATGACGCGTGGCGATCATGTCATCATAGAGGTTCACCTATGACAAGGAGCTGATCCTGTCCATGTCGGAAGCTTCCGCATTTCGCGTCGCCGTCGTTCTGGCTGGCTTCATTCTTGCGGCGAACCTTTCGGCAAGGGCGGATTTCAGCGCCGCAGAGCGTGCCCTGGCCGCAGGCAATCTCGAGCGAACCCATGATGAACTGGTTCCGTTGGCCGCGCTGGGTGATGCTCGTGCGCAGAATCTGCTGGCTGTGTTTTATCAGAACGGCTGGATTGTTGAGCGCGATCCAACCAGGACAGCGGAACTCTACCGCATGGCCGGAGATCAGGGACTCTCGCGCGCACTCCATAATCTGGGACGCCTCTATCGATCCGGCCAGGGTGTCCCGAAGGACCCATCGATGGCCGCCGAACTCTGGAAACAGGCAGGACGCATGGGCTTTGTGAAGTCACAGTCAGCCTTGGGCGCACTCTATTACGAAGGTGCCGGCGTGGAACAGGACATGTTCCGCGCCTATTTCTGGTGGTCGCTGGCGGCACGGCGTCTGGACATTGAAGCAACCCAGGCACGTGAAGACATCATCTATCGCCTCACGCCGCACGAAAAGGAAGTCGCGGACGCGCTTGTGGAACGCTTCGAAGCAGACCGCTAAGGCACTTCACAGGCAGGCATGACTTCGCCTATAACCTGCGCATCAAGACGTTACCGACGCAGGAGCAGGTTTCATGTCCGAAGTGATCTCAGATTGGCAGCGTGCCGACGATGCCCACCTCAATACGTACAAGGGCGTCATGCGCCTGACGATGTACTCGTGCGTTGGCCTCGTCATCCTGCTTGTGCTGATGGCGCTGTTCCTCGTCTAACGCGGCGATCACCGACCTTCCCCTCAAAACCATCGTTTCGGGCGGCCAGACCGGCGCGGATCGCGCAGCGCTGGATGTCGCCCTTGATCTGGGTATGGCCGGAAACGGCTGGTGCCCCAAGGGTCGGCGCGCCGAAGATGGCGTGATCGACGCGCGTTATCCTCTGACAGAGACGCCGCGCGCCCATTACATCCAGCGCACCGAATGGAATATCCGCGACAGCGATGGGACTCTCATCGTTGCGCAGCCACCGCTTGAAGGTGGCACCGCCGCGACCGAACGCATTGCCCTGAAGCGCGGCAAAACCTGCCTTGTCGTTCATCCCGATGAGTCAGATGCACAGGAACGGCTGCGTTCCTGGCTCAGGGACCATGACATCGAGACTCTGAACGTGGCCGGGCCGCGCCAAAGCTCCGGGCTTGCACCCTATGACGCAACCGAACGTCTGCTACGCGACCTTCTGATGGAGCGTTGACGCGAGCTTCTGATGGAGCGTTGACGCGAGCTTCCGGCGATCCTTGCGCGCCTTCAGGGCATCACGCAGCTGATAGTTCCAATAGGTCGCCTGGGCCACGACACGACCAAACGGTCCCCCGGCCCAGTCCAGCCCGAAGGGTTCAAACAGCCGATAACGGTCGTCGCCCTGGGCAATGGCCGAGGACAGGAGTTCGCCGGCAACCGTTGTCGTGCCCATGCCGCTGCCACCGAAGGCCTGGGCGTACCAAACGCCCTCACGCAGCCGGCCGATCTGGGGCATCTTGTGGCGCGCGTAACTCATGGTACCGGTCCAGGCGCTTTCGACCGCTGCATGGTCTGCCAGTTGGGGATAGACCTTGACCAGATCGCCCAGCATATCGCGGGCGAGGCTGGGTGGCGGTGTCGTGGATGCGGTCATGCGCCCGCCCCACACAATCCGACCGTCGGGCAGAGCCCGGTAGTAGTCCCCAGCCCCACGGGTGTCGGCCAGACAGATGCGCTGGCGAATGGCAGTGGCCAGAACATCGTCCGCGATGGGCCCGGTCGTCATGATATGGGTCGCGACAGGCAGAACAGCCCCGGAGACATCGGGCAACACGCCCAGACCGTAACCGCCGCAGGCCAGCACGACATGGCGCGCGCGGATCAGGGCATGTGGCGTCACCACCTGCTTCTCGGGCCCTTCGACTTCCAGGGAGACAAGGGGCGTACCTTCGTGAATCCGGACACCAGCGGTTTCTGCCGCCCGGGCAATACCCAGACAGTAGTTGAGTGGGTGGAACTGGAACGCATCCTTGTTGAACACGCCGTCAAAATAGCAGGGTGAGTCGGCAAATTCGGCGGCGACCCGCTCACGCGGGACGAACTCGAGATCCAGGCCGAACTGCTGTTTCATGCCATCGGCATATCTGCGCATGCCATCGGGATCATCGGTCCAGGACGACACAAGCACACCCGGCGTGTTGGGTCCGCAGGCGATCGCGTGCTTTTCGATACGCGCACGCACGAGGGATAAGGCATCCGTCGTCAGATCACAAAGCGCACGGGTATGGTCCATGCCCACACGATCGATGAGCCAGTCGGTATCCTGGGAGTAGCCGGGACCGACAAACCCACCGTTGCGGCCTGATGCACCAAAGCCGACCCGCTCGGCTTCAATCAGGATGGTGGAAACGCCCTGCTCGGCAAGCCCCAATGCGGTGTTGAGCCCTGCCAGGCCGGCGCCAACCACACAGACCTCGGCGTCATGTTCGCCATGGGCAGGCGGTCGCACCGCATCGTCGGTGCGCGTGGCAGCATAATAGCTTGACGGATATCTCACAGGCGGCGCCCCGCACGGCGGCGATCACGGGCCGTCGTGATCTGGTCATAGGCCCGCACATAGAACCGATAGGCCTCACCATAAAGCTTGCCGATCGGGCCACCGGTCCAGTCCAGGCCAAAGGGTGCAAAGAGGTCGATGGTGTCATCGCCTTCGGCAATTGCCCCGGCAAGGGCCTCACCGGCCACCGTCGTCTGTGCCATGCCCTGCCCGCCGAAACCCTGGCCGTACCAGAGGTTCGGCCTCAACTCGCCCATCTGGATCATGCGGTGCATGGGGAAACTCATGATCCCGCTCCATGCGGTCTCGACCTTCACATCGGCCAACTGGGGATAAACGCGAGTCATGTCACCCTGCATCAGGTGACGCAGGTTGTAGGGTTCGGTCACCAGTGTGGTCCCGCGCCCGCCCCACAGCACACGGTTGTCTTCCAGACGCCGGTAGTAATCCAGGCTGAACCGGTCATCGTGCAGGGCGCAGTGTGTCTTGATGGCCGTGGAGATCAGCGCTTCCTCGATCGGCTCGGTCACGATCACATAGGTCGCAACCTGCTGGAACGCAGCCGCCAGTTCCGCGACCAGGGACTGGTCGTACCCGCCTGTCGTCACGACGATCTTGTCTGCTTCGACGATGCCGTGATCGGTCGTCACCATACATGAGGGACCTTCGGTCAGGACCGACTGAACAGGTGAGTGTTCATGGATCGTGACCCCAAGGGATTCTGCAGCCCGCGCCACACCCAGGCAGTAGTTCAGCGGATGGAACCAGAAGCTTGAATGGTCGATGGCGCCATCGAAGTACATGTCCGAAGCGGCATACTCCTCGCGCAACTGTTCGCGCGGGATGAAGTCGACATTCTCTCCGAAGTTCTCGCGTTCGAATTCGACCCATCGTTTCATGGCGTCGGGATCGTCGTACCAGGACGCAGCGACATGCCCGTCCGGATTGGGACCGCATGCAATGTCGTAGCGTGTCATGCGTTCCCTGATCAGCGAGACCGCCTGCTGGCCCAGACCGATCAAACGTTTGGTGTGATCCAGCCCGACCTTGGCGATCAGTTTATCTGTGTCAGCGGCATAGGATGCGCCGACAAACCCGCCATTGCGGCCCGACGCACCCCAGCCGACCCGGTGCGCCTCCAGCAGAACAACATCCGTGACACCGCGTTCGGCCAGCCCAAGGGCCGTGTTCAGACCGGCCAGCCCGGCACCAATGATGCAGACCTGCGTCTTGATGTGGCCGTCCAGCGCAGGCCGAGCCGCATCCGGTGTGCGGGTGCGGGCATAGTGGATATCGAGATAATCGCCGCTCATGGGCAGGGATAGGTGTAGAGCTTGTGGATCTCCTCGATCCCCGTCAGCACCTCTTCCGAAAGTTCGACATCAACACTGGTCAGATCGGTCTTGAGTTGTTCCATGGACGACGCACCGATGATGTTCGATGTCAGAAACGGCTGCCGGTTCACGAAGGCCAGCGCCATCAGGCCTGGCTCCAGACCATGCTTTGTGGCCAGTTCGACATAGGCCCGTGTCGCGGGCTCCGCGTTCGGCGGGCCCAGATAACGTGTGTTTCCAGGATACATGGTCATGCGCGCACCCTCCGGCCGCGCACCGCCCAGGTACTTGCCTGACAGGGCGCCGGCAGCCATGGGCGCATAGGCAAACAGGCCGACCTGCTCACGCATGGCGATTTCGGCACAACCGGACTCAAAGGTGCGATTGAGCAGGCTGTAGGGGTTCTGGTTGGTGACCATGCGCGGCAGGCCCATGGTCTCGGCCAGATGCAGGAAACGCATCGTACCCCATGGCGTTTCGTTCGAGATGCCAATGTGCCGCACCTTGCCTGCCCTTACGAGATCAGCCAGGGCGGAAAGCGTCTCTTCCAGGGGAACCGAATCATCGTTTTCGGGATGCTGATAGCCCAACTGGCCGAAGGTATTCGTGTCCCGATCAGGCCAGTGCAATTGGTAGAGATCGACATAGTCGGTCTGCAGGCGCTTCAGGCTGGCGTCGATCGCCTGATCGATATGCTCCTTGTTGAGCCTGGGATTGCCCCCACGGATGTAGTGCAGACGCTCATCGGGCCCGGCAACCTTGGTGGCAATGATCGCCTTGTCGCGGTTGCCGCGGGCCTTCAACCAGGTTCCGATCACTTCCTCACTGCGTCCATAGGTCTTTTCGGACGGTGGAACGGCATACATTTCAGCCGTGTCGATGAAGTTCACGCCTTGATCGAAGGCATAGTCCATCTGTTCATGGCCTTGCGCTTCGGTATTGTTGCTGCCCCAGTTCATGCTGCCAAGGCAGATCAGACTGACGTCGAGCTCGGTGCGGCCGAGACGGCGGTACTTCATGGAAACTCCCGATTGATGGCGTGCGACCAGATGGACCGGGACATTCTAGCCACAACTCAGCGTGCGCCAAGCGTTGCATTCGTGCTTCTTCGGCTTGTTACACCCGCGCCGCGTCGATAATGTCCGCGCATGAACACAGCATCCTCCAAGCTGGCCCTGCGCCTGCACATGAACTGGCGTTGTGACCGCGACGCTGCGTATGGTCCCACCCAAAAGGCCGTGATCGACCATGACAGCCGTACCCAGGCACGCGAGACCATTGCCTCCTGGCCTGGTTACGCACCCACGCCCCTGATTGAGCTGCCGCATCTGGCTGAAAAACTGGGCATCAAACGCCTGCGCATCAAACATGAAAGCAAGCGGTTCACCCTCAAGAGCTTCAAGGCCCTGGGCGGAGCCTATGGCGTCATGCGCATTCTGCAGCGTGAAACTGGCGCCTCCATCGCCGACATCATGGCCGGCAAGGTGAAAGACGACGTTGCCGGGGTCACGGTGTGTTGCGCCACCGACGGCAACCACGGCCGCGCTGTTGCCTGGGGCGCACAGCTCGCCGGCGCGCGCTGTGTCATCTATCTGCACGCCCATGTCAGCCAGGGCCGCGAGGACGCCATTGCCGCCTATGGGGCCGAGATTGCCCGGGTCAGCGGCTCCTATGACGATTCCGTGCGCCAGGCGGCAGAAGACGCCAAAACCAACGGCTGGATTGTCGTCTCCGATACATCCTGGCCTGGTTACGAGGAAATCCCGGCCTGGGTGAAGCAGGGTTACACCGTCATCATGGGCGAAGCGATGGAGGAACTGGGCGAGGATCGCCCCAGCCATCTTTTTGTCCAGGCCGGTGTGGGCGGTCTTGCCTGTGCCGCAATCGCCCCTGCCTGGCAGGATTGGGGTGCCGAGCGGCCATTCTGCACCGTCGTTGAGCCCCATGAAGCCGACTGCCTCTACCAGAGCGCCGTCCAGGGCGACATGGCGCAGGGTCTGGGGTCACTCGACACGGTGATGGCCTGCCTTTCAGCGGGTGAAGCCTCTCCCCTCGCCTGGGCGATCCTGCAGGATGGCGCGGATGCCTTCATCACCATTGATGACCACTTTGCCCGCGACGCCATGCGCACGCTGGCTGACGGCAACGGAGACGCGCCGCTTGTCGTTGGCGAATCCGGATCAGCCGGTCTGGCCGGCCTGATGGCGGTTGTGGAGGATCCGCGCGCAAAGCGGGCAACCGGGTTGGGTCCCGATTCCGATGTCCTCCTGATCGCTAGCGAGGGCGCCACCGATCCCTCGATCTATACCGAGATTGTCGGCAAAACGCCTGAGGAGGTCGGCGACGCCTGATGGCACCTGATCTGGATCTGGCCATTCGCGGCGGTACTGTGGTCACGGCAAGTGACAGCGTGCGCTGCGATGTCGGCATCCGTGACAGCAAGGTTGTCATGCTCTCCGAATCCATCACGGGAGCAGTCAAAGAGATCGATGCCGTTGGCCTGCTGGTCATGCCAGGCGGTGTCGATGCCCATTGCCATCTTGCCCAACCGACCTATGGCGGCGTCGCCTGCGCCGACGACTTCGAGAGCGGCACACGCTCGGCGCTGGCAGGCGGCACTACCACCCTTCTTTCGTTTGCCACACAGGTCGCCGGCGAGCCCTTGCGTGAGACCGTCGCAGCCTATCGCGCCCGTGCAAACGGCAAAGCGATGATCGATTACGGCATCCATCTGATCGTCACCGATGCATCGCCGCAGGTGCTGGGCCAGGATCTGCCTGCGCTCATCAGAAACGGTTACACATCATTCAAGTTGTTTATGACATATGATGGATATCATATTGATGACAAAAGAATTTTAGATGTTCTTCAAGTGGCAAATGAAGAAGGTGCTCTGGTCATGGTTCATGCAGAAAACCATGACTGCATTGCCTGGCTGAGCCAGAAGCTTCTTGCCCAGGGCGACACGAAACCCCACCACCACGCAGCCTCGCGACCCATGGTGGTCGAGCGCGAGGCAACCCATCGTGCCGTATCCCTGGCCGAGGTCGTCGGCGCACCGGTTTTTATCGTTCATGTCTCCGGGCGCGAGGCCGTTGAACAGATTGCCTGGGCACAGGATCGCGGCCTTCCGGTCTATGGCGAGACCTGCCCGCAGTACCTGTTTCTCAGCGCCGACGACATGGACCGGCCCGGCTTCGAAGGCGCCAAGTTCATGTGCTCGCCACCTCCGCGCGATCGCGCCAATCCTGAAACCCTGTGGCGCGCGCTCAAACACGGCACACTTCAGGTGTTCTCGTCCGACCACTCGCCTTCTCGTTTCGAAGGACCGGATGGCAAGAAAGCCCACGGCACGGATGCGCCCTTCACGAAGATCGCCAACGGCGTTCCGGGCCTCGAAACCCGCCTGCCCCTGATGTTCTCGGAAGGCGTGGCAACCGGGCGCATCAGCGCCAACGAGTTTGTTGCCCTAACAGCAACCAATCCGGCACGCATGTACGGCCTTTCCCCAAGCAAGGGCACCATCGCGATCGGTTCGGATGCCGACATCGTGCTGTGGGATCCCGACCGCAAGACCACACTCACCAACGAGATGCTCCACCACAACGTCGATTTCACGCCCTACGAAGGCATGGAACTCACGGGTTGGCCGGTGACGACCTTGTCGCGTGGGGAGGTCGTGTGGGACGATGGGAAAATTTGCGCTGAACCGGGCCGAGGCAGGTTTCTGGCCCGCACAACCCCGGAACCCGTCCTGCGCCATCGTCAAACCCTTGCCGCAAACGCCGCCTAGGATCATGCCCATGTTCGATCATCGCTCCACCAGACGCCGCCTGCTTGGTCTTGGCGTCTCCACACTCGCCCTTGCCTGGATGCCTGTTGCCCATGCCGCCACCGAAGCCACGATCCTCTCCATTCAGGAAGGACTGGCCACAATGGGCTTCGATCCCGGCATTCCTGACGGCAAGTCAGGCAGCAACACCGAACGCGCCATCAAGGCATTCCAAGCCGAGTTCGGTTATGCCGTGACAGGTGAAGCGACCGACACCCTGCTGGGGCAGATCAACACCGCGCTTGCTGCCGGTGGCGCATCCCCGGAGCGCCTGTTGCGCCGAGAGGGCTTGCTGCGCGCCTACACGCGTGCTGTTCAAGAGGCCCTGGTCGATCTGGGTTACGACCCCGGCCCCATCGATGGCACCGTCGGGCCCATGACCCGCGACGCCATCCGTGCCTTCGAGGGCGCAAACGCCATGGCGGTCAACGGTGAGGTCTCCAAACCCCTGCTCTCAGCGCTCAACACGGCACGCGGCCTCTGATCGCCGATGACGGAATCCGATGAACGCCTGCACGCACCTGCCGCCGCCCGCAACGGCGAGGCGATCCTGCAGGTTCTCAAGGCGATGCATCAGCCCGGCCTGCGGTACCTCGAGATTGCCAGCGGCCCCGGCCAGCACGCCGCCTTGTTTGCTGAAGCCATGCCCGACATCTTCTGGCAGCCCAGCGACCCCGATCCGCGCATGCGTGCCAGCCAGCTGGCATGGGCCAGGGGTCTGGACAACATGTCTGCACCCCTCGAGCTCGACGTTCTGAAGCCACAGTGGTGGGAGCCGGTCGAGAACCGGGTTGATGTCATGCTCTGCGTCAACATGATCCATTGCGCGCCCAAGGAGGCGATCGAAGGACTTCTGGCAGGCGCCGGACGTCTGCTGGAACCCGGCAGTGCGCTGCTGCTCTATGGCCCCTTCACGTTCAACGGCATGCACAGCGTCGACAGCAACAAGAACTTCGACCGCATGTTGCGTCAGCAGAACGCCGAATGGGGCGTCCGCGACCTCAACGACATTGCCGATGCCGGCCAGAAACACGGCATGGTTTATGAGCGGTATGTCGAAATGCCCTCCAACAACCACATTCTGGTTCTAAGACGGCAGGGAGCATTGCAAGAGGACACGCTTATCTGATAGTCCGGGGACTAGAGGGAGCGCGTCACGCAAGAGGAGACCTGTTCGTGAGACAGGGCGGTTGGAGATTTCGGGACGCACAGCGCGAAGCCAAGCAACGGCGCAATCGCCGCATTGCCCGTTTTCTGATCAGTGTCGTGGTTCTGGCGGGCATTGCCTGGTTCTCGTTCGATACCGGGCGGCGCAACAGCGAAAACCGTATTCTGATGCTGGAGGATCGGGTTGCCGAACTCGAGACCGATGCCGACCGCGCGCGGACCGCTGAGTCCCAGGCCCGTGACGCTCTGAATGCTGCAACCATTGAGGCCGCAACCTGGCGCGAGCGCTATGAGACCGAGGTTCCCCAGGGTGAAACAGCCGTTCTGTGGCAACTGCTCACCCGGCGTCTGGCCGAAGGTGTCGAAGCCCAGCGTCTGGCCGAAGTCGTGGAACTGGTCTCCAACGAGCGGCGCTGCGATGCCCAGCTCGTCACCAAACGCATCATCGTCAAGACGCATCTTCATGGCGGCACCGACACGTCAGCCGGTTTTGCCGACAGCCGCCTGACCGTGCAGGGCGAGGGTGATGCCGCACGCGACGCCAACAACAATCCCGTGGCCTGGTACGACCCGGCGGAACCTGTTTCGGTCAGCTTCATCACCATCGGCGGCGAGACCGAGCTGGTGGAGGGATACCTGCCCATCAATCATGCCGTCGTGCTGGGCGACAGCGAGTATCGCTTTGCCATCACCGAAGGTCCCCGCAACTTTGCGCTGGTCACGGCAGAGCGCTGTGACTATCCCTGAGGCCATGAAACAAGATATCGAAACAGTACTGGAATTCTGGTTCGGCAAGCCCGGCGATGCTGATTGGGCGTCCATGCGGGAGGCCTGGTTCACCAAAAGCGACGACTTCGACCAGCAATGCCGTGATGTCTGCCTCTCTCTCCACGAACGTGCCGCTGCCGGCAAGCTGGAAGACTGGGCCGAGACCTCCGATGGTGCGCTGGCGCTGGTCATTCTGCTCGACCAGATGCCCCGCAACATGTTCCGGGGAACACCGCGCATGTATGCCACCGACCCCCAGGCCCGCGCCCTGGCTGAGCTGATCGATGCGCGTGACTTCAAGCGGGACTACACCGATGTGCAAAGCCTGTTTGCCGACCTACCGTTCGAACATGCCGAAAACCTCGAAGACCAGGTACGGCACGTCACCTTCGTCGAGAATCACTATCACGGCCCCAATCGCGATACGTGCCTGACCGCCGCACACCGGCACCACGAGATTGTTGAACGCTTCGGCCGCTTCCCCCACCGCAACGACATCCTGGGCCGCGAAACCACGCCAGAGGAAGCTGAGTTCCTCAAGGAGCCCATGTCGTCGTTTTGAATTTCCGATGCCCCCGATGGGACTTGGGTGCGAGCAGCATTTAACGCGTGGCGTACCCCTCAAGCTTTTCATGGAGCACTTGGGAGATCGTCACACCTTGTGCCGCAGTTCGCTCCCGTGCCGCCAGACGTCGATCTCCGGGAAGCCGTGTGCCGGGCTGATCGAGAATCGCGGCAAACAGGTCTTCAGCATGATCGGTAAAGCCTTCGGAGAAGGCTGACGTATCAAAGGCCAGGAAACACTGGCCGGTGCGCGGTGGGCCGCCTTCGTTGCCGCCGAAGCTGGAAGCCTGGAAGCCGAAATGCGCGCCCGACAGGCCAGCGGCCATCAGTTCGATCAGGATCGCGAGGTTGGCCCCCTTGCGCCCGCCCGTGGGCGCCATCGTGCCCTTCAAGGCTTCCGCGGCATCGGTTGTTGTGTTGCCGTCGGCGTCGAACGCCCAGCCTTCGGGGATGGGTTCACCTTTCTGGGCATGGACCATGACTTCGCTCTTGGCGATCACGCTGGAGGACTGGTCGATCACCAGAGGCGACCCGCCCGCTCGCGGAGAGGCGATGGCGATGGGATCGGTGCCGAACAGCCCCTTCTTGCCGCCCCAGGGTGCGATGGCAGCCGGACCATTCACAAAAGCAAGTGCCAGCAGGCCATGATCGGCCAGACGCTCGACGTGATAACCGACCACGCCGCAATTGTACGAATTGGTAACGCTCATGGCCGCCACGCCGCATTCCTGCGCCGCCGTGACCAACTCGGACAGGCCGAGATCAATCGCAGGATGCGCAAAGCCACCGACGGCATCGGCAACAACAGCGCCGGGTCGAGGCCGGCTGACGGTTGGTAACGCCGCACCATCGACCTTGCCGCACAGGACATGCTCGGCATAGGTCGGCAGGCGCGCCAGGCCATGGCTATGGATGCTGTCGGCTTCTGCCGCAACCACCGAGGCAACAACAGGTTCAGCATTTTCCGGTGATGTGCCGCAGGCAAGCAGCACACGGCGCGTCAGGTCACCAACTTCGTTCAGGCTCAACGCCACAGGTTCAGTCATGTTCGTTCATCCAGGCTGGAGATCAGGTAGAGGAACATGGTCAGGTGCGCTCAACCGGCCTGCCCTCACCTGCCCATGCGCCAAATCCGCCTGCCACATGGGCAACATTGTCATAGCCCATGTCCCGCGCCGTCTTGGCCGACAGGGCCGAGCGGCCGCCGGAAGCACAATAAAAGATGACCATCTTGCCGGACTTCAGCCTGGCATCGTGCATGGGCATGGCAGGATCCAGGTGAAACTCCAGCATGCCGCGCGAGGCGTGAATGGCACCGGGCACCTTGCCGGATGTCGCCACTTCCTGTCCGTCGCGCACGTCGACAAACACCGCATCGCCGGCATCAAGATGCTCCTGAGCCTGCGCGGGCGAAAGTTCGACCAGGCCCTCACGGGCCTGCGCCATCATCTGCTGCACGGTCATCGTCACGGCGGGTTCCTTTCATCAAA
>CALIUG010000171.1 GCA_938048755.1 uncultured Alphaproteobacteria bacterium
AAAGCCGCGGTAGTTGAGCGGGGCGGGTATGGCATCGTTGGCCAGAATGAAGTCGTGACAGAGGCGGTCCAGTTCCTCGGTCGTCACACCGGGCACGACATGCCTGCTGATCATGTCGAGCGTCCGGGCCGCCAGTTCGCCGGCGGCGCGCATGGCTGGGAAGGCCTCGGGGCCATGGACGGTGATGCGCGGCGTTCTGCTGCGCTGGGCCTGTTCCTGCTGCATGGTCTCAAAAATCCTTGATGCCGCGTCAGTCAAGCAACAGCGGCATACGGCGATCTACGGTGATTTCTTCTGTCGTCAATCTACACGAATAGGGCAGCACCTCAACGCCGCGTGCGATGGCGTCACGCAGGGCCGCGTCATAGCCGGGGTCGATGTCGGCGGCAGTCCGGAAGCTGTCGCAGTCCATGCGCTGGATGCAATAGACCAGGACGGAGCGGTGCCCGGCCTCGACCATCAGGGCCAGCTCAGCCATGTGTTTGGCGCCGCGTGTCGTCACGGCATCGGGAAATTCTGCAACCGTGCCCTGGCGGCGCATGTGGCAGTTCTTCACCTCGACATAACAATCGGGCCGGTTCTCGTCGGTGAGCAGCATGTCGACCCGTGAATTGGTGCCGTACTTCACCTCGCGTTTCAGGTTGGCATAACCCGAGAGTTCGGGAATTGCCCCGTTCAGGATGGCTTCCTCGACCAGGGTGTTGGGCCGCCCCGTGTGGGCGCCGATCAGGCCGCCGTTGGCATGGACCAGTTCCCAGTCCCACTGCAGCTTGCGCTCAGGATTGCCGGCCGGGGCAAGCCAGGTTTCCAGGCCCGGCTCCTTGATCCCGATCATGCCGCCGGGATTGGCGCAGTGGGCCGTGACGATTTCGCCCGATTCGAGTCGGTGGTCCGAAAGGAAACGTTTGTAGCGCTGAACCAGGGTGGCGCGCACGAGTGGCCGGGGAAAGCGCATGGTTCAGGTTCCGCCGTCGCCCGACGAGGAATTGAACTCGATGGCATCATCCTCTTCGACCTCGGGCTTTTTCGGCAGTTCCCGGGCAAATTCGGTGGAGTTGGTGAATTCAAGTCTGGCGCGACTTTCTCCGTCGTTCAGCACAAGTCGTGCAAGAAGCTGCGAGGCCAGAGCCTCGGAACGCTCCTGGGCGTCCTGCAGGCGCGAGATGGTCTCGGTTTCATAGGGGAAACTGAAAAGACGCGATTCCTGACCGTCCGGCATGGCAAGCCAGAGGTAGATCGCCTTGTCCTCGCGTATGTCGTAGCCGATGACCCTGCGGTAGTCCGACAGATCCTGCAGCCATGCCGTGCTGGCCGGTTTGGGCAGGCCCAGAAGCTCGTTCACCATGACATAGGTGGTCGGGATCAGAGCCAGCAGGGCCAGCAGGGCGGCAACCTTGCGCCACAGCCTTCCATGGGAGAACACCGCCACCCAGGCCAGTACAGCGCACAGGGCAAACAGGATCAGAAACGCGCCGGTTGTTACCGCAGGCATGATGCTAGAGCCGTTGTGTGTCGAAGAGGGATTTGAACAGGTTGTTCACCGTTTGGGGCAGCAATCCCCCCGCCTCATTGAGTTCGAAGCGAAACACCGTTTCCTCCTCATCGTGGCGAACCAGTTCCACCTTGCCGAACAGGATCTTGTTGGGCGGTTTGTCGATGTCTCTCTTTACGCTGACAGTGACCCAGACCGGCACCGGCCATACTTCGTCGTCGTTCCGGTACATGTGCACATTGACGATGTATTCGCCCTCGGGCACCCCGCGACTGTAGGCCATTTCGTGGTTGGTCGAGGTGAGGTCGTTGATGAAACCCAGATCGTCGCGCAGCAGATCAAATATCCGGCCGCCCCTCTGTGACCAGCCCACCGCGCCGTCGCCCGGTGCCTGGACCCACAGATCGACATCGGCATCGATTTCCTCGGGCCATTTGATTTCTATGATGACGTTGCCCGGCGTCATGAGGTCCGAGGTCTTGGTTTCGGGCGGATTGACGTGGGGCAGGAGCAGGATCACGAGTGCCACGAAGCCCAGCAGCGCCAGCAGGATGACGTCGCGAAAGACCGTCGAAGTCGCGTCATCGTCGAGCGGCTCAAGCCCCTGCACGGTGTTCCCCGAGTTCGACGATGGCGCTGATCAGACGGGCCGTGCCGGTGGTCAGAAGCTGATAGTTGGCCATCAGCCAGATATTGAGGACGCCGCCCACCAGGGTCGTCACCAGCGCCGTCGACATGCCCGAAATCAGGGTCGAGACCATCGGCCCGATGTTCTCGGCATCGCCGGCCATGTCGGGATCAACGCCGGACAGAGCAATGATAAAGCCGATCACCGTGCCGATCAGGCCCAGGAACACCAGGCTGGAACCCAGATGTTTGATCAGCGTGATGTTCTGCGAAAGCTCCAGACGCAGGGTAGAGGCAAGCGTCTGGCGGCTCTGCGCATCCTTGCCGCTGGCCCTGGCAAGGTAGCGCGCAGCGCGTGACGGCCGGGCCGGATCAAAATCACGGGCGCAATTGAGCTCCTGGCTGGTCCAGATCACCCGCCAGAGGACCAGGCCGAACCCGACGATAAAGACCAGCACGATGACCAGGACAAAATGGGTTTCGTCGGATTCGAACGCCTGCTGAACCAGACCGTTGGTCAGTCCCAGCACCAGCAGCGCGACAGCGATGATGTTGAGCAGCGCGAACCGCAACAGCAGCAGGTAGCTGTTGGGGTCGCGCGACCGTGCCGGGACGCTGCCCTGATCCTCTGCTGTCGTCGTCATGCACCGCCCCATGGTTCCTTGCCGGGCGGCACTATAGCGGGGCAGTTCGCCGGGTTCCAAGTCACACGGTGTTGTAGTTGTGTTGCGCCCGTGGCCCGCATCGGGCAACACTCACGCCAGACCGATGGAGCCCCGATGACCGAAATCGTGACAGCTGCCGTCCTGGTGATCGGCAACGAAATTCTTTCCGGGCGCACTCAGGATGCCAACGTGGCCTTTCTGGGCAAAAGCCTGAACGATCTGGGCATCCGCCTGATGGAGGTCCGGGTCGTTGCCGACATCGAGGCCGAGATCGTCGATGCCGTGAACACGTTGCGCAAACGCTACGACTATCTCTTCACCACCGGCGGAATCGGTCCGACCCATGACGACATCACCGCCGACAGTGTCGCTGCGGCATTCGGCGTGGGGATCGACTACCACCCGGAAGTTTTTGAGCTGCTCAAGCAGAATTTCGAGAGCAGGGGGCTGGAAGCCAACGGCGCGCGCATGCGCATGGCGCGTGTGCCCGACGGCGCCGAACTGATCGACAACGAGATCAGCCTGGCACCGGGTTTCCAGATCGGGAACGTCTTTGTCCTGGCCGGCGTTCCCTCCATTGCCCGCGCCATGTTCAACGGCGCCAGCAACCGCCTGCGCCGCGGCGCGGTGGTGATGTCGCGCTCGATCCGCTGTCATTGCGGGGAAGGCACCATTGCCGACCCGCTGTCGGACGTGCAGGACGCCTACCCCGAGATTGATATCGGCAGCTATCCCTGGAGCAGGGACGGAAGGTTCGGCACCAGCCTGGTCCTGCGCGGAACCGACACGGCACGCCTGGACGCCGCCTATGATGCGGTGTTCCAGGCAGCCGTGGATGCAGGGGGCGATCCGGTGGAGGAGCCGGGCGAACAGACCTGAACGTTCACCGGGGGAACCTCAGCGCGGTTTGAATGTTTAACCGGGTGAGGGGAGCCCGGGGTGAGACCAGTTCGCACATTCATGTTGGTGATGGCCGCGCTTGTCGTACTGACAGGCAACGCCGTTCATGCTGCCGAGGAAACCTGGCACGAGGCCTATCGGCTGACAGAAGCGGTCAATACCGGTCTGCCCGCGCCGGACCATCCGATCAATCTGTCGACGCCGCAGGCAAGCATGGAGAACTTCATGCTTGCGGCCGAAGAAGACGACTGGGCACGGGCGGCCTATTCCCTCGATCTGTCCATGATACCGCCTGATGAGCAGGAAATGCGCGGCGCGGAGTACGCGCGCAAGCTCCATTTCATCATGCTTCAGAATTTCCGCATTCCCTGGAGCGAACTGGCGGACCGACCCGACGGCGTGGTGCCTTCTGCCGGCGTTTCGGGAAGCAGGGACAGCACGCCGGTGCGCGCGCTTGTTCTAGGCACTGCCGAGCTCGACGCGCGGCCCATCGACGTGATGCTTGAGCGGATCAAGCCCGGCGAGGGTGCCCCGGTATGGCTGATCTCCGCACAATCGGTCGACAACATTCCCGAGCTCTGGGCGGTGTACCGGCCCGGGCCCATTGCGGCGCTTTTGCCCGAATGGGCGGGACAGCGCCTCCTGTTCGACATCCCGCTTTGGGAATGGGCCTCTCTGCCGGTCCTGATCCTGGTTTCGATTCTGGGGGGCATGGCGGCAAACCGTCTTTTCGACCGCGTGCTTGAAACTTCCGGCAAGAAGACGATCGTCAACCGTCTGGCGAGCGAGCTGAATGTTCCGATTGCCACCGGCTTCGCGCTCCTGTTGTTTTACGTACTCACGTTCTCGGTCCTCACCCTGACCGGACCGGTCAACAGCACGCTGCGTCCCATCGTCGTGTTCGCCACGCTCATGGCCCTTACCTGGGCAGGGGTGCGCGGGGTGGGGCAGGCCACGGACCTGCTTGCCCAACGTTACCGCGAGAGCGATGACGGCGCGCTAGACGACAACACACGCGACATCCTGACGCGTCTTTCTGTGGCGCGCCGTGTCCTGATCTTCCTGGGTTTCATGATCGGCGTCGGGGTCGCGCTCATCCAGGTCAATCTGCTCGATACCGTCGGCTTCGCGATGCTGGGCTCGGCCGGTGTGCTCACCATCATCGCGGGTCTGGCCATGCGCGATGTGCTCTCCAACATCATGGCCGGATTGCAGATCGCCATCACCCAGCCGGCTCGGATCGGCGATCACGTGGTCATTGACGGAGAGTGGTCCTATGTCGAGGACATCACCTATACCTATTTCACGATCCGCACGTGGGCCTGTCCGTCGTCAGAACATTTGGGACGCGTGAGCTCGTTTTCTAATTGAGTATCTGGCTCATCTTGATTTGATGTTAAG
>CALIUG010000172.1 GCA_938048755.1 uncultured Alphaproteobacteria bacterium
GCCGAACAGGTCGGCCAGCTTGCCGAAGATGCCGCCCAGTCAGCCCAGGAAATCCAGGCCCTGGTCAAGCAGGTGGAGGCGGACGCGACCCGCAGCCTCAACACCGCCGAGCGGTTCGAGCAGGCGATGAACGAGATCTCGCATCATGTTTCGGAATCCGATGCCATGGTGCGGTCGGTCGCCGCGGCGGTCGAGGAGCAGCGCGCCTCGGTTGCGCGCATCGAAGTCAATGTCGGCTCCCTGCGCGAAATCGGGCAGGGCAATGCCACGGCAGCCGAAGAGATCACCGCTACCATGATCGAGCTTTCCAAGCTTGCCCAGCGTTCGCGCGAGCAGGTCGACCGCTTCAAGACGGATTAGGGCAGGGCGGGGAACGCCATGTCCGGCAGGATCGAAACGGCCCCGGAAGAGCTTCCTGATCTGGGTGGCGCCGCAGACAGGCTCCTGGCTGCCCTGCGCCATCGCTACGGACTCAAGCGCGATGATCTGCTCGAGCGCAAGGCGCTGGGTGTCCTGCGCCAACGACCAGCAGATAATGTGGACGACTGGCTTGATGACCTGCTGGCGCGACCGGTGAGCGACACGGCCTGGCTGGGCGTGGTTGATGCTGTCACCATTCACGAAACCTATTTCTTCCGAGACTCGGGACAGCTCCGGGTTCTGCGCGAAGAGCTGTTGCCGACCCTGATCAAGAGGCGCATCGGGGCCGCAGACCGGCGGCTGAGCCTGTGGTCGGCTGGTTGCGCATCAGGAGAGGAGGCCTATTCCCTGGCCATTCTGGTCTTGCGCGCACTGGAGGAGGCCGGAGAATCAGCGCATCACTGGTCGATCGGGATCCTGGGTACCGATATCAGCCCCGCCATGATCGAGATCGCGCGCAAGGGCCTCTACGGTGGTCCGGGCCTGGACGCTTTCCGTCAGCTTCCTAAGCGATTTGAAGGCTATTTCTGCGACCTGGAAAATCAGCCAACGCGTCGTTGTGTGGTTCCTGCCGTGAAGGAACTGCCGCGTTTCCAGCAACACAATCTGATGGATTCCGAACCACCGGCAAAAAATGTCGATATCGTCCTGTGCCGCAATGTCTTCATCTACTTCGACGAAGTGTCGCAGCGTCAGGCGGTTTCGGTTCTTGCGTCGGCCACAGGTGAAGACGGCTATCTGCTTCTGGGCGTGACCGACCGTTTGAGCGACGACAGCGGGTTTGTACGCCAGTCGACCGGCACGGCCGTGATTTACCAGCGCAGCGGGCCTGCGTCATGACCGAGCGTCTGATCATGCGCGTTGGCGCCGAGCGTTTTGCCATGTCGGTCGAGCATATCGATCGCGTCGCGCCCGCGCAGGATGCCGAGCCTCTGCCTCTTGTGCATGCCGATGTGGAAGGCATGGCGGTCTATGGCAGCGATGTCGTGCCCCAGATGGATCTGGCTGCGACCGTCGGGATGGCGCCGGTTGGGCAGGCCGGCGCATTTGTCACCCTGGCCAACACCGCCTCGGGGCTTGTTGCGTTGCGCCATGACGGGTTTGAGGGGGTTCACACGTTCCCTGACGGGCGCCTGGCACCTGTTGCCGCGCCTCCTGGAGACTGCCGCACCGGCATGATCCGTCTTGCAGGCAAACCGGTCTTTGCGGTTGATGCCCAGCGGATTCGAATTTCTGCCGCAACCGAGGGATCAACGTTTACGCCCATGGAGCCGGCGGAGGAGGCAGGTGCCGTCACTGCCCCCGCGATGGGTGTGCAGGAAACACACCGGGGCCTTGAATTCCGCCTGCATGGAAGGGACCAGACCCTTCCTTTGGAGATGATCGACCGTGTCAAACCATCCGAGGTCGGGGGGACGCACCTGGTGTTGCGCGGAGACCAGGGTTGGGCCGAACTGGTGGTGGAGACGATTTCAGGTCTGGTATCGAAATCGGAACCTGTCGAACTCTCGGCTGACCTGGTTGGAGCGTTAACCTGGACTCCTGCCCCGGCCCACGAGGAGTCCGCGCCTGTGATTGAGGACACTGCAGGTCTCCCCGTGTTTCGTCTGGATGCAGGCGTGATTGCCTGCGGGGTTGCGCTGCATGACGTTCTTCTGGTTTCGGCAACAGACTATGTGCCTGCCCCCTGGATGGCTGGTCGGTTTGACGGCCTGGTGTCGACGACTCTTGGCATCCTGCCTGTGATCGACCTCACGCGACGCCTGGGTCAGGGCGCGGAAAGAGCCAGGGTCTGCGTTGTGATCCAGACGCATGGCGGGACCTGGGCGCTGGGCTGTGATCGTGTGGTCGATGCCGGCCACGCACGCACATCATCGATTGAGGATTCCCCGCCCTGGTCATCGGGCGTAGCTGAACTCCAGAACGGCACCTGCCCTCTGCTCGATCTGGAACATGTGGTGTCATGGGATCGCGTGGCATGAAAGCATCGGGGCCCATCCGTGTTGCGATCGTGGACGATTCGGCGTTCATGCGCATTGCGCTGCGTCAGATGCTGGGGCGTGCGGAAGATATCGAGATCGTCGCCGAAGGGCGCAACGGCCGTGAAGGCGTCGAGATCGCCCGGGATGTTCGTCCCGATCTCATGACCCTTGATGTTCTGATGCCCGAGATGGACGGGCTGACGGCCCTGGGCCACATCATGGAAACGGCACCTTGTTCGGTTCTGATGATCAGCACTGAAACCCGGCAGGGTGCTGAAACCACCATGCGGGCACTGGACCTTGGTGCTGCAGATTTCATTGCCAAGACAACCGACCTTGCCAAGCTGGATATGGCCTGGATCGAAAAGAACCTGATCGAGAAGGTTCGTTACTGGTCGCTGCAGAACCGCAGCCGCAACCGGATTCGCAAGGCCCCGGAGCTTGCGACGTTGCGCCAGGCCGATGCCGTGGAATCGGTTCCCGAGTTTCTCGTGATCGCGGCCTCCACCGGCGGCCCCAAGGCGGTGACGGAACTGATCGGGGGGTTGCGTACGCCTCTTTGCCCGGTGCTTGTGGCCCAGCACATGCCGGAAGGATTCACGGCGGATTTCGCACGGCATCTCGCCTTGCGCAGCGGACGGGACGTTGTGGAAGGGCGCGATGGCCATGTTCTGGAAGCCGGCCGGATCACGATCCTTCCTGGCGGCATCGACAGCGAAGTTCGCAGAGCCGCTGATGGCAGTTTGCAGCTCGTACGTGGTTCTACACAGGACGGTATTGTGCACCCATCTGCGGATCTGTTGCTTGAATCCGTGGCGGATGTCAGTGCGCTTGCGGTTGCCGTCGTGCTGACGGGCATGGGAGATGATGGCACACGCGGTGCGGCCAGATTCGCCCAAGCAGGCTGGCCGGTGCTGGTGCAGGAACCGGCGAGTTGCGTGGTTGCAGGCATGCCCGGCGCGGTCATTTCGGCCGGACACGCAAGTGGTGTCCTTTCGATTGCCAATATCGCGCGCCAGCTCAATCGCTGGCTGGCATCATCGCTGAATGAGGAGAGTGTAAATGGTTGAGCGTGTTCTGGTCGTTGATGACTCCTTGCTCATGCGCGCCGTGGTGACCGATATCATCGCATCCGATGAGTCCTTCGAGGTCGTCGGTGAAGCGGTTGACGGGCAGGACGCGCTCGACAAGGCACGAGAACTCAAGCCCGATCTGATTCTGCTCGATATCGAAATGCCGCGCATGGACGGAATCGAAGCCCTCAAGCATCTCGCCCTGATCTCGACCGCACGTGTCGTGATCGTTTCGTCGGCAGCACAGGTCGGTTCCGATCAGGCTCTGGAGGCCCTGCGCCTTGGCGCGGCCGGTGTGGTGGCGAAACCCTCTGGTGCCCTCAGCATGGACCTTGCGGCCAAGCGTGGGCACGAGATTGTCCGTGGTGCGCGCAAGGCTGTTGGACTGGAGGAAGAGCCGGGATGAGCGATATCCAGGACGTTCTCTGGCAACAGTTTGAAGTCGAGGTTTCCGAACATCTCGACTTCCTTGAAGGTGCCCTGGCGGCACCCGATGAAGCCGCCGCACCGGACACGATTGCCGCCATCTTCCGTGCCTTTCATTCGACCAAGGGATTGGGTGCGGCAATGGGTGTCACCGCCATGGAGGCGATTGCCCACGCGGCCGAGAGCCTCTTTGCCTCGGTGCGCAATGGCAGCCGGACCCTGGATGGGAACCTCTCGGAAGCTCTGCTTCAGGCTGTTGATGCCATGCGCGGGATGTCGCGCGAAGCGGTGGCGGCTCGTGGTGATGTTCCCGAGCGCCAGGACGTTCTTGGCGTCCTGGCGCAACATGAAACCGGCCAGGCCTCCGTATCGCCAACGGTTCCGTCTGATGCAGACGACGATGCAGCGGCTGAAGAATCCGAGCAGATGGGCAGCCTTGCCGACCGTCTGGCCGTCACCATGTCTGCATTGGTCGATGCCCTGCGTCCCGGTGCGGAACCTGGTGCCTTGCAGCAGCTTGATGACGACCTGCTCTCGCTGGATGAAGCGATTGGCCCACTGGGTCTGCAGGGATTGCGGCGCCAGCTACGCCAACTCAGCCGCGCCGTACACAAGGATGGACCCGACGACACGCTTCTGCGGGACCTCACTGTTACCCTGGGGACGGTGGAGGAAGTTTCTGGCCGGCTTGCCGGCCGTCAGGACCTGCAGGCTCATCTGGCACAACGCGGAGCAGGACAGCTGTTGCGTGATTGCGCTCTGGCAGCGGAGTTCCTGGTCGAAGGGGATGATGACGCCGCAGTCGAACAGGCGCTGCGCGGTGCGTCCAGACAGGCCGAGCTCCTTGGTCTGGATCAGGCTGCGGGCCTGCTGGTGCAGGCCACGGACATTCTGGGCCGTGGCAGCCCGGGTGAAACGACGCGGCAGCGCCTCTCACGCATCATCGATCGCATCGGAGAGGCAGCGGCGGCCAATCCGCCCGCCGATCTGGCGGCAGAAGATGCGGCGCGGTTCCGGGAATCCCTTCGCGAAGGTGCGGAACTGCAGGGTGGCGCCGATCAGATCGAACGCGCGCGGCTTCTGGGAGTCAGTGAGCTGATCCTGAGCAATCCCAGTCAGGACATGCTGGTTCGTCTGGGCAGCGTGCTCGATGATCCCAATCTGATGCTGATCGAGTTCGAGGCTGATCTTGATGGCGACGCGGATCTGGCGGCACGCCTTGCCGCATGGATTCACGATAACGCTGATGCCGTGGCAAGCCATGTCCGGTCCAGCCCGGAAGGACCCAGAAGCCACATTCTGGTTGCAACGGCGGCGCGACCGGCAGCGGTCCGGGCGGACCTGGGAAGCCTTGATCCCTCACACAACCAGCTCAATGCGCGAATCTGCGATGGACAGGCCACAGAAGAGGCGCAGAAAAACGCTGCGACGCGGGCCGAAGAAGTGGTTCGCGTTCCCGCGCGTGCCATTGATGACCTTCTGGATCGCCTGAGCGAACTGCTGCCCGTCGCCTCAGGACTGGAAGAACTCATCAATCAATCCGCTAGTGAAAAACTGCTGCAACGGATCACGGAACGAACCCAGGCGATGCCGGAGGAGTTTGCAGCGTTTGCCTCTGCGTTTGAGGATCAGCAGGACCGGCTTCATGGCCTGGCAGACGAGTTGTCGCGGGTTCTGCGCGGTCTGCGTGATGCGGCGATGGACTTGCGTGTGGTGCCCATCGAAACACTCCTCAACCGCTACCCGCGTGTCGCCCGGGAACTGGCGAGAAATCAGGGCAAGGAATTGCGTGTCGCCATCGACGGCAGGGGCGCACGGATCGACAAGGGCATGGTGGAGCTTCTGGTCGATCCGCTGATGCACATGGTGCGCAACGCCGTGGACCATGGCGTGGAACTCCCCGAGGCACGCCTTGAGGCAGGCAAGCAAAGACAGGCGCAACTTATTCTTGGCGCCGAGCAGCGCGGTGAGCATGTCGTGGTCGTGTTGTCTGATGACGGGCGCGGCATGGATCCTGCCGCCCTGCGCAGCAGAGCTGTGGAAAGGGGCCTGCTGAATCAGGCGCAGGCCGATGCCCTTGAAGATCAGGTAGCCATGCGTCTGGTCTTTGAACCGGGCTTTTCGACCAACGATGAAGTCACGCAGACGTCGGGGCGTGGCGTTGGCATGGATGTGGTCGCTGCTGTTGCCGCACAACTGGGCGGGTCGGTTTCCGTGCGCTCTCGGGTGGGCGAGGGCACGGACGTGACACTCGAGCTCCCGCTGTCGGTTGCGATCCAGAGCACGCTTCTGATCGAACAGCAGGGCCAGTTGTTTGCCATTCCCGACCGGCGCATAGCGGGTGTGGTGCGTGCCAACGGCGCAACACATTGCAGTTTCGGCGGCAAGGATGGCATACCGGTTGCGCCCCTGGCCGGGCTGCTTGATATGGATCAGAGCCGGGCAGGCCAGGAAGATGATCGGCTTGTGGTCATCACGTCAGGCGGACGAAGTCTGGGCCTGCGCGTCGACCGGGTGCTGCGGCGAAGCGACGTATTCGTGAAGGACCCGCATCCCGTCGTGGCAGCAATTCCCGGCCTTGGCGGTGTTACGCGCATGGGTGACGGACGGATCGCTTTCATTCTTGATCCCGATGGTCTGATCGCCATGGCAGGCCAGCCTTGAGTCGGCTGCTGTTCTGGTGCGTCCTGCGTCAGGAACCCAGGCGCTGTTGTCCAAGGACCATCATGGTGACGGAGTAGGCGCGCGAGAGCTCGTTGATGCGCTCCTCAAGAACGGCAGTTTCGCCTTCTGATTTGGCAACCAGTTCCAGCGCAACCGCGCAGTCGCTGACCGCACCCAGCCCCAGATTGAGTGCGCCGCCTTTCAGGCGATGCGCCAGCGAGGCCACAAGTGCCCTGTCACCGGCTGAGGTGGCCTGGACCATCTCTTCGATGGTGTCGGCACAGTTGGCATGGAAAAGCTCGATCAGCTCATCGACCTTGTCGCTGCCGATCATGTCACGAAGCGACACCAGCATGTTGGTGTCGATACGTGCTGCCTGCAGGTCGGGATCCGGCTCGGGCAGGTCTTGCGCTGCTTCCTGTGTCGGCTGCGCGAGTTGGGCAATCGTGCGGGCAAGTCGTAGGGGGTCGATGGGCTTGGTGAGGACCTCGTTCATGCCGGCATCCCGGCACGCACGTGCGGATGCGGGCATGGCGTCGGCCGTGAGGGCGACAATCGGGACTGTGGCGTGCGCCTGATCCGACAACGCGCGTATCTGGCGTGTTGCTTCAATGCCATCCATTTCGGGAAGCTGGATGTCCATCAGAATCAGGTCAAAGACCTGCTCACTGGCCCTTTCCACGGCGTCCGCGCCATTGTCGACGATCGTGACTTGGTGGCCATCCTGTTGCAGCAGGTTCTGGGCAACCCGCTGGTTGATTTCGTTGTCCTCGACCAGAAGAATCGTGCGTGATTCCACGGTCGATGGCGCATAGGGCCGTGCGGAGCGCAGGCCAACGTCGATCGAGAACCAGAAGGTGCTGCCCTGGCCGACCTCGCTTTCCACGCCAATCACGCCGCCCATGGCTTCGATGATGCGTTTGGAAATGGCCAGCCCAAGCCCGGTCCCGCCAAGGTGCCGCGCTCTGGCGGAGTCCACCTGATAGAAGTTCGTAAACAACTGTTCCCTGGCGTCGGCGGGAATGCCGATGCCGGTGTCCGTCACGGAAAACCGCAGGCGCAGATTGTTGCGGCTCTGATCAATGCGTTCGATCCGGAGCTTGATGGTTCCCTGTTCGGTGAACTTGATCGCATTGCCGATCAGGTTGAGCAGGACCTGACGCAATCGTCCCGGGTCGGTCTCGACACCGTCGTGGATGGCGTCGTCGATTACGACGCTGAGATTGTTGCCGCGTTCTTCGGCACGCGGCGCCATCAACGTGATCAGGTTATCGGTGAGCCGCCGAAGATCGATCTTGCTGGTCTCCAGGTCGATATGACCGGCCTCCAGCTTGGACATGTCCAGGACATCGTTGAGGATCGCCAGCAGGGAGTCGCCTGAATACTGGATGGTCTCAACAAACTCGCTTTGTGTGTTGTCCAGGCGCGTATCCGAAAGCATGCGCACCGTGCCCAGAATGCCGTTGAGCGGTGTTCGAATCTCGTGACTGACCATGGTCAGGAATTCCGTGCGTGCCTGGGCCTGCTCCGTTGCCCGGTCGCGCTCGCTGCTCAGCGTCTGCTCAAAAGCCTTTTGTTCTGACACATCGTGGATCCAGCACAGCATGGCTGGCTCCCCGTCATGGGTGGTTGCCTCCGTGGAGACCTGCGCCCAGAGCTCTGACCCGCCATGACGCCGGAACTGCACTTCCAGGCGCTTGACCGGCCGGGCGATGCGCTCGCGAAAGTCGCTGGGTTCGACGAACAATGTATCGGCCGGCTTGCCCACGATGTCCTGGCCTTCCGTCAGGGCAATCTCCGACAAAGCCTGGTTTGCAAACTGCACATCACCGGCCTGATCCACGATGGCGGCGCCCATCGGGCAGCTGTCCAGCAGATTGCGCAGCTCCTGTTCGTTGCGGCCAAGATGTTCGGCCAGCGCACGTAATTCCGAAGCCTGCTTCTTAAGGAACTGTTCGCGATGAATCGCGTGGGTCACATCGACAATTTCGCTCAGGCAGAATCGGCCACCGCGCGCGTCGATGGGTTTGATCGTGACTTGGTGATCGATTGCCTCCCCCTGCTCGGAGCTATCGGCTTCGCGATACAGGGGGAACAGTCTGGGATTGAGAGCCCGTGACAGCGTGGCGGCCTGCCTTCCCTTCAAGGCCTGTCCGACCGCATTCAACAGGCGTTGGGGCAGAACCTCATCAAAGACATCGGACAGGTTGCGGCGCATGGCCGCATCCGCGGGAATGCCACTGGCCTGCGCAACCCAGTTGTTCCAGAACGCAACGCATCCCTCGCTGTCGAGAACGATAACTCCGTGTTCGCTGCGTCCCAGGGCGGCACCGAACATGTCGGCGATCTGAGGCTGATCGTGTAGCTCCGATCGAGTCGTGGCCATGGAGAAGCGGTCCTAGTGCAGTTTGTCCAGCAGCCGGTTTGCCGCATCCCGGAATGCTGCGACGGAGTCAACATTGAGGACGAACGTAACATATCCTTCGATATCACGCCCCTCGACATTGAAGTCCACCTTGACGATCAGCACCAGATCAAATCCGCGGGTGTTGTGCAGGATGGCGCCTGACGATCCTGCCGCATAGCGGGGCAGGGATGTCGCGACTTCACGCTCGAGAAGATCGCCGAAGCTGCTCAGACAGGCATTGAGGATGATGTTACCGATCTCGGTCAGCGCCTCGCGTTCCATCTCGCTGATCGCTTCGACCTCTTCTTCCGTGTTCAGTGCCGCCTGGGCCAGTTTCAGGCTGCTCTCCTGATGGAACATGAGCAGGGCGGCGCCATCGAACGGCCCGGAGAAATCCTGGCTGATG
>CALIUG010000173.1 GCA_938048755.1 uncultured Alphaproteobacteria bacterium
CCAGGATACCTATCTCTTCAACGACACCCTGCGCTCCAACATCATGATCGCCCGGCCCCAGGCCGATGAAGCGGCGCTGGCTCTTGCCGTACGTCAGGCCTCTCTCGATGAGGTGGTCGCAGGCATGCCCGATGGCCTGGAAACCCGTGTGGGAGAGCGTGGTGCACGCCTGTCGGGCGGTCAGCGCCAGCGTGTCGCCATTGCACGCGCCTTCCTGAAGGACGCGCCGGTGCTGATCCTGGACGAAGCGACCAGCCATCTCGACGCCGTCAACGAACTGGCCGTGCGCCGCGCCCTTTCCGAACTGATGTCGGACCGCACCACCATCGTCATCGCCCACCGCCTCTCGACCGTGCGCAACGCCGACCTCATCGTCGCCATGGAAAACGGCCGCATCGTCGAACAGGGCAGCCACGACGACCTCGTCGCCAAACGCGGGCTGTATGCACGTCTGGTCAGGCACCAGATGTCAGGCGCTGCGGCGGCGGAGCGGTAGCGACATTCGTCTCGCTCTTGAATCTCCATACTGACTAGTCATATAACTAGTCAGTATGGAGTGATATAATGAACCAGACATGGCAGGTGCAGGACGCCAAGGCGCGATTCAGCGAGTTTCTCGACGCAAGCCTTGAACAGGGTCCACAGGTCGTCACGCGGCGAGGCGTTGAGGCGGCTGTGCTCGTTCCCATCGATGAGTGGCGGCGTCTTCAGTCCGCAGCCAGACGCAATCTGAAGGATTTGTTGCTGGTCGACGAGGCCCGAACCGAAACGTTGGTCCCGGCCCGCGGGGCGCATCAGCATCGTGCACCCGTCGCGTTTGACTGACGTGTATCTGCTCGACACCAACGTCGTCTCGGAGCTTCGCCGGCCCAAGCCACACGGTGCGGTGCTGGCGTGGATTGCCGACATTCCGTCAGAGAACCTGCGGTTGTCCGCGTTGACGGTTGGGGAGATTCAGGCCGGAATCGAGCTGACACGAGAGCAGGATCCGGCAAAGGCGCAGGCATTGGAGCAGTGGCTCAACGCAGTCGAAATGAGTTTTGCCGTTCTGCCCATGGATGCGGAGACATTTCGGGTCTGGGCTCGTCTGAAACACCGAAGATCCGACACACTCGTTGAAGATGCGATTATCGCGGCGACCGCACTGGTTCATGGGCTGACGGTTGCGACACGAAATATGCGTGACTTCGAAGGTTTCGAGGTTGCCTTGATCAACCCGTTTGAGAGCTGAGCCGCATACGCCTGACAACCCGTCCTGTCATCAGCAGGGTCGTGGCCGCCAGGCCGGCGGTCATGCCCCACCAGATGCCGTTGCCTTCGAGATCCGTGAAGAGGCCCAGCCAGGTGGCGACGGGAATGCCGACGATCCAGTAGCCGACCATGGCGTAGACCATGGGCGTGCGGGTGTCCTTCATGCCGCGCAGGATGCCTGCCGCAACGGCCTGGGTGGTGTCGAAGACCTGGAAGACCGCCGTAATGGCGAGCAGGCCCATGGCGATGGGAATGAGCGAGAGCACATCGGGATCGCCCAGGTCCAGAAAGCCGTCGATGATGAGCTCGCGGCCGAACCAGATGAAGCTGGAACTGCCCACAATCCATAAGCCGCCCAGGGCCAGTGCCGTCCATGCCGCCCGGCGGATGGCGAGCGGATCACCGTGGCCCGCCGCCAGTCCGACGCGCACGGTGGCGGCCTGCGCCAGACCGTAGGGGACGATGAAGCCCAGGCCGCTGGTCTGCATGGCGATGGCGATGGCGGCCAGGGTATCGGCGTTGATCCTGCCGGCCAGGAAGGTGGTGACCGAAAACATGCCCATCTCGGCCAGGATCATCAGGCCGATGGGGGTGCCGATCACCATCATGTCCTTCACGTGGCGGCGTTCCAGCCCCGAGACCTTCGCCAGGAACCGGTAACGGCGGAAGCGCCGGTCGACGAGCAGGAAGCCCAGCATGGCCAGCGCCATGAACCAGGCCGACAAGCTGGTCGCGATGCCCGCACCAGCCAGCTCCAGGCGCGGCGCCCCCAGATTGCCGAACATCAGCACCCAGTTGGCAAAGGCGTTGAGGAAGGTCGCGGCAACCACGATCACCAGCGGGCTGCGCGGCCGGCTGTGGGCGGCTGCGACATTGCGCAGGACGATGAAGACCAGGGCAGGGGGCAGATACCACAGGGCGGTGCGCAGATAGGTCTGCGAATTTGCCACAATCAGAGGGTCCAGGCCCAGCAGCAGAAGGATGTCCCCGCCGAACCATGCAGCGATGCCGAAGGGCACCGAGAGCACCAGCACGATGGCAAGGCCGGCCTGGGTGGTGGGCCGGATGTCGCGGATGCGCCGGGAGCCCAGCGACTGGGCGATCATCGGTGCCACGGCGGTGCCAAGGCCCATGCCGAAATAGAACAGCAGATGCAGATAGTTGCTGGCCAGCGTGCCCGAAGCCAGGCTTGCCGGGCCCAGCCAGCCCATCATCACGATATCAGTAACGCCGATTGCCATCTGCGCCAGGAAGGCAGCGGACAGGGGTGCGGCCAGCACCACCATGGCGCGGGCTTCGGTGCGCATGGACGCGGGACGGGAACGGGACGAGATAGGAAGAGAAACGTGATCGGTCATGACGGCCTTCGGAGATCGTGAACATGCGCGGACGCGCCATCACGCCGAGGCTGAACGATGCCTCAGCGCCCGGTTACGCCGGGACTAGACTGCATGCGATGGAAGGCCGGTTTGATCATGGCAAGGTATCTAGCGCACTGACGCTGCACTGTCACGCATCGGAAAGTCTGCTGAGGGCTTCCTGCAAGCGTGGTGCGGCATGGTCCAGGAAGGCACGAACCTTGGGTGCGACGAGGCGGCCATGGGCGTGCACCAGATGCACAGGTGCCGGAGGTGGCGTGAAGGCCTCTAGGACAGGCACCAGAGATCCCTCCGCCAAGGCATCGGCGATCATGTAGGAAAGCGCAATGGTGATCCCCTGGTCGTGGCGGGCGGCGTCGATGGCAGCGACGGCGTCGTTGATTTCCATGCGCGGTGCGAGCGCGATCCGGCGGGCTCTGCCGTCATCCACGTAACGCCATTCGCGATGCGGCATCAGGCCCGTAAACGCGATGATGGCGTGTTCCCGGAGTTCGGAAGGACGAAGCGGGCTGCCGCGTTGTTCGAGATATCCCGGACTCGCAACCAGCATGCGCCAGACTGAGCCGACACGGCGGGCCACAAGAGACGAGTCCGGCAGCTCGCCGATGCGCACGGCGATGTCGATGCCTTCCTCGACCAGATTGACGACTCGATCCAGCAACACGACATGCAGGGTGACGTCGGGATAGGCGTCCTGAAAGCCGCGCAGCACCGGTGCCATGACGGAACGCCCGAAGGTCACCGATGCCGACACGGTCAGATGCCCGCGCGGCGCGATCAGGCTGCCCATGGCCTGCTGCTCAAGATTGTCGGCGTCAGCAATCAGGGCGCGCGCACCGTCAAGCAGGGCCGCACCGCTTTCGCTCAGAGCCAGGCTGCGCGTCGTTCGTGTGAAGAGGCGCGCGCCCAGACGCTCCTCCAGACCGGAAACAAGGCGAGTGACGGAAGGTGCCGAAAGCCCGAGCGTGCGACCGGCTGCGGCGAACCCTCCGGTTTCGGCCACGGCAACGAAAACTTCATATTCGCGGAGTCGATCCATTGATCCATAATACAAACTAATATGTTTCGAAACGAGGTTATTATTTCATGCATGGTTGAGGGCCATCTTCAGGGCTGCAGCGTTCCGGTGAACGCACAAACCTGAAAGGAGCCAGCGATGTCACGCATTGAACAGATCGATCCCACAAGCGCTACGGGTGAAGCCGCCGAACTTCTGGCTGGCGTTCAGTCCGCCATGGGCATGACGCCGAATTTCCTGCGCGTTCTGGCAAATTCGCCCGCCGCCCTGCGCGCCTTCCTGGGGCTGCATAGTCTTGCCGGTGAGGGTGCCTTGGAGCCTGCGACGCGCTAGCGCATCGCGCTTTCGGTCGCCCAGCAGAATGCCTGCGAATACTGTGTCTCGGCCCATACCGCGATCGGTCGCAATTCCGGTCTTGATGGTGAAGAGATGCTGGCCAACCGTCAGGGTTCGTCCTCGGATGCGAAGGCGGCAGCGGCACTGACCTTTGCCACGGCGCTGGTCGAACACACCGGAGATGTGACCGATGGTGAACTGGCCGCCGTGCGGCTGGCTGGTCATAGTGATGCTGAAGTGGTCGAGATCATCAGCCATGTGGCGATGAACATCTTCACGAACCTGATCGGCAAGGCCGCACAGGTCGACATCGACTTCCCAAAGGTGGCACTGCGCAACGCAGCCTGACCGCAAGAGGCAAGAGGAACGCAACGATGGAACAACGTCCCCCGCTTCCGCCTTTCGACAGGGCGGCGGCCGTGATCAAGGTGCGCAAGGCGGAAGATGCCTGGAACACGCGAGAGCCCGAACGGGTTGCCGGGGCCTATACGCCCGGCAGCCAGTGGCGCAACCGCAGCACCTTTCTTTCGGGTCGGGAAGCTATCGTTGCGTTTCTCACCGCCAAATGGCAACGCGAGCAGGCCTATAGGCTGATCAAGGAACTCTGGGCCCATGACGGCAACCACATTGCGGTGCGCTTTGCCTATGAGTGGCATGATGACGAGGGACAATGGTTTCGCGCCTATGGCAACGAGAACTGGGCCTTTGATGAAAACGGGTTGATGAGCCACCGCCATGCCAGTATCAATGATCTTGCAATCGGTGAGGCCGATCGCCTGTTCCACTGGGAGCAGGGGCCAAGGCCTGCCGATCATCCAGGCCTGTCCGATCTGGGCCTCTGACCTTCCAATCTCTGGAGAACCGAACCATGTCACGACGCATGTTTGCCGAACTTGCTTTCACGCCATCGGTCAAGGCGGTGCAGGAGCGCCAGGGGAGCCGCGCCTTTTACGTCCAGGAAGAGGTCGATGCGGCCGATCCCGGAGACGTGCGTTTCGGTGAGGCCGAGGCAGCCTTCATCCATGCACGCGACAGCTTCTACATGGCGACGGTGAGCGAAACCGGCTGGCCCTATGTCCAGCATCGCGACGGGCCTGCGGGTTTCGTGCGAGTGCTGGATGAGACCACGCTGGGCCTGCCCGACTTCCGGGGCAACAAGCAGTATGTCAGCGTCGGTAATCTGAAGGAGGATGACCGGATCTCGATCATCTTCATGGATTACATCAACCGACGGCGTCTGAAGCTGCTGGGCTATGTCTCGATCATCGATCCCGATGACAGCGAAACGCTGGACCGGCTGCGTCTGCCGGATTACCGCGCCAAGGTCGAGCGCGGGTTCCTCATCCGCTTGGCCGCATTCGACTGGAACTGTCCCCAGCACATCACGGAACGTTACACCGAAGCCCATATCCGCGAAGTGCTTGCACCCTATCAGGCGCGGATCGCCGAGCTCGAGGCACAATTTGCCGGTGAACGCGCTGACTGACATCGGCTGGATCAGCGGTGCCTGATCGTCCAGACTGCTGGCCCTGATGGAGGCGTGGCTTTCATGATGTTGCCTGCACCGAAAGATCGCGCGCTGGCTTTCGCCTGTTTATTGTTTGGTGTGGTGCTGATCGTCACCGCAGTTTTGTTGCCGTTGCACCGTGACCTTGTTGTGGGATATCTCGCCGGGTGGTATGAAAACTATCGTGTCCCATCGGCTTCCATGGAACCGGCAGTTCCCTTGGGATCCCTTGTCGTCGGGCGCAAGGTGAACTGTACTTCGCAGGATTCATGCGAGTTGGTTCGAGGCGACTTGATCATGTTCAGCGTGAAGAAGGACGGTGATGAAACGGCCTGGTTCAAGCAACTTGTGGGTCTGCCCAATGATCAGGTCATGGTCCATGCAGACGGATCCGTTGAGGTCGTAAGTTCGGCAACCGGGAATCTTCATCGTTATTGTGAAGAGGACGGCGTTCGGTCAACCGAACGCGAGCTGACCCTCGGGCCAAACGAACTGTTTCTGCTGGGCGTCAACTGCCCAAGGTCGAATGACAGCAGAGCGTTAAGTATCGGGGCGATTTTGCTTGGCGACGTGCGCGGTGTCGCGATTTATCGTTTTGATGGTCTGGACCTCGTTTCGCTGCGGCAATCACAGGACTGATACCGAAATTCTCAATCGGCCGGTTTTCTTGCAAGCAATGGTGAGTGTGCCATCCTTTGCAGCGTTCAATTGGAGATTCGTATGCGGACGTTATCGGCGGATGTTGGTGGAACCTTTACCGATCTTGTGCTGATCGATGGTGAGGCCGGGGCGGTCCATCTCGACAAGGTGCCCTCGACGCCAGGCAGGGCAGAAGCGGTGCTGTCGGGCATTCGTCGGTTGTCCGAAAGTGCCGGGATAGCGCCTGGCGAAATCGATATCTTTGTCCATGGCTTCACGGTCGGGACCAACGCTTTCCTGACGCGCAACGGCGCCAAGGTCGCGATGGCCGTGACCGAGGGCATGCGCGATGTCCTGGAGATCGGCGACCAGATGCGCCCGCATCTCTATCGCCTGTCACAATCGAAACCACCGCCTGTGGTGCCGCGTTCGCGCATTGTCGAAGTCGCCGAACGGCGTGACGCCTTTGGAAAGGTCATCACGGAACTGACGCAGGCCGAGGCGCAGCGTGTGGCCTCCGAGCTTGCCGCGCTGGAGCCCGAAGCCGTGGCCGTATGCCTGGGATTTTCGTTTCTCGACGACGCGCACGAGACCGTGCTGGAGCAGGAGATTGCGCGCGCCCTGCCGGGTGTGCCGATCTACCTCTCCAGCCGGGTCAATCCCCAGATCGAGGAGTACCCCCGCGCCAACACGACGGCGGTGGCGGCCTATGTCGGTCCCGTGGTGGACCGATATGTCTCGACCCTCGATCAGGCGCTGGCCGGTGACGGTGTTTCAGCACCCCTGCGCCTGATGCGCAGTGACGGCGGTGTCGCCACGCCTCAATCGGCGCGTGAGAACCCGGCTTCCATGCTGCTTTCGGGCCCGGCCGGTGGGGTTATAGCCGGTGCGGCCATGGCGCAGGAACTGGGCGTTCCCGATCTTGTCACCTTCGACATGGGTGGCACCTCGGCCGATTTCTCGGTGATTGCAGGCAGCGAACCGCGCATGGTGACCGGGCGCCAGATCGATGGTCAGCCCCTGCGCCTGCCGACCCTGGATATCGAAACCATCTCGGCGGGCGGCGGTTCGATCGCCCATGTCGATCTGGGTGGCGCCCTGCGGGTTGGCCCGCAGTCGGCAGGCGCCGAGCCTGGACCTGCCTGCTATGGCCAGGGCGGCAGCGATGCCACGGTGACCGATGCTGCCGTGGTTCTGGGTATTCTCCATCCCGGCGAGTTTCTGGGCGGCGAAATCCCGCTGGATGCCGGTCTGGCGCGCCGGGCCGTGCAGGACAAGGTCGCCGACCCCCTGGGGCTTTCGCTCGAGGCTGCGGCGCTGGGCATCGTGCGTGTCGCCAATGCCGGCATGATTCAGGCGATCCGCAAGCTTTCGGTTGAGCGCGGTCTCGACATCCGCGACTTCGCACTCCTGGCCTTCGGTGGTGCCGGGCCGATCTATGCGCCCTTCATGGCGCGTGATCTTGATATGGCCGAGGTGCTGGTGCCGTTGAACCCCGGCGTTTATGCCGCGCAGGGACTGCTGATGTCCGACATCCGCCACACCACCCAGACCGCCTTCCAGCGCCGCTTCCTGAAAGTCGAAGAGGCCGAGCTGTCGGAACGTCTGAACGCGCTGAAGGACGAGCTCGATCAGGCCCTGGGCCGCGACGGCATTGCCGCTGGGGATCGCCGGTTCCGGTTCCTGGCCGACATGCGCTGCAGCGGGCAGTTTCACGAACTCCTGGTGCCGCTGCCCGAGCCCGGCGCTGAGGGCTGGTGGCAGCCTGATGCGGTCGCGGCGACCTTCCACGAGCATCACGAACAGGCCTATGGCCACACCGATCCCGATGCTCCAGTCGAGTTCGTGAACCTGCGGGTCGAAGGCTACGGGCGCACGGCCAAGGCTGCGTTGCCCAGTGAAGCCTCGACAGCCTCGGGCACGCCGGCACCGGCTTCGCACCGTCCGGTCTGCCTGGATGCCGAGGAGGGCTTCCATGACACGCCGGTCTACCGGCGCGAGGATCTGGAACCCGGTCACGTGGTTGCCGGTCCTGCCGTGATCATCCAGCGCGACACCACCACGGTCGTGCTGGCGGGCCAGCAGGCCAGCGTGGCGGCCGGTCAGGTCCTGCGCATCGGAGCGGCGTCATGAACGCCATCGACCCCATCACGCGGGATGTCTTTCAGCACCAGCTGACCGGGATCGCCGATGAGATGTCGACCGCCCTGCGACGCGCTGCCTACAGCTCGATCATCTGGGACATGTGGGACTATTCGGTGGCACTGTTTGCACCCGATGGCGACATGATCGCCCAGGCCGATACGATTCCGGCCCAGCTCGGCATCATGTCGACGGCGCTGCGTTACATGTTCCGCGAGTTCCCGCTGGAGGCCTGGAAACCCGGCGACGTGCTGGTGTGCAATGATCCCTATCGCGGTTGCACCCACACCATGGATATCTGCCTTTTCAGTCCGGTGTTTCATGATGGCGAGATCGTCGCGATCACCTCGACCATCGCCCATCATCTCGATATCGGCGGGCGCCTGCCGGGCTCGGGCGGACCCGACAACGAGGAAGTCTTTGCCGAGGGCCTGATCTTTCCGCCGCTGAAGCTGTTTGAAGAAGGGGTGCCCAACGACACGGCCTTTCGCATCATGCGCGCCAATGTCCGTCTGCCCGAGTATGTCGAAGGTGACCTGCGGGCCCAGATTGCCGGCTGCCGCACCGGCGAACGTCGCGTTGCCCTGTTGGCCGAGCGTTATGGCCATGGGCAGTTTGCGGACCTGATCACGGCCTGCCTGGACTATGCCGAAACCTATGCCCGGCGCGCCATCGCCGCGCTTCCGGATGGTTCGGCGAAAGCCCAGATTCTGATTGAGGATGATGTTTCGAGCCTGGAGCCGTTTCTTCTACACGCCAGGGTCACCATCAAGGGCGACGAGATCGAGGTCGATGTGACGGGTTCGGGCGATCAGCGCCCGTTCTCCCTCAACAATCCTGAATGTTCGACGCTTTCGATGTCGCATTACGCCGTGAAATGCCTGACGACGCCGGAACTGGCGCAGAACGAGGGTTGTGTCAGGCCGGTCACGGTCAGGATGCGCAAGGGTTCGATCCTTGACCCCCACCGCCCGGCAGCGGTCGCCACACGCCACCATACGCAGCAGGCGCTTGCCGATGTCGTGCTGAAGGCGATGGTGCCGTTGTGTCCGGAACTCTCGGCGGCGGGCTCGCAGGTCTCGTTCTCGGCCTTTGTCCTGGGTGGCCATGACGACCGGCCGGAAACCCGCGAGGATGACGGCAAGCAGCCCTATTACGTCGTCTCCGACATTGTCGGCGGCGGCATGGGCGCCTCGGCCACCCATGACGGCCTGACTGCCGTTGATACCCATGGCGGCAACTGCAGCATCATCTCTGCCGAAGTCGTGGAGACCATCAGCCCCCTGCGGGTCCTGCGCACCGAACTGGTGCCCAATTCGGGCGGCACGGGCCGCCATCGTGGTGGACTTGGCATCCTGCGCGACTTCGAGCTTCTGACCGAACGCGGCATGCTGATCGGCGATTCTCAGCAGCAGCGCGATGAAACCGCGCCCTGGGGTGTGGAGGGTGGTGGCCCCGGCGGCAAGGCGGCCTTTGTCATGAACCCCGGCACGGACCGCGAGGAAATCATGCTTGCGCGCATTCCATCGCGCGTCATGACACGCGGCGAGGTGCTGCGTGTTGTCGGCTCTGGCGGCGGCGGATGGGGCGATGCCTCGGAACGCAATGCCGATCTGATCGCGCAAGACTTGCGCGAAGGTTACGTCACCGCCGATGCGGCGGAATAAGGAGAAGAAACATGGCCGAGATCGATCCCATCACGCGCGACGTCTTCCAGCACCAGCTGGCGGGCATTGCCGAGGAAATGTCGATGGCGCTGCGCCGTGCGGCGTTCTCCTCGATCATCTGGGATATGTACGACTATGCCTGCGGTCTTTTCACGCCTGAAGGCGAGATGCTGTCCCAGGCAGAGACCATCCCGGCCCAGCTTGGCATCATGTCGACCGCGATCGGTTACATGTTCGCCAGGATCCCGCGCGAGGAATGGAAGCCCGGCGACATCATCGTCTGCAACGATCCCTATCAGGGCTGCACCCATACGCCCGATATCTGCCTCTTCAGTCCGGTCTTCCATGACGGCGAACTGCTCGCCCTGACCTCGACCATCGCGCACCATGTCGATGTCGGCGGCAAGGTGCCGGGCTCGGAAGGACCGGACAATCTGGAGGTCTTTGCCGAAGGGCTCATCCTGCCGCCGCTCAAGATCGTGGAGGAGGGCAAGCCGGTACAGGCCATCTTCGACATTCTGGCAGCCAATGTGCGTGACCCGCGCGGTTCCGCCGGGGATATGCGTGCCCAGATCGCCGGCTGCCGCACGGGCGAGCGCCGCATTGCCGATCTTGCCGGGCGTTACGGCAACGATGCGTTCCGCACCCTGTGTCATGCCTGCCTTGACTACAACGAAACCTATATGCGCCGGTCCATCACGAATCTGGGCGACGGCCATTGGGAAGCCGAGGTCCTGATGGAGGATGATGTCACCACCGATGAGCCGATCCGGCTGCATGCGGCGGTGACGATCCGGGATGGCGATATCACCGTTGATGTTGGCGGCACCGACGAACAGCGCGCCAACGGGCTTAACTGCCCCGAGGCCTCGACGCTCTCGATGATCCATTATGCCGTGAAGTGCATCCTGGCGCCGGACCTGCCCCAGAACCAGGGCTGTGACCGCCCCGTTCACGTCAAGACACGGCGCGGCACCGTGCTTGATCCCATCCGTCCTGCGGCCGTCTCGGTGCGCCATATCACGCAACAGGCCCTGGCCGATGTCGTGCTGAAGGCGCTGGCACCGGTCGCAGGCGAATACGCCGCGGCAGGCTGTCACACCTCGTTCCCCAGCTTCGTGCTGGGCGGCTTCGACGACCGGCCCGAAATGGCTCTGGATGACGGCAGCCAGCCTTATTACGTGATTGCCGACATCATCGGTGGCGGCATGGGGGGCGCCGAAGGTCTGGACGGACTCAACGCCATCGACAGCCACGGCGGCAACTGCGCCATCCTGTCGGCCGAGATCATGGAGACCTTGTCACCGGTGCGTGTGCGCGAGACCGCGCTGGTCGAAGGCTCCGGCGGTCACGGCAAGTTCCGCGGTGGCCTGGGCATCCGTCGTGACTACGAGGTACTGGCCGCCAACGGCATCCTCACCGGATATTGCCAGCAGACCCGCCCCGATACCGCGCCCTGGGGTCTCCACGGCGGTGGCACGGGCGCGCCTGCCGCCCTGATCCGCAACCCCGGCACCCCTCAGGAAGAGAACCTGAAAAGCAAGATGGTCGGCCTGATGCTGAAAGAGGGCGATGTCCTGCGCACCGTTGGCGCCGGTGGCGGCGGCTGGGGCAATCCCGCCGACCGCGATCCCGCGCTGGCCGAGCATGATCGAGTGGAGGGTTATGTGTGAAGCAGATCTGATGACAAGCCGATACAGGCACGAGGGCCGACCATGAAGCAAACTCGTACATGATGAGGTTTGCGAAATGGTCAGCTCTGCTGGTGCTGTCGCTCGTTGTTGTTACATCGATTGCCTTGCTGACTGGCTCCAAGGCACATCGGGAAACTGTCCTGGGACTCTATCTGAATGAGATGGAGTTCTATTCTGTGCCGTCACATTCGATGGAGCCAACGGTTACCAAGGGCGCGTATGTCGTTGTCGAGAGTTGGTGGAGAGATATCGGCTTCGGCGTCGTCACTGAGCCCAGAATTTTTCGAGGGACGATTATTGCGTTTCAACATGAACGCAACGGCACAACGCGTGACTATCTGAAACGTGTTGTGGGCGTCCCAGGTGACCGGGTTCGCGTTGGCCAGTATGGCAATGTCGAGGTTCTGATTGGCGGTGTCCTATCTGATCGGGTCAGCTATTGCGAAGAACTAGACCGGAATTGGGTGCCCTATGAGATTTCGCTCGACGGGTCCGAACTCTTTGTTCTGGGTGACAACTGTGCCGCATCAATTGATAGCCGCCACTTTGGCCAAAATCCGGTCAATGTGGTGAACATGAAGGGTGTGGCGCTCTACGCATTTGATGGGCTGTTTGATGTGACCGACCTCTACTTCGATCTCGCTGAACCCTGGAAACTGGACGATGAGCGAACGCGCTGACCAGCAAGCGCGTATCAGGTCTCTTGGCTTGGTGTACTCTTGCGCTCGGCAAGATAGTTCAGGAGGGCGCGCTTGGACTGGGTTCTGCGCGTGCCGTTGTTGACCGGCACGGGATAGCTGGAGAGCCCAAGTGCCTTGAGACGCCGGGCGACCGAGGCTGCCTGTTCGGCTAGTGTTGTAGTTTTGGTTTCCATCGCAGCAATGTATCCAGGTCGCATGCACCGTGTGTTTCGGCAGCAATTCTCACAGTTAGATAGTGTTGGTCGAGGTCCTCGGCAAGATCAAACATGGCTCGTGCCTGGCCGATCATATCATCGCCGTGGGTTGTATCTGCATGGTACTGGCCCATGCGGTCGGCGATCATGTCTTCGATTGCCAGAAAGGCCACCTCTCCGTCTTTCAGATGGACCAGTCTGATTCGGCCCCTTTCTGCGGCACCTTCCATGAGGGATGAAGAAACGACCTCGACTCCCATGTCCAATGCCTCGTGGACCCAGCCGCGTGTCAGCACCCCCGGACCGCGAGGCCTAATGAAGCCTGCTTCGGCCATCGCCAGTGCAAACACATCGTCAGCAGCCGTCACCAGGTCCACATCACCGGTTCTGATGGCGCTGACGGTGTAGAATTCCACGGCTGCGCCTCCCACGATAACAGGGCGGGCGCCGCCCAGTGCAAAAACCCGGTCGAACACCGGCGCAAGCGCGTTGAGGGCAGCTTCGAATTCGGGTCGGTATCTGGAGTTCGAGTTGGTCATGATCGATGGTTATCATGCCACGAAATCGCAGAGGATTCCCGCCATGACCTTCGAGATTGCCGAGCGCTGGTTTGAGCGCAAGCGGATTGATGATGACATCACGCTGATCTGGGAGCCCCATGTCGATTCTCTGGGACGCTGCAACATCTGGCATGTCCGGGGTTCGGAAACCGATCTTCTGGTCGATACCGGCATGGGCGTGGCGGAACTCAAACCGGCCATCGAGGACCTCTTTGGTCATGGTGTCGTCGCCTTTGCCACCCATACGCATTTCGATCATGTCGGCAGCCTGCACGAGTTCGAGAACCGGATCGTGGGTGTCCACGAGGCTGCGATCATGGAGGAGGCCGACAACCGGTTTTCGCTTTATCGCGAAGACATGGACCCCGATGTCGTCAAATGCATCGAAGATTCCGGTTATCAGATTTCCGAATGCCTGATCGATGCCCTGCCGTGTGCCGGATATGACGCGCGCGCCTACAAGGTGGAGCCGGCCAAGCCGACGCGCGTGGTCGATGAGGGCGACGAGATCTCCATCGGCAATCGCCGCTTTGAAGTGCTGCATCTGCCGGGCCATTCGACGGGCAGCATCGGCCTGTGGGAGGCCGATACCGGTACCTTGTTCTCCGGCGATGCGGCCTATGACGGTCCGTTGCTCGACATGCTGCCGGAATCCGATATCGCGGCCTATTGCCGCACCATGGAGCGGTTGATGGAGCTGCCGGTCACGGTGGTTCATGCCGGTCACGACCCCAGCTTCGGACGCGAACGCCTGGTGGAGATGTGCCGGGACTATCTTGAGAAACGTGCGAGCCATTGAGGACATCATGAGCGACTATTTTGATCTCGGCAGTCACAGCATGCCTGTCACGACGTCATCACCGGATGCCCAGATGTGGTTCGATCGCGGACTGGCATGGTGTTACGGCTTCAACCACGGTGAGGCCGTGGCGTGTTTCGAGCGTGCGCTTGAGCACGACCCCAACTGTGCGATGGCGGTCTGGGGCATCGCCTTTGCCACAGGCCCCAACTACAACAAGCTGTGGCCCGATTTCGGTGAGGAAGAGCGCGTGGAATGCCTGGCGCGCTGCCGTGCGGAAAGCCGCCGCGCCGTGGAACTCGCTGCCGGCGGCAGCAATCTCGAGCAGATGCTCTGTGCGGCGCTGGTCACGCGTTTCCCGCTGGAAGGTGAGGATTACGAAGCCTGGAACGATCTCTATTCGGACGCCATGCGCCCGGTCTATGCCGCGCATTCCGGCCATCTGGATGTCGTCACCTTCTTTGCTGATTCCATGATGTGTCGCACGCCCTGGGCGCTGTGGGATCTTGATACCGGTGAGATGAGCGAAGGCGCTTCTACCGCAGAGATCATCGAGGTGATCGAAGGTGCTTTGGCACGTGATGAAGCAGCCTGGCGCCATCCCGGCCTGCTCCACATGCATGTCCATGTCATGGAGATGTCACCGCATCCTGAGCGTGCCCTGAAGTCCGGCGATGCGCTGTATCACACGATGCCGGATTCCGGTCATCTGCGGCACATGCCGACCCATATCGATGTGTTGTGTGGCAACTATCAGGACGTGGTCGAGCGCAACCACGCCGCCGTGGTGGCCGACCGTGCGTTTGTCGAGAAGGAGGGCGTGTTCAACTTCTATTCGGGCTACCGCGTGCACGATTATCACTTCAAGGCCTATGGCGCGATGTTCCTGGGCCAGTACCAGCCGGCCATCGAAGCCGCCGAGGAGATGAACGCGACCATCCCGCGCGAACTCCTTGAGGTCGGCAATCCGCCCTATGCCGACTGGCTGGAGGCCTATGTACCGATCAAGCAGCATGTGCTGATCCGCTTTGGCAAGTGGGAAGAAATCCTTGCGCAGCCGCTGCCCGATGATCCCGATCTCTATTGCGTGACCACCGCAACCATCCGTTACACCCGCTGTGTTGCCTATGCCGCCACAAACCGCGTTGCCGAGGCCGAAGCCGAGCGCGAGCTGTTCTATGAAGCCCTGGAACGCGTGCCGGATTCACGCCGTCTCTTCAACAACACCGCACGCGACATTCTGGCTGTGGCCGAACAGATGCTGCTGGGCGAGCTAGAGTATCGCAAGGGCAACTATGACGTGGCGTTCGATCACCTGCGCTGTTCGGTCGATCTGGATGACCACATGCCCTATGACGAACCCTGGGCCTGGATGCAGCCGACCCGCCATGCGCTTGGCGCGCTGCTCATGGAGCAGGGCCATTATGAGGAAGCCGAAGCGGTCTATCGCGCCGATCTGGGCCTTGACGACACCTTGCGCAGGCCCTGCCAGCACCCCGGCAATGTCTGGAGCCTGCATGGTCTGCACGAATGTCTGGTGCGTCGCGGCGAAAAGGCTGAGGCGCGCATTCTCAAACAGCAACTGGACCTGGCGTCGGCACGCTGCGATGTGCCGGTCCGGGCATCCTGCTACTGCCGCATGCAACACGCCGCCTGAATCCAATCTAGCGCCCGAAGACGATCTCCAGGGACTGGTCGGCAGGTTTGTCGACCAGATCGAAGTGAAAGGCCGTGCCGCCGCCGCCATCGACAACGACGTCGGTGCCATTGAGCCAGCTCGCATCTTCGCTCAACGCAAAGGCAATCACCTTGGCGATCTCCTCAGGCTGGGCATTGCGCCCACCGGCTTGTTCCATCTGGCGGTCGAGAATCTGATTGCTCATGGAAGCATAGAAGTCCTTGAGGATCGGCGTCTCTACCGCGCCGGGACTGACGGAAAGTGAGCGAACGCCCTGATCGCGCGCAAGCATGGAACCTGCGATCGCGTAGACCACCGCCACTTCCTTGGAGAAGTAATAGGCCTCCGGCCCGTCCATGAGGTGGTCGCGAACCCAGGCAAGACCGTCTTCATAGCTGCGCAGACGGATCAGTTCGAGGATCAGGTCCAGCCGCTCGCGCCATCCCGAACCAGCATCCGAAGCGACCTGCACGATGGCGCTGCCCGGCTCTAATCGCGGCAGAATGATCTCTGTTACCTGACGAAGACCCAGAACGTTCACACGCATGATCGTCTCGCCATCCAGGCTGCCTGGAACACCAGCAACATTGGCGAGGCCATGGAGTGGCCCGTCCAGGTCGGCAAGCGCGGTGTCAATGGATGCGGGATCCGTCAGGTCCAGCTTGCGGAAGCCGTGCAGGCCGGCGCCGTCACCGTTGCGGTCCAGGCCGATCACCTTCGCACCGCGTTCGGTCAGGAGCCGGGCCGTGGCCGCACCGATCCCGGAACTGGCGCCACTCACCACGATGGTCTTGCCTTCAAAACTCATGCGTCCATCCTCACAGGTGTGTAGCGGCAGGGCAGGTGGCGCATGCCGTTGATGAAGAATGCGTTGATCTCCTGCATGCCGTCGAGGTCGACCTCGATGTCGGGCAGGGTTTCGAACAGCACCTTGAAGAAGTGATACATCTCGCGCCGGGCCAGATGCATGCCCAGGCAGTGGTGCACGCCACCGCCGCCGTAACCGACATGATCGTTGGGTGTACGCCGGATATTGAAGCTCTGGGGATCGTCGAACACGGTCTCGTCACGGTTGGCTGAGGTGTACCAGAACACCACGTTTTCACCTGCGGCAATCGGCTGGCCAAGGATCTCGGTATCTTCCGCTACCGTGCGGCCGAAATGCACGACCGGCGTGCCGTAACGCACGATTTCCTCCAATGCGGTTCCCACCAGCCCGTCGTAATCCTCGCGCCAGTCGCGCCACTGATCGGGATGTTCGGCCAGAAACCGCATGCCCTGGGCGATCGAGCTGCCGGTGGTTTCGATACCGGCCGTAATGAGAAGCTGGAAGTAGATGCCGACATCACGGTCGGTGAGTTTCTCTCCATCCGCATCGGCTGCAATCATCATCGAGAGCAGGTCGTCCCCGGGTGTCTTGCGCCGCTCGCGACAGAGTTCCTCACCGTAGTCGTTGAGATCGAAAAAGGCCTGGAGCGTGTTCGCCTCATCGCCCACGCCCTCATCGCCATAACCCTGCGCCTCGATGCTCATCCGGGCCAGCCATTCACGGATCTCGCCGTCGGGGACGCCAAGCATGTCACAAACCACCTTCGTGGGCAGGCGACCGGCGACATCGGCGGCAAAGTCGCACGCACCTTGCTCGCTGATCGCACCGATCACGCCTCGTGCCGACGCAGCCAATTCGTCCTCGATCTCCTGGAGACGACGCGGCGTGAACACCTTGATGAGGATTTTGCGCAGACGTGGGTGAATGGGAGCATCCCGGTTCACCATGCCTGCGACCTCATAGGCGAGCTCCGGGCTTTCCATGGAGCTGGCCATGCCGGTGCCGTAGTGCGAGACGAACAGCTTGTGGTTCTTGGTGATCTCGCGCGTTTCCTTGTGGCGCGTCAGCGACCAGAAGAAATTGTCGCCATCGGGTGACGGCTGGCGGGCAATTGGGCGTTCCTGTCGAAAGCGCGCCAGAATCTCATGTTTGTCGGGCCGTCTCCAGAAGGTCGGATCGGAGAGTTGAATGTCGTCAAGGCTTTCGGTCATGGCGGTCCATGCACTGATGTCTGATACAGGTTTCGACGATGCCGTAGCGATGGCAAGGTCGTCGATACTTGATGCCCACGTTGTGGCCCCTGGTCTTTCGGTCTTTGCCGAGTTTCGAACGCATGGCCAATGCAGCCATGCTAGAAGCCAAGGGATGATCGGGTCTATGTCCCCTTGGGGGCATGTGCCGGCGGGATGAGCCTAGAGCATCGTGCGTTTATTCTGCAACGTATCCAGTATCTTTGAGATAGTTCCAGCATTCCTGTGGTTTGAAGAGGCCGCAGATGTCTCCGAGTGCGCGCCAGAGTGCGTCATAGGTTCGCGCTTTTGCCTTTCGCAG
>CALIUG010000174.1 GCA_938048755.1 uncultured Alphaproteobacteria bacterium
GCGCGATCCTTCTGGCGGTCACGCTGGTGTCGATGACCCTGTGGGACATCCACTACGAGGGCGTGTCGTCCGAGACCGGCGAGCCCATCCTGGTGACGCTGGTGCAACTCACCATCGGGTTTGTTGCCATGACCGTGCTGATCGAGGCCGCAGCGATCCTGGTGGTGATGACCACCGTCAGTCGCCGCGACAGCGCACGCCAGCTGGATGTCACGATCGCCCAGATTGTCGTGTTCGTTCTCGCCGTCAGCGCCGTGGGTGCCTTGAGCGATCTCCAGGGCGGTGAAACGGTCTACTGGTATGGCCATGCTTTTAACGCGATTTGGTTCGCGGTCGTGAGTCTCGTGCTGTTTGCCTCCTGGTCCGTAATCGGGCTGTGGCGGCGCATGCGCGTGGAACTGCAGATGAAGAACCTGCCGGTCCTGTGGCCCGTGTTTGTCGTATTCTCGGGCATCTGGCTTTCGGGGGTTTTGCTGGGGGACAAGAACGACGATGCCGTCACCTTCACGATTCTGTTTGTCACCCTGACCGCGATGCTCTCGACCTATGTGCCGGCTGTGCTGGAGCGGATGGATCCCGTCCATTTGCGCCGCCTGATCGGCACGCTGAAGGAACGCCGGTTTGCAGAGGCGATCCGCCATGCTCCGTTATGGGTGGTGTCTCATGGCATGGCGCTGATTGGTGTGATCCTCAGTGCTATTCTGCTGTTGATCAGCACACCGGGCGTGCTGCTGGAAGAAACACAGGATCTGACACAGGTCGATGTCCCTGCCTTGGCGGCGGGCACGCTGGTTGCCTGGTACCTCTTCATTACCCGCGATCTGCTGTTGCTGATGTTCTCCTGGCTGGGCAAACGCACCCGGCGGGCGTTCACGACCTGGCTGATCTGGATGGCACTGCTCTATGGCCTTGCGCCGATGATCGTTGCTGCCATCTCCGACTACACCTTCCTGCCTGCCTTCGTTCCGTTCTGGGACGTGCCCTTCGCCAATTACGCGATTCCGCCCATCCTCTGGCCGATTGCCGAGGTCGCGCTTGTCGCTCTGCTGTTGCGTTGGCGCTGGCGGCGTTATGCCGCATCGACGGTGGCCCAGACATCTGCCGAGTAGAAACGTCAGTTTTCCAGATCGGTGATCGAATCATAGGCCCAGGCGTTGTAGCCGATACCGCTGCGCATCCAGCGGTCGTCTGGGTTTTCTGATTCACGATAGTCCCAATCGGGTGCCGTTCCCGTGGTCTTGTGTGCACGCTGCACGAACAGGCGCCGTTGCTGAGACTGGCGGACCTCGCGCGCCAGGGCTTCGACATCCCAGTGTTCGTGGATGCGCTTTCTCAGCGCGCTCTCTGTTTCGGCGACATGGGGTTGGCCTGCGATATTGACGACCTCATCGGGATCACTGCCGAGATCAAACATGATGGGCGGGTCGATCGCGCTCCAGATGTATTTGAAATTCCCCTCTCGGATCATCAGCACCGGCCCCGGCGTGCCTTCACAGGTAAGTTCCCCAAGCAGGGGGCGTTCGGGAAGGGCTTCTCCCCGCAGGATGGCTGGCGAGAGGTCGGTGCCGTCGGGCGGGTCGACATAGCTGGTTTCACCGCCTTCGTCCGCGAGGCCTATCAGGGTCGGCAGGAGGTCGACCAGAGAAACGAGGCCGGCGATGCGGGCTGCGTGGAAACGGTCGGGACAGGAAACGATCAGAGGAATCCTGATCGCGTTTTCATAGAAAACCTTCTTCATCCACAGTCCGTGATCGCCCAGCATTTCGCCGTGATCCGACGTGACGATGACGATGGTGTTTTCCGCACGGCCGGTGCGCTCCAGGGCATCAAGGACCGCTCCCATTTTCGCATCGACATAGGAGGTCGCACCGTAATAGGCGCGCCGGGCATTGCGGATCTGGTAGTTGGTAACCGTCATGCCCTCCATGGCGTACTGCCTGCGCATGGCCTGAGAATGAGGATCGTTGACGGTCGGAGTCGTGGGCAGCGGAATCTCGATGCCGTCATAGAGCGACCAATAGGGCTCGGTGCAGGCAAAGGGGTCATGGGGATGGGTGAAGGAAACCGTCAGCAGGAAGGGCTGGTCGCTGTGTTCCTGTTCCCCGAGCCAGGTACACGCTCGCTCTGCGACCTGTTCGTCATAGTCGATCTGCACGCTGCCGCTACAGCGCCCGGCCTTCACCACCGCATCGGGACCGCCGGCGTCGGTATGTTCACTGGCATCCCAGTCTGCCGTCCAGGCGAAGTCGCCGGGATAGATGTCGCTGGTGACACGTTCATCGAAGCCATGGAGCTGATCGGCGCCGACAAAGTGCATCTTGCCGGAAAGGCATGTTCGATAACCCAGCGCACGCAGATAGTGCGCGAAGGTGGGCAGGGCAGAGGGAAACTCCGCGCCGTTATCATACGCCCCGATGCGTGATGCCAGCCGCCCCGTCATCATCGAGAACCGGCTGGGCGCACAGAGCGGAAAGTTGCAGTAATGGTCCTCGAACACGACGCCGGATGCCGCCAGCCGGTCGATATGGGGCGTCACCGAGAAGGGATGCCCGTAACACGACAGCGCCGACGCCGAGAGCTGGTCAGCCTGGAGGATCAGGATGTTGGGGCGGCGACCAGCGTCAGCGGTCATAGTTCACCGGCGTGGCGTGCCAGCCCTCATCATGTTTTTTCCAGTATTCTGCGTGGATCTTCCGGCTGATGGGGCCGGGTGAGCCGTTCGAGAGCATGCGTTCGTTGATCTGGCGGATCGGCATGATGCCACCGGCGGTCGAGGCCATGAAGATTTCGTCAGCATCGAGCAGTTCCGCACGGCTGATATCGCGCTGTGCGTGGGGCAGGCCCATTATCTCGCACAGGTCGTGGACAGCCTTGCGGGTGATGCCCTCCAAGGCACCGTGGGTCGGACTGCTCACGACGCCATCGAGCACGGCAAAGATATTTGAGCCCGGGCATTCGGCGACAAACCCGTCGGCACCGAACAGAACGGCATAATCGGCATCCTGGTCCTCGACCTCGAACAGCGCATTGGTGAAGTCGCCCCAATGGTAGTTCTTGATCGTGGGATCGACGGAGTCCGTGGCGATGCGTGGCGCCTGGGCGGTTATCATGCGGGCGCCGGTTTCCTGGATTTCCGGTTTCATGATCCAGACGAAGGGAATGGCATAGCAGATCAGCTGGTTGCGGCCCTTGAAGTTGCTGGGCAGGCGCTTGGGCCATGCCGGATCGGGAATGCCGCGTGTCAGCACCATGGCGACATAGGAATCCTGAAGGCCCGACCGGGCGACGCAACCATGAAGGATACTCGCAAGCTCGTCTCTGCTGACCGGCAGTTCCATCCGCAGGCCTTCGATGGAGCGCAGGAACCGGTCGAGATGATCCTCAAGGCGAAAGAACTGCCCCTTCCAGACATGAACCACGTCATAGGTCACATCAGAGCGTGTGAACCCCCAATCAAAGACCGAGAGTTTGGCGTCACTGGCAGGAACAAAGTCGCCGTCCTGCCAGGCAGCGCCCTTCGACCAGTCGATCACAGGGTCGATGTCATGTTTTTCCACGGCCGCCATATCGCTTCCTCAGGTTCTGAACGTAGCGAATGATAGTCCCGTCCAACGTCCTCGGCTATGCTTGGTGTCATGGATGCACATGGTTCCAAGAAAGTCATTTTTGCAGCGCTGGCCGGCAACGGCCTGATCGCGATCACCAAGTTCTCGGCGGCGGCCTATACCGGCAGCTCCGCCATGTTCAGCGAGGCGGTGCATTCCCTGGTCGATACCGGAAATCAGGGCCTCATTCTCTATGGTATGAAGCGTGCGTCGCGCCCGCCTGATGTGCGTCATCCCTTTGGTTATGGGCCGGAGCTCTATTTCTGGACCTTCGTGGTCGCCATTCTGATCTTCGGGGTGGGAGCAGGCGTTTCGATCTATGAAGGTGTCTCTAAGGTGCAGCATCCCCATGCGCCGACCAATCCGATGATCAACTACATCGTGCTGGGCCTTGCCATGATCTTTGAAGGTGTCGCCTGGTGGATCGCCTTCAAGGAATTCAACAAACGTCGCGGACCGGTTCCGTTCTTCCGGGCCGTGCGCATCAGCAAGGATCCGACGGTCTTCACGGTTTTGTTCGAAGATTCCGCGGCCATGCTGGGTCTGATCGTCGCCTTTGTCGGCATTTTTCTGGTCGACGTGCTCGATATGCCGGTGCTGGACGGTGTCGCGTCCATTCTGATCGGGGTCATTCTGGCTGGTACGGCCGCCGTACTGGCTTATGAATCCAAGGGCCTGCTGATCGGGGAGGGCGCGCTGCCTGAAACCGTGGAGAGCATCCGGCGTCAGGCTCGCGCGCATCAGCAGGTGCAGCGGGTCAACGAGGTGTTGACCATGCATCTGGGTCCCTCGGAAATTCTGGTGAACCTCAGCCTGGATTTCGAACCGAAAATGGACGCTGAAGATATCGAGAATGCCATCTTCGAGATCGAGCGCGACATCAAGGCGCGCAATCCCGAAGTCAGCCGGATCTTTGTCGAGGCCCAGGACTGGGCGGCCCATCGCCGGGAACGCCGTCGGGACGAGGCGTGTGGCTGAATGGCAGGCGAGCCGACATCGGACCATGGTCTGATCTGCGCCTACGCACTGGACGGGCATGGCGGTGGCAAGGAGATCGGCTGGGAGGAGATTCGCGCACACAAACCTGATGATGGGCCGATATGGGTGCATCTGGACCGGACATCCAGAGAGGTTCGTGAGTTCATTCTCAATAACGCACCGGTTGATCCCGGCCTCTTCCGTATCCTGATGAGCGATGAGGTTCGACCCAGGGTTGAGCGTATCGGCGACCGGCTTCTGATCGCGCTGCGCGGGGTCAATTTCAATGAGGGTTCAGAGCTGGAGGACATGGTTTCGATCCGTGTCTGGATCGGCAAAGGCCTGATCGTCACGCTGCGCCGACGTCCCGTGCGGACGGCCCGGTTCTTGCGCGAGGAGATCGAGAAAGGTACGGGCCCGCGCAACGAAGGCGAGTTTCTGATTCAGATGATCGATGGCCTGCTGCACAGCCTGTCTCCTGTCCTCGATACGATAGAAGACGAGGTCGATGACCTGGAAGACAAGGTTCTGGCAGGACAGGTGACCGAATGCCGCAGCGACCTTGCCGGAATCCGTCGTCGCGCCATCACGCTACGGCGTTACCTCGCCCCACAGCGCGATGCCATGGTGCGCCTGATGGGCCAGCAGTTGCCGTGGCTGTCGGAGGTCGACAACAGCCATCTGCGCGAGTTTGTCGACCGCACGATCCATAGTGTCGAGGATCTTGATTCCGTTCGGGAGCGCGCCGCAGTGATTCATGAAGAGATTTCTACCCGGCTCGCCGAACGCATGAACCGGACCATGTATGTGCTCACGATCGTGGCCACCCTGCTGCTGCCTGCCGGTCTGATCGCCGGGTTGATGGGCATGAATGTCGCAGTGCCCGGAGCCGATGACTCTTGGTCGTTTCTGGCAATTATCGGGTTGATCGCGGGCCTGGCAGGTGCCGAACTTCTGGTGTTGCGCTGGATGCGACTGATATGAACTTCGAAGCCATCCTCGAGAATGCTCTGGCGCATGTCGAGAGCGCCTTCGCCTGGTTTCAGGCTCTGGTCCTCACGCCCAGCGTTCTGATCCAGCTTGCCGCGATCCTGTTGGCGCTGCTGATCAGCCGTTTCCTCGACCGCCCCCTGCAGCGCATGATGAAGCGGATCCTGGCCAATCCGCGCATTCAGGGTTCCTTGCGCCAGATCGCGCAGGTCTTGACCACGCGTCTGTGGCTGTTCGTCTGGATTCTGCTGCTGGTTCTGGAAAGGGAACTCACGGAAGAAACGCTGGTGGGAAGCCACCTGATTTCTGCGGCGATCAGTCTCGTGACCGCCTGGCTGATCATTCGCCTGGCCTTCAAGTTGATCAAGGATCCGCTTTGGGCGCGTAAGGTTTCTGTCGTGGTGTGGACGCTTGCCGCGCTCAGCATTCTGGGTCTGATCGATTCCGTTCGCAGCGCATTCCACCAGATCGGGTTTCAGCTTGGGGAATCGCGCTTTTCGCTGTTGACCGTGGTCGAGGGGATCCTGGCCCTGGTCGCGTTCCTTTGGCTGGCAAGCATGATTGGCCAGTTCCTGGAACGCCGTATTTCTGCAACCAACACCATGACACCCTCACTTCAGGTTCTAATGAGCAAGGTGGTGCGTGCCGGTCTGGTGGTCATCGCGATTGTCGTGGCGCTCAACGTTGCCGGTGTCGATCTCACGGCCTTTGCCATCTTCACCGGTGCTCTGGGTGTCGGGTTGGGGTTTGGCCTGCAGAAGGTGGTTTCCAATCTGATTAGCGGCATCATTCTCTTGCTCGATAACTCGATCAAGCCGGGTGATGTCATTGCGCTTGATGAGACTTATGGCACGATCAATGCGCTTCATGCCCGTTATGCCTCGGTCATCACCCGGGACGGCACGGAGTATCTGATTCCCAATGAGGACCTGATCACCCAGCGGGTCGAGAACTGGACTCACAGCAGCACCGATGTGCGCCTGAAGCTGCCGATTGGCATTTCCTATACCTCGGATGTCCGCAGGGCGATGGAGCTGTGTCTTGAAGCAGCCGATGTTGTGGAACGCGTGAGCAAACATCCGACACCGCGTTGCCTGCTGATCGCGTTTGGTGACAGTTCGGTCAACCTGGAACTCCGCATCTGGATTGCCGACCCCAGCAACGGCGTGCGCAATGTCCGAAGCGAGGTTCTGCTCGAGGTCTGGGACCGGTTCCATGAGCACGGAATCGAATTCCCGTTCCCGCAGCACGACATCCATGTGAAGTCGATGCCGGAGCCTGTTTCCAGTGTGCTGGCTTCGAAATCCGAACGGGAAAGCTGATGGCGCGCGTCACCGGCATCGGCGGTGTGTTTTTCAAGGCGCGGGATCCCAGGACGCTGGCAGCCTGGTATCGCGACTTGTTGGGCCTGGACATCGAGGAAACTGGTGCGGTCATGTTTGCCTGGTCCGATGACCCTCAACCCGGCGGCACCGGCCATACGGTCTGGGGCCCGTTCGACAGTCAGACACGGTATTTCGATCCTTCGGACAAGCCGTTCATGATCAACTTCCGGGTCGATGACCTCGACGGCATGCTGACACAATTGCGTGAGGCAGGCGTCGCGGTCATGGACGCGCAGGATAGTGAACCCTACGGCCGCTTCGGTTGGTTCATGGACCCCGAAGGCAACAAGGTCGAGCTATGGGAACCGACCGCGACCGCCCCCATATGAGAGGCTTCTGTTTTGATTGAACCACCCCGCGCGAGCAGGGCACGGAGGATGCATGACCGAGTACGATTTTGATCTCTTTGTCATTGGTGGCGGTTCCGGGGGTGTGCGTGCCGCACGCTTTTCCGCGGGCATGGGCGCGCGTGTCGCCATTGCCGAGGAGCGGTTCTGGGGCGGCACCTGCGTCAATGTCGGCTGCGTGCCCAAGAAGCTGTTCAGCTATGCCTCGCATTTTGCAGAAGAGTTCCGCGATTCCGCAGGCTTCGGCTGGAACGTCGAATCGCCGTCGTTTGACTGGCCGACCCTGCGCGACAACAAGACCAAGGAGATCGAGCGCCTGAACGGCATCTACGACAAGATGCTGCGTGGCACCGGCTGTGAGGTGTTGTGGGGGACCGCGCGGGTCGTTGATCCCCACACCGTTGCGATGGATGGCAAGACCTATTCGGCTGCCAACATTCTGATCGCCGTCGGCGGTTGGCCGTTTGTCCCCGACATGCCCGGCAAGGAGCATGTCATCACCTCCAACGAGGCCTTTTATCTCGACAAGCTGCCGCGCGAGATCGTGATCGTGGGCGGTGGCTACATCGCCGTGGAGTTTGCGGGCATCTTCCATGGCCTGGGTGTGGACGTGACCCAGCTCTACCGGGGGCCGAAGTTCCTGCGCGGCTTCGACGATGATGTGCGGGATCATCTGGCCCAGGAGATGGGCAAGAAGGGCATCGATGTACGCTTCAACACCGACATCGAGAAGGTGGAGAAGAAGGGGGAGCGCCTGGTGGGACACCTGAAGGACGGAGGTACGGTCGAGGCCGACGCCATCATGTACGCCACGGGACGCAAGCCTTCGACCAGCGGGATCGGGCTTGAGGAAGCCGGCGTTGCGGTCAACGACAACGGCACGATCCCGGTGGATGAACACTTCCGCACCAATGTGCCATCGATTCTGGCGCTGGGCGATATTCTGGGCCGTATCGAACTCACGCCGGTCGCTCTGGCCGAAGGCATGGCCGTTGCCCGCACGCTGTTCGGTAACAACCCCAGTACGGTTGACTACGAGTTTGTGCCCTCAGCGGTGTTCAGCCATCCCCCGATCGGATCGGTCGGACTGACCGAGGAGCAGGCGCGCGAGGTCCATGGTGATGATCTCGATATCTACCTCACCGACTTCAAGCCGCTGAAGAACACCCTTTCGGGCAACGAGGAACGCACCCTGATGAAGCTGGTGGTTCAGCACAGCAGCGACCGCGTTGTCGGCGTGCATATGGTCGGACCTGAGGCGGGCGAGATGATGCAGGGTATCGCCATTGCCCTGAAAGCCGGTGCGACGAAAGCCGTGTTTGATTCCACCATCGGCATTCATCCGACCAGTGCCGAGGAATTCGTCACCATGCGCGAAGTCAAACGCAGCTATGTGCTTGAGGCGGCTGAGTAGAGGCGCCTCACGTTCGGGAGAGAATCAGTGAGCGAAAATAAAGAAAACTGCACTCAGAATGAACAAAGAACGTCGCAATATAATGTAACATATACTGCAATTGAAACACTAATAAAAGATCGGAATTTTCATACAACGTCGTATGCAACTATCTTTGTGACACTTCACTTTGCGTATTGGTATATATTACGGGAGCTGATACATTTTCCGTTGAAATTCGTGTATGCGGCTATGCTTCTCACTGTCATTTATTGTGCGGTTTTGTTGGCTGCTTGATGGCGATTTCATATGATTACAATCGTAGATGCTATGAAAGCGCGCTATGTTGCAATCAAGGATATTGAAAAAAGAACGATAGAAAAGCCATTTAATTATGAATTTGAGAAGAAAAACAAGAATTTACAAACAAATAAATTCACTAGCGTTCTTTTTCATTTTCTTCCAACTATTCTAACTTTGTTTTCATTATTTGTATATATCATGTCAATTTTTATTGATTTGCGTCTTCTTTTTTCTTGGTGAATTTGTGAGATTGGCACGCTGTAAATCCCCTCCTTGACACCGACCGCAGTCTGTTGCGTATTGGGGCCATGGGGAAGGCGATCTCCCCACGAGGCGACATGCTGAAGAATCGCGTCCTGATCAACCAATATGGACGCTCGTCATGCCCTCACCCAACACGATTTCCCAAGACAAGCTGAACCGAATGATCGGCACCCATCGTGCGCCTGTTCTGATTGATGTGCGCAACGATGAGGATTTCGACGCCGATCCACGGCTGATTCCAAGCTCCCATCGCCGTTCCCATACCGCTGTTGCCGAATGGGCCGGTGACTACGCCGGCCAGCAGGTCGTCGTCATCTGCACCAAGGGGCTCAAGCTCAGCCACGGCGCAGCGGCCTGGTTGCGTCATGCCGGTGCATCGGCCGAAAACCTGGAAGGCGGCGCCGAAGCCTGGGCTGCTGCCGAACTGCCCATGGTCTCGGTCGAGAAGCTGCCGCCACGGGATGCGTCGGGGCGCACCGTGTGGGTCACGCGCATGCGCCCCAAGATCGACCGTATTGCCTGTCCCTGGCTGATCCGGCGGTTTGTTGATCCGTCTGCGGTCTTCCTGTTTGTCGCCATCGGAAGTCGAGGCGGTCGGGGAGCGGTTCGGTGCGGCACCCTTCGATATGGAAGATGTCTTCTGGAGTCATCGCGGCGAACGCTGCACCTTTGATGTGATGGTCAAGGAGTTCGGCCTGGCTTCGCCCGCCCTGCTGCACCTTGCCACGATCGTGCGCGGCGCCGACACCAACAGGCTTGACCTTGCGCCGGAATCGCCGGGACTGCTTGCCGCGTCCCTGGGTTTGTCGCGTGTCTTTGCCGATGACCTCAAGCAGCTCGACGCCAGCATGGCGCTTTATGATGGCCTGTATCGCTGGTGCCGCGATGCTCGGAGTGAATCGCACGACTGGCCGCCGCGCAAGAGCAAGGGCTGAGAGCATGTCCGAACCTCCCCTGAGGGAACGGCCACCGTTCCCGACCTTTCGCGAGGGTGTCGTTGTCTGGCTGCGCATCGCGCTGCTGAGCTTTGGTGGGCCCGCGGGTCAGATCGCCGTGATGCATCGCATCCTGGTCGACTAAAAACGCTGGCTCAGCGAGTCCCGTTTCCTGCATGCGCTCAATTTCTGCATGCTGCTGCCGGGGCCAGAAGCGCAGCAGCTTGCCATCTATGCCGGTTGGCTGATGCACCGCACACTGGGCGGGCTGGTGGCCGGGATGCTGTTTGTCCTGCCGGGTCTCATCGCAATCATGGCGCTCAGCATCATCTATGCGTTGTATGGTGATGCCGGCCCGGTCGAAGCGCTGTTCTTTGGCCTGAAGGCCGGTGTCCTGGCCATTGTGCTCCATGCCGTGGTGCGCATCGGCAAACGGGCGCTGGCGGGACCGGTCATGAACACGCTTGCGGGCCTCTCCTTTGTCGCCATCTTTGTCTTTGATGTCGCCTTTCCGCTGATCATCGCCGTGGCGGCGCTGATCGGCATCGCGGGGCATCGACTGGGCTACCAGGGATTTGTTTCAGGAGGACACGCCGGTGATACCTCCGGCGACGTCCTCCAGGACGGCGATACGGCCCTGGGTGAGAAGCTGCCGGATCATGCAAGGCCTGCCAAAGCCAAAACCCTGCGTACAGCCATCACGGTCCTGGTCCTGTGGCTCGCACCGACCGGCCTGCTGCTCCTGACGCTGGGCGGCAATCACGTGTTTTCCGATATCGCGGTCTTTTTCTCCAAAATGGCGGTTGTCACCTTCGGCGGTGCTTATGCGGTGCTGGCTTATGTCGCCCAGGAAGCGGTCATGACCTATGGCTGGCTGGGGCCGGGCGAAATGCTCGATGGTCTGGGCATGGCAGAAACCACGCCCGGCCCGCTGATCATGGTGACACAGTTTGTCGGGTTCATGGGTGCGTTCCGCAATCCCGGCGGCGTTGATCCGCTTCTGGCCGGTGTCATGGGCGGTTTGCTCACGACCTGGGTCACCTTTGCGCCGTGTTTCCTCTGGATTCTCGTCGGCGCGCCCTTCCTGGAACGTCTGCGCCAGAACACGCTGCTTTCGGCTGCTCTGGCCGCGATCACGGCGGCGGTGGTGGGTGTCATCCTCAATCTGGCCGTCTGGTTCGGGCTGCACGTACTGTTCGGCACCGTGGAGCCGCTCACCTTTGGTCCCCTCAGCATTGATGTTCCCCTGTTGAGCACGATCCAGCCCGTCGCAGCCGCGCTCTTCGTTCTCTCGTTGATCGGCGTCTTCTGGCTCCGCATGGGGCTGCTTTGGGTGCTTTTGGCAACCGGACTTGCCGGGATCGCCCTGCACCTGCTGGGCTTCGTTGGCTGAGAGCTTGCCGAAAGCGGTGCAGGTCACCACATCTGTGGCCAAGGTTTCACTGGAAAACAGCCGATTCCGGGCGTATAGACGCCGGTCCCACACTTGTGGATAACTTTGGAAACGCCGCGTGGGCGGCACAACTGGAAACGAGGATTATCATGACCGCGAATTGGACAACGTCGACCTGGCGCGACCTTCCCATTCAGCAGGTCCCGTTTTATCCCGATTCCGACGCTCTTGCCGGTGTCGAAGGACAGCTTCGCAATTCGCCCCCGCTGGTCTTTGCCGGAGAGGCGCGCAACCTGAAATCGGCCCTTGCTGATGTTTCGGCAGGCAACGGTTTTCTGCTGCAGGGCGGTGATTGCGCCGAGAGTTTCGCGGAGTTCCACCCAGACAACATCCGCGACACCTTCAAGGTGCTGCTGCAGATGGCGGTTGCGCTGACCTTTGGTGCTGCCTGTCCCGTCGTGAAGGTCGGCCGCATGGCCGGTCAGTTTGCCAAGCCGCGTTCGGCACCGACCGAGACGATTGATGGCGTGGAGCTGCCGAGCTACCGCGGTGACATCATCAACGGCATCGAGTTCGATGAGGCCTCGCGCACGCCCGATCCACAGCGCATCCTGCGCGCATACAATCAGGCGGCATCCAGCCTCAACCTGTTGCGCGCCTTTGCCCAGGGCGGTTTTGCCGACCTGCATCGCGTGCAGAGTTGGAACAACGATTTTGTCGCCGACAGCGCCCAAGGCCACCGTTACAGCGAAATGGCCGAACGCATCCAGGAAGCGCTTTCCTTCATGGAAGCCTGCGGCCTGACGCCCGACAAGGTGCCCCAGATGCGCGAGACCGAATTCTACACCTCTCACGAGGCGCTGTTGCTGCCCTATGAGCAGGCCATGACCCGCGTCGATTCCACGACCGGTGACTGGTACGACACCTCGGCCCATATGCTGTGGATCGGAGATCGCACACGCCAGCCCGATCACGCCCATGTCGAGTTCCTGCGTGGCGTGAAGAACCCCATCGGCATGAAGTGCGGTCCCTCGCTTGATCCCGAGGAACTGATCCGTCTGCTCGATATCCTGAACCCCGCCAACGAAGCTGGCCGTATCACGCTGATTGCGCGTTTCGGTGCCGAAAAGGTCGAGGAAGGCCTGCCGCCGCTGATTCGTGCGGTGGAGCGGGAAGGGCGTCATGTCGTGTGGTCGTGCGATCCCATGCACGGCAACACGATCAAGGCATCAAGCGGCTACAAGACCCGTCCGTTCGATCACATCCTCTCGGAAGTGAAGGCGTTTTTTGCCGTGCACCGTGCCGAAGGCACCCATGCCGGGGGCGTGCATTTCGAGATGACCGGGCGCGATGTCACCGAATGCATGGGCGGTGCCCAGGCAATCAGTGCTGACGATCTGTCTGATCGTTACCACACCCATTGCGATCCGCGCCTGAACGCCAGCCAGTCCCTGGAACTGGCCTTCCTGATCGCCGAGCAGCTCCGTCAGGAGCGTGGCGAGTCGGCCCGGGCCGAAGCCGCACAGTAATGGTGAACCCTCTCTCCTGACGGAGAGAGGGTTTTCTTTAGGGCCGGAGGGCTCCATGGCGCAAGCAGACGGCGACAAATCCGATGGCATCTGGCCGCGCGAGGAAGACGTCGGGCGCTGGACCGATACCTATTTCAACCGCACCAAGAAGACGGTGCAGGCCTTTGGTGATTGCGAAGTCACCTATGCCGTTTTCCTGCGCCGACCGGTTGTGTGCGCACCGCGCCTGATGGTCGACTGGCTTGAAGCCGTGGCTGCGGCCCGCGGCGTCGCGTTCAGGATTGAACTGCAGCTCCAGGAAGGCCAGTGGGTCGGTGCCGGTGAACCGGTTGCCTACATCACGGGTCCTCTGGCGTCGCTGGTCGACCTGGAGACCCTGTTCCTGCAGAAACTTGGTCCGGCCTGTGTTGCTGCCTATCACGCCTACACCATGTGTGTGGACATGCCCGAAACGGGTTTCCTGGCCATGGATGCGCGCCATTGTGCCGGCACAGAGATGGCCGAGATGATGGCTTATGCCGCTTCGGTGGGTTCCGAACGTGCCAAGCGCAAGGCCAATGCGACGGGTTTTATCGGAAATGCCACGGACGCCACGGCGCATTTCTTTGGCAACGAAAAGGGTATCGGCACCATGCCGCATGCCCTGATCGGCTATGCTGGCAGCACCGTGCGCGCAGCCGAGATGTTCCGTCAGGCCAATCCCGGTGTGCCCATGACCGTGCTGGTCGACTACTTCGGCCTCGAGGTCACGGATGCCCTGGCGGTTTGTCGCCGCTTCCCCGATCTTGCCGCTGCAGGCGAGCTTTCAGTCCGGCTCGATACCGGTGGCGGTCGCTACGTCGAAGGACTCGATCCCCAGACCAGCTACGCCGTGTTGGAACGCAATGTGCCCGACGCCATTCGCGGATACCGTTCCGAGGCCGAACTGCGTTATCTCATCAGCACCGGTGTTTCGGCAGCAGGCATCTGGCATATGCGAGAGCAACTCGACAATGCCGGTTTTGGCAAGGTCAAGATTGTTGCCTCGTCGGGCTTCGGCCCCGCGAAATGCAAGGTCATGGCGGTCTCCAAGGCGCCGATCGATGTGATCGGGACAGGCAGCTATCTGCCGGACCAGTGGACCGAGACCTATGCCACCGCCGACATCGTCGCCTATGACGGCACCCCGCGCGTGAAGGTCGGTCGCGAGTTCCTGCTGCGGAGCTGATTTTGCTAGAGGCTTCCCGGCTCAGCGCGGCCTCCGCCCGTTTGTCTGGGATGACACCCTGCTTGGTTACGCCGTCTTGCCCGTATACTTCAGCTGTGTCGCGGTGGGGAACATCATGTCGGGCTGTTTGTCGTAGCTGAAGATCACCAGCAGGCGCTGCCGGTTGCCCTTCACAGGCGTGACATGGTGCAGGGAATAGCGGCCCTTGAAGATGTTGAGGGTGCCGGGTTCCAACGGAAGGGTGATGAGGCCTTCACGGTCGCCATCATAAAGACGCGCGACCGCATCGAAGTTTTCGTCATCAGGCGTGGAGATGTTGGGTGAAAACTCGAAGAGGCCAGCCTCCTCGGCAGGCTGGAGCATGAGCGTCACGGAAAACAGGTTGCCGTCATAGTGCCAGCCATGGGTGTCGCCCGGCCCCAGCACACTGATGTTGCAGTCGAGCAGGGGATCGGCAGCCCGGTACAGCACGGGTTCACGGATCAGGCTGGCGACGAAGTCGGTGAGCGGATCCCAGTGATAGATCGTCCTCAAATGGCCATCGGCGGGCACATCGACGCCGGGTACAATGGCCACATGGAAGGGGTTGGTACGGCGGACCGGATGATCTGCCGGATAGTCATCCTGACAGTGACGCAAATGCCCATAAGCCATATCCGAGTAATCCTGACGGAATCCCAGAGGGGCAAGTGACCGTGCCTCGTTGACCAGGGTTGCGATGGCGTCAGCGCGGATGAAGCCGGGCAGCAGGCACACGCCCTGATCATCAAGCGTTGCATGGGCCTCGGCGATGACTTCGCGCAGGCGCGGACTGTTCGGCTGGTCGAGCGGATAACGCTCCAGATCGATCAGCTCGGCAACGGTAGGTATCTCGGCGTTCATGGCCTAGCCTCGAGACGGCGTTGATGGTGAGGATTGAGCGCTCGTTCAATCTGAAGATCAAATGGTTTTCTCACCCCTTGCATGGCCTGTTCCAAGCCGTCACCCTTCTGGCCATGTCGGATCGTCTGATCGAAATCACCGCGCGCAGCACATCGATGGATGGCCTGTGCAAGGCCCTGGAGGGACGCAACCTGCGTCAGATGCGTGTGCTGCCTGAAGTCGGTGGCCGACGCACCCTGCGTGCCCTGATTGCACGGCACGAGCGTCAGGATGTGCTTGATACAGCGCAGGACGCGCTGGAGGGCGAAGACGATTGGGAGCTTCTTCTTTATCCGCTCGAGGCTTCTCTGCCGCGCGAGGATGCCCGTCAGATGCGGCGCAAGCGTACCTGGTTCATGCCTGCCGACTCCCGTGAGGAGATCTATGAAGACGCGATGGCCGCCGCGCGCATCGATCCGCTGTTCATCGCCATCGCCGTGCTTTCGACCATCGTGGTCTCTGTCGGGCTGGTGACGGACAGTGTCGCCGTTGTGATCGGTGGCATGGTGATCGCCCCGATGTTGGGTCCGAATCTGGCGTTGGCGCTTTCCATTGCACTAGGTGACCGCGACATGTTGTTCCATGCCGTGGTCAGCAACGGGGTGGGCTTTGGCATCGCCCTGCTGATGTCCTTTGGTGTCGGTTACTTCGGAACCGTTCCGGTTGATGCTGCAGAACTGGTCACGCGCACCGATGTCGGAACGGCCGGTATCGTGCTCGCCCTTGCGTCTGGAGTCGCAGCTGCCCTTTCACTCGCGACCGGTCTGTCGGGCACACTGGTCGGGGTCATGGTCGCGGTCGCGCTCGTCCCGCCTGCCTGCACCATGGGCATGATGCTGGGGGCAGGGCGTCTGGATGAGGCCTATGGCGCAGGCCTGCTTCTGGCCGTCAATCTGGCCTGCATTCATATCGCTGCCCATGCGGTGTTCTTCCTTCAGGGGCTGCGCCCCCGTGGTTGGGTTGACGTCAATACCGCGCACCAGTCCGTGGTAACGGCCACAGCTGCGTGGTTGGTCCTTCTGGCTCTCCTGGTTGTCGCCATGGTGATCCGGCACGCCTGAACTGCCGCACTTTGGATTGACAGGGGATGGAGCGGCCCCTAACTCTCGCGCACCCAACAAGGGGCCATCCGGAAGGCCCGACCAGGCACATGACCGATACGCTCAACATTGCCCTTGCCCAGCTGAACCCGACCGTCGGCGCCGTCGATGCCAATGCCGACAAGGTTCTGGCTGCGCGTGACGAAGCTGCGCGGCAGGGCGCTGATCTGCTGGTTACCTCGGAACTGGTGATCAACGGCTACCCGCCAGAGGACCTGGTCCTGCGTCCGGCTTTTCAGGAACAGGTCGAGGCGGCGGTGGACCGCGTTGCAGCGGCAACGGCAGACGGCGGCCCGGCGGTGCTGTTGGGCGCCACCCATCGTGAAAACGGCGACCTCTACAATGCGGTCTATATGCTTGACGGTGGCACGGTCCGCCATGTGCGTTTGAAGTACGACCTGCCCAACTATGGCGTGTTTGATGAAAAACGCGTGTTCACACCTGGCCCTCTGCCCGGGCCTGTCCCGTTTCGCGATGTGCGTCTGGGTGTGATGGTCTGCGAGGATATGTGGACGGGCGAAGTTGCGGAATGCCATGCCGAAAGTGGCGCCGAGATCCTGATCGTCCCCAACGGATCACCCTATGACGTGGTGAACATCCAGCGGCGCATGAACCAGGCCGTCGCGCGGGTCACCGAAACAGATTTGCCGCTGATTTACGTCAACCAGATCGGCGGTCAGGACGAACTGGTGTTCGATGGCGCATCGTTTGTGCTCGATGCGCAGCGCAATCTGAAGGCGCAACTGCCTGCCTGGCAGGAAACCGTGGTCACGACACGCTGGCAGCGTGGTGCCGATGGCTGGGCCTGCGAAACCGCTGAGATTGCGCCCGAGCCCGGCAATCTCGAGATGATCTATGCCGCCATGGTCACCGGTCTGCGGGATTACGTCGCCAAGAACGGTTTTCCCGGTGTGCTGATCGGCATGTCCGGTGGCATTGATTCCGCGCTGTCAGCTGCCGTGGCGGCGGATGCTCTGGGGTCTGACCGTGTCCACTGTGTCATGATGCCCTCGCGCTACACCAGCCAGGCCAGTCTGGATGATGCCGCGGAGTGCTCGCAGCTTCTGGGGGTGCGCCACGATTCCGTCTCCATCGCGCCGGCTGTCGCTGCTTATGACGAAATGCTGGGCGAGCTCTTCGCTGGCACGGATCCCAACGAAGCCGAAGAGAACGTTCAGGCGCGTGCACGCGGCATGACCCTGATGGCGCTCTCCAACAAGTTCGGTTCCATGGTGCTTTCGACCGGCAACAAGTCGGAAATGTCGGTAGGCTACGCCACGCTTTATGGCGACATGTGCGGCGGCTATTCCGTGTTGAAGGATGTCTACAAGACGACGGTCTATGCCCTGTCGGAATGGCGCAATGCCAACCGTCCCGATGGCGTGAAAGGCCCCGCCGGCCTGGTAATTCCCCAGAACATCATCGACAAGGCGCCCACGGCCGAACTGAAGGACAACCAGACCGACCAGGACAGCCTGCCACCCTATGACGTGCTCGATGACATTCTCGACGGCCTGGTCGAGAAGGAAGAGACCTTCGAGCAGATCAGTGCGCGTGGCCATGATCGCGCTCTGGTCAAACGCATCTGGAACATGCTCCTGCGCGCCGAATACAAGCGCCGCCAGGCGCCTCCGGGTGTGAAGATCACGCCGCGTGCCTTTGGCCGGGACCGCCGCTATCCCATCACCAACCGCTTCCGCAGCTGATGGCTGTTCATTCCCTCACGGTGTCATCCCGGACAAGCAGCCATGGGCTGCGCCGATCCGGGACCTCGAGAGGCCAGCGCTGGACTGTCGAGACCCCGGCTGTCGCACCGCTCCGCCGGGGTGACACGGTTAGGGGAGGCAGCTGATGGCTATCACCCGCTTCGCGCCCAGCCCGACCGGACGTCTGCATGTCGGCAATGTCCGGACGGCACTGATCAACTGGATCGTTGCGCGCCAGTCCGGCGGCACGTTCATCCTGCGCCTGGATGACACCGATGCGGAACGCTCGACCGATGCCTTTGCTCAGGGCATCCGTGAGGATATGGCCTGGCTTGGGCTGGCCTGGGACCAGGAAGCGCGTCAGTCCGAACGGTTCGACCGTTATGAGGATGCGCGCTGGAACCTGGTCGAGCAGGGCAGGCTCTATCCCTGTTACGAAACGCCACAGGAACTGGAGACCCAGCGCAGCCTGCAGCGGGCCCGTGGTTTGCCTCCGGTTTATGATCGCTCGGCCAGATCACTCACGCCTGGGGAACGCACCGAGTTGGAGAGTTCAGGTCGTCGCCCGCACTGGCGTTTTCTCCTGGGGAACGACCCTGTCGCCTTTGAAGATCTGATCCGTGGCCCCGTCGCGTTCGAAGCCGGACATGTGAGCGATCCTGTGCTGGTGCGCGAAGATGGCGTGCCGACCTATACGCTGGCCTCGGTCGTTGACGACATGGAGATGGGCGTTACGCACGTCATCCGCGGCGAAGATCATGTATCCAACACCGCCGTGCAGATCGAACTGATCGCGGCGCTTGGCGGCGCTCCGATCACCTTTGGCCATCACCCCCTGCTGACGGCGGCCGAAGGCGAGGGGCTCTCAAAGCGCACGGGCGGTGGTGCGGTTGCCGACCTGCGTGAAGCGGGGGTCGAACCCATGGCGCTGGTGAGTTATCTCGCCCGTCTGGGAACATCGCTTCCCATCGAGCCGTTCTATGACATCGGGGATGTCGTCAAAGGGTTCACGTTCGGCACGATCAGCCGCAATCCGCCGCGATACGACCCGGCCGATGTCAGTGCGCTCAACCAGAAATGGCTCCACGGCGCACCCTATGCGGCCGTTTCAGAGGCACTGGACGGCCTTGACCCGGCATTCTGGGAGATCGTGCGCGGCAATGTGGAACACGTCAGTGAGGCGCAGGAATGGTGGCGCATCTGCAGCGAAGCAATCACACCCGTCGTTGAGGATGCCGAATTC
>CALIUG010000175.1 GCA_938048755.1 uncultured Alphaproteobacteria bacterium
GATGCCATCAAACCCGATACCGATGGCGGTCTCGAAGAGTGGCTGGAGATCAATCGTAAGTATGCCGAAACCTGGCCCAACATCACCCGCCAGAAGGATCACCCCGCTGATTCCGACGAATGGCGCGATGTGAAGGACAAAAAGCAGTATTTCAGCCCCAATCCCGGCGAGGGCTGATCAGGGCGCATGGCGCCCATGCTTTCAGATCGGTGATTTTTGTGGTATGATGTCGCCATCACATTGGGAACTGTCCCAAGTGAGATCGAGAGGGTCGGCTTAGGCAGGCCCTTTCTCTGTGTCAGGTATGGGGGCTGATGCAGTCCAAGACATCCTGGATTCCGGTGGCGAACAGCTTGGTTCGCCAGCAGGTCGGCTTGCGGCCAGGTGGAATCCCAATTGTGCAACAAAAACAGGCAGGTAGATCAACCATGGCGACCGAGGACATCAAGCTCAAGGCTGGCGATTATGTTGTCTATCCCACGCATGGCGTTGGCCTCGTCAAATCGCTCGAAGAGCAGACGATCGGCGAAGCCAAGCTGAAGATGGTGGTGGTACATTTCGAACAGGACAAGATGGTTCTGCGCGTTCCGACCCACAAGGTGGCGTCGTCGGGCATGCGCAAGCTGTCGTCCAAGGACATCATGAAGAGTGCTCTGACCACGCTGAAAGGCCGCGCCCGCGTCAAGCGGACCATGTGGAGCCGTCGCGCGCAGGAGTACGAAGCCAAGATCAACTCGGGCGACCCGGTGTCGATCGCCGAAGTGGTGCGCGACCTGCACACCCGCGTTGGCCAGGCCGATCAGTCCTACAGCGAGCGTCAACTCTATGAAGCAGCCCTTGACCGCCTTTCGCGTGAACTCGCGGCGGTTGAAGGTGTCGAGCCTGAACAGGCAACAAGCAAGATCGAGAAGACGCTTGAGGCAGCCTGATCGTTCTACTGCTTTGTGATCGCGCGAAAGCGCCGTAATCTGTCGCCCCGACGCAATCGTTGCGTCGGGGCGCTTTGCGTTTGTGGCCGGAAACGGTCCTGACAGTCTGGTGGATCAACGAACCCATGCTCGACCCTGACAAATTCGGCACCCTGACCGGGGCGCACAGAATCTGGTCGATTGCTGCGATTCACGGTGAAACGCAAAGACTGCGTGATTTGCACGCTGTGCTGGCGGAAAGGCTGCAGCCTCGGGACCGCGTGGTTTATCTGGGGAATTACCTGGGCCATGGATCCGATATCATCGGGACGGTCGATGAACTGATTGCCTTTCGCCGCGAGCTGTTATCCGTGCCCGGCATGATGCCTCAGGACGTCGTGTTTCTTCGCGGTGCCCAGGAAGAGATGTGGCAGAAGCTTCTGCAACTCCAGCTCGCCATGAATCCGCCGGAAGTTCTCACCTGGATGATGGAGCGCGGTGTAGTTGCCACGATCAAGGCCTATGGCGGCGCAGCCGGCGATGGGCTTGCTTCTGCGCGTGGCGGTACCGTCACGCTGACCCGATGGACCAGCAGTCTGCGTTACAACATGTACGGCCATCCAGGCCATCGCGAACTGATCACCCAGCTGAAACGCGCCTGCGTGACCCAGGACGGGGCTCTGCTGTTCGTACATGCCGGGATTGATCCGGAACGCCCTCTTGATACCCAGCGGGACGCCTTCTGGTGGAGCCCCGGCGGCTTCGCGGATCTGAAGGAACCGTTCGGGAACTTCCGACTTGTGGTGCGCGGATTCGATCCCGATCATGGCGGTGTCCAGGTTGGCGCCTACACGGCGACACTGGACGGCGGCTGTGGCAGCGGCGGGCCTCTGGTAGCATGCTGTTTCGACCCGTCCGGTCAGATTCTCGACCAGATCGAAGCCTGATTTCCCCATCAATCGACCAACGTTTCATTCAGTACAGGGACCCGACATGAGCCAGGGATTACAGATCAACGCGGACCGTCTTTGGGAAACCATCATGGAGATGGCCAAGATCGATGCGACCGAAAAGGGCGGCAACTGCAGGCTGGCCCTGAGTGATGGCGACAAGGCCGGGCGCGATCTCTTCGTGGGTTGGTGTGAAGCGGCAGGTATGACCTGCACGGTCGACAAGATGGGCAACATCTTTGCACGCCGGCCAGGCAAGAATGCGGATGCCAAGCCGGTCTCGACTGGCAGCCACCTCGACACACAGCCCACAGGTGGCAAGTTCGACGGTGTCTATGGGGTTCTAGCCGGGCTTGAAGTGGTCCGCAGCCTGAACGACGCGGAGATCGAGACCGAGGCGCCCATCGAGGTGATCTGTTGGACAAACGAGGAGGGTGCGCGCTTTGCCCCGGCGATGATCGGCTCAGGGGTTTTCTCCGGCGATTTCAGCCTGGACTATGCCCACAACCAGAAAGATGTGGACGGCAAGTCCATGGGCGAAGAACTCGCGCGCATCGGATATCTGGGCGAGGAAGAGCCCAGTGGTCATGAACTGGGCCATCATTTTGAGGCACATATCGAGCAGGGGCCCATTCTGGAGGCTCAGAAAAAGCCCGTGGGTGTGGTTTCTGGCGTCCAGGGCATCCGCTGGTATGATGTCACCATCACAGGCATGGAGGCCCATGCCGGTCCCACGCCCATGGAAATGCGTAGGGATGCCATGGTCGCCGCGGCCAAGCTGATCCAGCATCTCGATGACAATGCCCTGGGCGAGGGCCCTTATGGTCGCACCACGGTGAAAATCGATGATTGTCGGCCCAACAACAGCCGTAACACGATTGCCGGACAGGTGCAGCTGACAGTCGACATCCGTCACCCCGATCAGGAAGCGTTCGACCGTCTGGATGCAGGTCTGAAATGGGCGGCCGCCAAGATCGGTGCACGCAAGAAGGTCGAGATCGAGGTCGAGGAAATCTGGGTCTCACCGCCGGTGGCGTTTGACGAAGGCTGCGTTAACGCCGTACGGCGTGCAACCGAACTGCTGGGCTATGATCACATGGATATGGTCTCGGGCGCGGGCCATGACGCGGTTTATGTCAGCCGTGTTGCCCCCACAGCCATGATCTTTGTGCCGTGCGAAGGCGGCATCAGCCACAACGAGATAGAGAACGCGGCCAAGGAGGATCTGGAGGCAGGATGCAATGTCCTGCTCCATGCCATGCTTGACCGCGCAGGGGATCGATAGGCTGCTCCGGGTCGCAGCATTTGGCTCCGACAACGGTGCCCTTGAGTCCTACTCCTGGATCAGCTTCACCAGCATACCGGCCTGCAGGTCGGCGTTGGACTGAATATCGTTCAGCACCATGAAGTGATCGCGCGGCAGCTCGTCGATATCCATGCGGCGCGCGAGGCTGTCGATTGTGTCGCCGCTGCGCACCTCGACCACGCGGATGCGCAGAGGACGCAAAGCGTTGGCTTCCGATGAGGAGAGCTTGCGGAAACTGTAGGTCGTGCGCTGGAAGTCGCGGGCCAGATTGCCGGCGATGTTGCTGGGGCAGATGAAGACAAACCGGTAAACGGTGTTTGAATCATAACGAATGGCCAGCAGGCGCACATCGGACTGTCCCTGCTGCAACGGCAGACGCATCCAGCCGGTTGCGGCTTCCATGCCGTTGACGTCGATGCGTTCGAGGTCGTTGAGCGCAATCTGCTGTCCGACCAGGTCGTTGGCCCATGCCTGGGCATAGTTGGTCATGGAGCCGCCGGAATAGGCACCGCCATCAAAGATGATCAGGGCACCGTCTTCATTGAACGCCGCCACTGCACTGGGCGAATTCTGCATGCGGAAACCATCCGGCACATCGAACGTGAAGCGCAGTTCGGGGTGCGAGAAGGTGTTGCCGCGCCGGAAGCCCTGCTCCGGGCTATCGCCATAGATCATGCCGTCGATCTGACGAAGGTATTCGTTGCGGCCAAGGAAGGGGTTGGCGAGATCGTTGCGCGCAAGCTGTGCGGCCGCAACCACGCGATCTTCCGTGCGAGGATGGGTTGCCAGCCAGTTGTCGGCGGGGTCAGGGGCACCTTCCTGGAAGGCGAGCTTTTGAGAAAGTTGAGTCTGTGCGCCCAACTGATCGAGGAAGCTGGCCATGGCCAGCGGGTCGTAACCGGCCTTGGTCAGGTAACGCACGCCGAGCTCATCGGACTGGAGTTCCTGGCTGCGGCTGTAGCCAGCGAGCCAGGCCATGGCACCGACATTGGCCAGCTGCATGAGATTCTGATCCTGTAACGCGATGCCGACGGCGACAACACCGAGCTGCGCCAGAGTCTGTTGCGTCATGCGCTGGGCGCCGTGGCGCGCGGTGACATGGCCGATTTCATGACCGATCACACCCGCGAGTTCGGCCTCGTTGTTGGCAAGCGCCATCAGGCCGCGCGTGACGTAGACATAGCCGCCGGGAATGGCAAAGGCGTTGACCATGTCGCTGTCGAGCAGCGTGAAGGTGAAGGGTTCGTTCGACATTTCCGAAACGGAATGAAGGCGCAGCGCGATATCGGCGACGTAGGCGTTCAGGCTCGGAAACTCGTCATAGACGCCAAACTGCGCGACGACCTGGGGATGGGCGTCCGCGCCGATCTGTCGTTCCTGTGCCGGCGAAACGATGGAGAAATTGGATTCTCCGGTCGCAGGGTTTGTCGAACAGGCCGCAAGCAGGCTTGCAACGGCCAACAAGGGAGCGATCAGGAAGAAAGTGCGCAACCGGGTCATCATTGTTCAAGTACCTCGATCTGTTCTGGGTGATCGATCTCGATCACGGGGCCATGTACCATTGTGTCCAGCCACGAACGCGGATTGTCTTGCCTTCGAGTGCGGCAAAATCGATGTCTGCGTCTGCAAATGTGGCGCGATTGTATGGTGAAATCGTGACTGTCGTATCCTGTCGCCAGTCCTGACCGAAATTGAGGTAGATGCGACGGTCGAACTCGGCTGTATCGACCACAACGCCCTCAATCAGTTCAAAGCTGTCAACCGGAACCAATCCCGGCTTCTCTGCATCGTGAACCTTGAAGAACGGGTGGGACCACAAGCCGCGGCGTTCAGCGCGGGCGTCTTCCTCGTATTCCAGCATGATGTCGACGACAGCTCTGTTGTCGGCAAAGGTGTAAGTCCGTGCCAGACCCTGTTCGAGCAGTGCACCCTGCACCCATGTCCCGTCCTGCGCGAAGACGTGCGCCAGAACACGGCCATGGCGGTCGGTCGAGGCGCCGCCGGCGTAAAGCGTCACATTCTTCCCCCCGACCATAAGGTCAAGCGCATCGCGTGCCTCCACTGCGAAGGGCTGTTCTGTAACATCCTCACGCCCGAAAGACAGATTGGGTGCCATAATCCCGACAAGGCGAACAACGGTTCCGTCAGTGAGGGTCATGGTGTCGCCATCACTCACGGATTTTACATGAGCGTTGCCAAGATACGCGAGCTGATCGGTGACCGACTGCGCGGACACTGTCCAGGAAGACAACATTAGACAGCACAGGACGATGACCACACGCACCGATCCAGGTGTGGACAATGCGGCTTTCGTCTCAACGCTCTGCCGGTTAACATACATCGCGTCGTAATCCCGTGGAGCCGTTCATGACCCGTCTTGTCAGTCTGTTTGCCGTTTTAGCCTTCTTTTCGGCCTCTAACCATGTAAACGCGGAAGACGACCCTGAGTTCCTTTCCTTCCGGACCGGTGCCTTTGATATCAATGATAACCACACGACCGCTGTGTTCGGCGTCGAATATCGCTCTGATTTCAAGGACTTCATCCTGACGCCGATGGCAGGCGGTTTCATCACGGCTGAGGGCGGACTTTACGGGTATGGTGGCGTGTTCATCGATATCTTTCTTGGCCGTCGCGTTGTTGTGCGCCCGAACTTCTCGGTTGGCGCCTATTCCGATGGCGACGGCAAGGATCTGGGCGGCATTCTAGAGTTCCGTTCCGCCATCGAACTGGCTTGGCGCTTCGATGACCGGTCACGCCTTGGTATCGAGCTCTCGCATCTCTCGAATGCCAGTATCTATGACAGCAACCCTGGCACGGAAAACCTGACCATCAACTACTCCATGCCCCTTGATCAGTTGTTCTGAGTGAGGCTGCGGGAAACCTGATGAGTGAGTTTGTGCGCATGGCCATGGAACGGTCCGTGGTCGTGCGATCCCTCAAGGTTTCTGCATTGGTCGGAACAATTCTGGTGATCATCAATCAGTTTGACGCAGTCTTCGGCGAAGACTCCTTCAACTGGATCAAGATCGTCCTGACCTGCATGGTGCCGTACTGTGTGGCGACCTATGCCGCTGTCCGGGCGCTTCAGGAACAGAATGCCAGAAGGTGAGCGACCGCAAGGCTCAAAGACGTCAGTCTTCTGTGATCAGCAGTTTCTCAAGGCCCGCGCGAATGTCGTCGGGGATAACCTTTGATACGCGGTTTGCCAGGTCGAAATGGACGGTCGTGCAGCGTCCGCGCGCCGTGATTTCGCCGGTCCCGACATTGCTCATACGTGAGCGGAACGTGAACGACTTGCCACCAATCTTCTCAACACCGCTTTCGATCAGCACGGGGTCGTTCAC
>CALIUG010000176.1 GCA_938048755.1 uncultured Alphaproteobacteria bacterium
GCGTGATCGCTTCCCAATCCGGTTGGCGCGCGACATGATGACGGCAACGCCATGACAGCCGAATCTTTCCCGCATCTATTTTCCGAGATCGCCCTTGGCCGTACCACGGTCAGGAACCGCATCGTTTCGACCGGGCATCACACCCATCACAGCGATGGCAACGTCTCCGACAGGCTGACCGCCTATCAGGAAGCGCGCGCACGGGGCGGTGCCGGACTCATCGTGGTCGAAATCGCCGCGATTCACGAAACCGCCCAGTTCGCCAACAACCTTCTCCAGGCGACCTCGCCCGACTGCATTCCGGGATACGCCCGGCTGGCCGGTGCGGTGAAGAACCACGGAGCCGCGATCTTCGGCCAGCTCTTCCATCCCGGCCGTGAAATCCAGGCAACGAATGACGGCATGCTGGCCGTGGCCTATGCACCTTCGCCGGTGCCGAACGAACGCTTCCACATCATGCCACGTGCCATGTCGGACGCGATGATCCACGAGGTCATCGACGGTTATGCGCGTGGTGCGGGCTATCTGGTGGAAGCTGGCCTCGATGGTGTCGAGTTTGTCGCGAGCCAAGGGTATCTGCCCGCCCAGTTTCTCAATCCCCGACTCAATCTGCGCGAGGACGCGTGGGGTGGGTCGTTCGAGAACCGTCTGCGGTTTGTCACCGACTCCCTGACCGCAATCCGGGCAGCAATCGGTGACGCGACCCTCGGCATGCGCATTTCCGGCGACGAACTTGAACCCGCGCAGGGTCTCACTGCCGACGAGATTGCCGCCATCTGTACCGAGCTTTCACCCCAGCTCGACTACATCAGCGTTGTTGCCGGCATGTCATCCAGCCTGGGCGCATCGGTCCACATTGCCGCGCCCATGGGTGTGCCTGCGGGCTACATTGCGCCCTATGCCCGGCGCATCAAGGAGGCGACGACCCTGCCGGTCATCGCAACCGGACGCGTCAACCAGCCTCAGATTGCCGAGGCTGTGATTGCCTCGGGCGATGCCGACCTGTGCGGCATGACGCGCGCCATGATCTGTGACCCCCAAATGCCGTCCAAGGCGCTTGCGGGCAGGACCGACGACATCCGGGCCTGTATCGCCTGCAACCAGGCCTGCATCGGACACTCCCACAAGGGTGTGCCGATTTCCTGCATCCAGTACCCCGAATCCGGGCGCGAGCTGGAATACGGAAACCTTCAGCCTGTGGTCGAACCAAGGTCGGTGTTGGTTGTCGGCGCCGGTCCGGCGGGCCTGAAGGCGGCGGCCGTGGCTGCGGCCAGGGGACACCATGTGACGCTGTTCGAACAGGCCGGTCAGGTCGGTGGTCAGGCCCTGCTTGCCCAGAAGGTCGCGGGTCGCGAGGAGTTTGGCGGCATCGTCCAGAATCTGCTGCGCGAAGCCGAACAAGCCGGGGTCGTGTTGCGCACCGGCGTTGCGGTGGATGCCGGGATGATCGAAGAACAGGCACCCGACGCTATCCTTCTGGCGACGGGGTCGCGGCCCTATCTTCCTTCCATCGACGGCATGGAAGAAGGCCATGTCGTGGACGCCTGGGATGTCATCGGCGGTCGCGCCAATGTCGGTGCTTCTGTCGTCATCGCCGACTGGCGCTGCGACTGGATCGGTATTGGCCTTGCCGAGATGCTGGCCGCGGCGGGTTCGCGTGTGCGCCTGATGGTCAACGGAGCCATGGTCGGCGAGAGCCTGCAGCTTTATGTGCGCAACCACTATCTGGGTCGCCTGCACCGGCTGGGCGTGGAGACAAAGACCCATGCCCGCCTGTTCGGCGTCGATGGCGACAGCGCCTATTTCCAGGACACGCTGACCGACGAAGCGGTGATCGCCGAGGAGGTTGATACCGTCGTTTTGTCCCTTGGTCAGGTTCCCCACGACGATCTCGGCGCGGAACTCGAGCGTCGCGCCATCGCATTCACCCGTATCGGCGATTGTCTTGCCCCGCGCACCGCCGAAGAAGCCGTGCTGGAGGGCCTCAAGGCCGCCTGGGAAATCTGACAATGACAAAAACCATGGGTGCGGGTGAAGCCGTTGTTGATCTTCTCGAGCAGGCAGGTGTCGAAACCGTGTTCGGCCTGCTCGGTGGCTCCATGCTGGAACTCTATGATGCGTTGCGCACGTCGACGATTGGCTATGTCGGCGCACGCGACGAGCGTGCAGCCGGTCACATGGCGGATGCTTATGCCCGCATTTCGGGCGGTCCCGGCATCGTGCTGGGAGCGCAGGCAGGCCCCGGCGTCGTCAATCTGACGACGGCCATAGCCGAGGCCCATCTTGCCTATTCTCCTCTGGTCGCGATCGCAGGCGCGATTTCCCGTGATCAGGCCGGGCGCGACACCTTCCAGGAGGTTGATCAACAGGCTTTGTTTGCACCGATCTCGAAGAAATCGATCATGGTGCCATCGCCCGAACGTCTGCCCGAACTGATGGCTGAAGCCATGCGTATTGCCATGAGTGGCCGGCGTGGCCCGGTGGTGCTGCATGTCCCGCGCGACATCTTTGCTGCGGAGGTTCCTGCAGGCACGCTGATCCGCCATGACGCCAATCAGGCAGGTGCGCCGGACCCCGAACAGATCGTATCGATCCTGTCCCTTTTGGCCGGGGCGCAGAGGCCGGTGATCCTTGCCGGCGGCGGGTTCAAGTGGTCACAGGGCTCGGACGCTCTGGTTGCTCTTGCCGAGACACTTCAGATTCCGGTGGTGTCCTCGACGGGCCATCATGATGTCATGGCGACGAACCACCCGCTGCATGCCGGGCAAGGCGGACCCCGCGGCAACAAGGTTGCCAGTGGTCTGACGAGGGACGCCGATGTCATTCTGGCGCTGGGCACGCGACTGGGCTTCAACTCTACCTTTCACAGCAACGATTACATCAATGGTGATGCCGCCATCGTGCAGGTTGATGTCGACGGTTCTGCCCTGGGTCGATACTTCCCCGTGGCGATGGGGATTGTCGCGGATGCCCGTGCGACGGCGCAGGCGCTGACGACCGCCGCGAACGAGGCCGCCTTTTCGTCAGGTGCCTGGAAGCCATGGCGTGAATCCTTCCAGCAGGCGCGGGAAGCGCTGATGGAAGAGCGCAGAAGCGAAGCCGAACTGGAAGGCGATCCTCTGCCGCCTGTCCGTGCTCTGGGAGAGATCCGCGAGAACCTTCCCGCCGATGCCATCGTGACGCTGGATACCGGTGCCATGTGTCTGCAGGCGGCAGATCGCATGCGGTTTGGCTTGTCACCAGGACTGCTGACTCCGCTCGATTTCGGCCTGGTCGGCTTCGGTTATGCTGCTGCATTGGGTGCCAAGGCTGCCGCACCGGAGCGTCCCGTGGTTTCGATCATGGGCGATGGCGGCTTCGGCATGACCATGATCGAAATGACGACGGCGGTTCAGCACGATCTGCCGGTCGTGGCAGTCGTTCTCGACAATGGTGCCTGGGGTGCGGAGAAAGCCTATCAGCGCGACTTCTTTGGTGGCCGCTATCTGGGAGCCGATCTTCTTAATCCCGATTATGCCGCCTTTGCCGAACAGATCGGTGCTGTCGGCTACCGTGCTTCTGCACCCGGAGAGGTCGGTTCAGCAATGGTCGAAGCACTGGCGTCCGGGAAACCGTCCGTCATCCAGGTCACGGTAGATCCCGACGCCATGTTCAGTCTGCGCAAGGACCTCTTCAAGCCCGGCGACAACCGCCGGGCCTGAAGCAGGATTACATCTCGTTGGGCTCGGCGCTGTTGTCGTTCTCGCGAATGGCGAGTTCGGCGCGTGCACTGGCGAGGTTCTTTTCGAGAGCGGCAGCTTTCACGTTGGCCTTTTCGATCTCGACGTTGAGCAGTTTTGCATCGCACAGACCCAGCATGACGGGATCCTTGGGCTCGAGCTCCTCGGACATGCGATGGGTGCCTTCGCGCACCTGCGTGATGGTCTGCTTGGTCGTGCCGATCAGGCGCACGATCTGGGCATCGGCCAGCTGCGGGAACTGCTTGGTGAGATAAAGAATGCCGGCAGGCTTGTCCTGGCGTTTCGCCACGGGCGTGTAGCGCGCCTTGCTCTGCTTTGTCTTGGGAAGGTCGACCCGCTTGCGCAGCTGGATGCTGGCTTTCGGGTCCTTCACGCAGCGCTCGATTTCCTCGGCATCGATCTGACCGTAAAGGACGGGATCCTGGCCGACGATGTTGGTCGCGACTTCGCCATCGGCAATGCCCTGAATCTCGAGCGGGTGCATGCCGCACAGTTCGGCAATCTGCTTGAAGGTCAGGGTCGTGTTGTCGACCAGCCACACGGCGGTGGCCTGGGGCATCAACAACTGTGTCATGGATTACTCCTCGTATCGCATCGGCCGAACGGCCAAATTGCGTTGTGGCGTGCTACTTAGCGCCAATTATTCCCAGCGTCCACGGTCAGTTAGACCGGATCGCGATATGCTCTAGACCATTGTGAGCACAACCTTGCCGATATGGTCGCCGTCGATGGCGTTCTGGGCTTCCCCTGCCTGCGTCAAGGGGAAGGTGGCGTGCATGACCGGTTTGATCCGGCCGCTTTCCAGAAGCGGCAGAACTTCGCGACGCAATTCGTCGGCAATCTGGCCTTTTTCAAGGACTGACCGCGCGCGCAGGGTCGAGCCGGTGATGGTGCCGCGTTTCATCATCAGGGGCGCAAAGTTGATTTCGGCCTTCGATCCGCCGAGGAACGCGATGAAACAGATGCGCCCCTCGGTCGCCATCGCCTTGATGTTGCGGGCAATATAGTCGCCGCCCACCATGTCCAGGATGACGTCAACGCCGCGTCCTTCGGTTAGATCGCCGGTCACGGTAACGAAATCTTCCGTGCGGTAGTTAATGGCGCGCTCGGCACCGATTTCTTCGCAGGCCCGGCAGCGCTCGTCCGACCCGGCCGTCACGAAGACGCGCGCACCGCGCGCCGCCGCCAGCTGGATTGCCGTGGTGCCGATGCCGCTCGCGCCACCGTGCACCAGGAGGGTTTCGCCGCCTTGAAGGCGGGACCGCTGGAAGACATTGGTCCAGACCGTGAAAAAGGTCTCGGGTACGCCTGCCGCCTCGATCATGGTCAGACTGTCGGGGACGGGAAGGGCTTGGGATACGGGAACCACGCAGTATTCGGCGTAGCCCCCGCCTGTGACCAGCGCCATCACTCTGTCGCCGATTTTGAGATCACTGGAATCGGGGCCGTTTGCGACGACTTCGCCGGAAATCTCCAGGCCGGGGATGTCGCTGGCGCCCGGCGGCGGGGGATAGCCGCCCGCCCGCTGCAGGAGATCGGGGCGGTTCACTCCGGCGGCATGCACCTTGACCAGCACTTCGCCGACCGAGGTTTCCGGCACCGGCCTGGTGGTGCATTCCACGACCTCGGGACCGCCGCCGCCATTGTAGACGATGGCGTTCATGGTTTCGGGCAGGTTGTTGCTCATGGTTGATCCCCATCGAGGCCGTTGCGACGATTCGTCCTCTCCTATACATGAAATCTGGAAACGGGAGCAGGACGCCATGGACAGCGACGATCTGGAACCCAGACGCCCCGATATGGGGCCGAAGAACCTTGAGACCATGTCGATCGAGGCGCTTACCGACTATGTCGGTGAACTCCAGGCCGAGATCGGGCGTGTCGAGGCTGTGATACGTGAAAAGAAGGCAGCGAGGGATTCGGCCGCATCCGTGTTCAATATTTAGCCCGCCTCTCGACCATATAGACCAGTGCTGCTGCGCTGAGCGCGATGGCTGAGCAAAACAGCATGACGCCAAGAAGTTCGTGAGCGCCGTTCTGCTCACTGAGGATCGTTCCCGTGAGCGACGTGAAGACGGCGCCCACGCCCACGATCAGGGCACCCGACAGCCTTGATGCGCTGCCCGCCAATTGCGGCCTGACCGACACAGCACCCGCGCTGGCGCTGGGCATGGTGAGGCCGTTGCCGATGCCGACGAACATCGTCGCGCCAAACAAAGTCATCGGATTGACGTGACCAGCAAGGAACGCGGCGACGCCACAGAGAAGGCCGGTGCAGGCGACGAGCCTGCCGGTCAACACCATGGTGGTCAGGGCATACCGCTTGGCGTAACGACCCGAGAGGAAACTACCGAGGAGAAACCCGGCGGTGATCGACCCCATGTAGATGCCCAGAACAGCAGGTGGGATCGACATCATGGATGCGGCGACCAGTGGTACCCCGCTGAGAAAGGCGTAGAACGCGCTGACCGAGAATGCCATGCAGACTGCATAACCCCAGAAGACCGGCGACCGGAATAGCCTGGGATAGGCGCGGAACTGCTCGAGCATGGTTCTGGAGGGTTGTTTGTTGGTTTCTCCAAAGTCGCTCCAGCACAACCACAGCATTCCCGCGCCCATGATTGCAAAGACCAGAAAACTTGCGCGCCAGCCCAGAAATTGATCCAGAAAGCCGCCGATCATCGGGCCCATGGCAGGTGCGATGGCCATCGCCATGGCGACATATCCCATTCTGCTGGCCGCTTCCTGCGGTGGCGCTGTGTCCCGGATGGCTGCCTGTGAAAGCGTCCAGCTGGCGATGATGGTGCCCTGACATGCCCTGAATCCCAGGAACCACCAGATTCCGGGCGCCATGGCGCAGCCCAGAGATGCCGCGGTGAAGATTCCAATGGAAATCAGCGCCACCGGGCGTCGGCCAAACCGGTCCGACAACGGTCCCAGCATCAGTTGCAGAACGGCGGTAACCGCCAGATAGCCTGCGATGGAAAGTGTTACCAACCCGTATCCAACGCTGAAGGTCTGCGCGATGTTTGAGAGCGAAGGCAGGAACATGTTGAGAGAAAGGGTCGATGCTGCCGTGAACAGAACCAGAGTCGACAGTCTTGGAGGTGTGGTTGCCGGGTGGAACATGAAGAGCCTTCGTACGGTCGCAGATCGGTTTGAGAGGTTGGCAAACGGGCAAAAAAAAGCCCCCGAACCTGTCGGGGGCACATGGCGGAACCTTCGCGGTTTCCGTTACCGGACCATGCGCAAGCTTCCTACTACGATGCAGATCATGCAGTTCATGATGTCGTCACCTCGAAATCTGTCGATGCAACCTAGGTTTGACGGTCTCGCCGGTCAATGCACACCGTGCCTGTCGCCGAACGTTCAAATCTGATCGGTTCAATTCAGGAAAGGTTCTCCACAGCCGGGATTTGCTGGATGTGGTATTGTGCTTGGGCAACCGGCGCGATATCTGGATGCCAGACACCCAATTCAGACTGATTTCGAGGACGACATGGCCGGCCATTCCAAATGGAAGAACATCATGCACCGCAAGGGTGCGCAGGACGCCAAGCGCGCCAAGCAGTTTACCAAGGTGGGCCGCGAGATTGCCGTGGCGGCCCGCTCGGGCATGCCGGACCCTGAACACAATCCGCGCCTGCGCGCGGCAATCCAGGCAGCTCGCGGCGTCAACATGGGTCGGGACGCCATCGAACGCGCGATCAAACGCGCCACGGGCGGTGAGGACAATGTCGATTATCAGGAGATGCGCTACGAGGGTTATGGCCCCGGTGGCATTGCGCTGATTGTCGAAGCCCTGACCGATAACCGCAACCGGACGGCCTCGGAAGTGCGTGCCGCGTTCAACAAGGCCGGCGGCGCGATGGGTGAAACCGGCAGCGTTTCGTTCATGTTCGAGCGTGTCGGCCAGGTGGTTTTCAATGCTGATGTCGGTGATCACGACGCAGTATTTGAAGCTGCCTTCGAAGCCGGTGCTGCAGACGTTGTCTCCGATGACGACAGCCATACGATCTATTGCGCACCTGAGGATTTCGGCCAGGTCAGCGAGGCGCTCGGCGAAGTCTTTGGCGATCCCATGGTAGCAGGCCTGACCTGGAAGGCAGGGACCACGATTGAGGTGGATGAGGACAAGGCCGGTTCCCTGCTCAAGCTGATCGATGCCCTGGAAGACAACGACGATGTCCAGACCGTGTCGGCCAACTTCGAGATTGCCGATGATGTCATGGAACGGTTGGTGGCCTGAGGCAACATGATGCGTGTTCTGGGCATCGATCCTGGTCTCCAACATACCGGATGGGGTGTCATTGACATTGATGGCAATGCGCTGCGTCACGTTGCCCATGGTGTGATTTCGCCTGACACGAAGATGCCCATGGCTGATCGCCTGACGACAATCTTCGACGGTGTTCAGGCCGTGTTGCGCGCCCAGAAGCCTGATCAGGCTGCGATCGAGGAAACCTTCGTCAACCGCAATCCCGACAGCACGCTGAAGCTGGGCCTGGCGCGTGGGGCCGCGCTGGTTGCCGCTGCCTCCCCCGGTATCCCGGTCGCCGAGTATGCCGCCCGGCTCGTGAAGAAGTCGGTCGTGGGCACGGGCAAGGCCGACAAGACCCAGATTGCCGCCATGATTGCGGTCCTGCTGCCAAGTGCAAAGGTTACCAATGCCGATGCCGCAGATGCGCTGGCCGTTGCCATCTGTCACGCCCATCACGCAGCGACTCTTGGACCCCAACGCCGTCGTATTGCCGAGGGAGCCGCTGCATGATCGGGAAACTGACCGGCGTTCTCGACTCCCTGGGCGAGGACATGGCCCTGCTGGATGTCGGCGGTGTGGGCTATCAGTTGAGCTGTTCGGCCCGCACCCTTCGTGGCATGGGAAGCGTCGGTGACCGGGCCAGCGTGATGATCGAGACCTTCATCCGTGATGACCGCATCGTGCTCTATGGCTTTGCCGACCAGCCCGAACGTGATTGCTTCCGTATCCTGATGACCGTGCAGGGCGTGGGCGCACGGGTTGCCCTGGCAATCCTCTCGGTGCTTTCGCCCAACGAACTTACCCAGGCCATTCTCGCCCAGGACAAGACCGCGATTACCCGTGCCAACGGCGTGGGTCCGCGTGTGGCGACCCGTGTCGTCACCGAACTGAAGGACCGCATGGGCGATGTCGGTTTTGCGCCCGGCGCGGCACTCGCACCAACGGGATCAGCCCCTGCCGATGCCAGCGATGATGCCGATGCGGTGTCTGCCTTGGTCAATCTGGGGTATGGCCGGTCGGAGGCCTACGGCGCAGTTGTCGCGGCGCGTCGCGACCTTGGACCCGACGCAGATGTCAGCGCTCTGATTGCTGCAGGCCTGAAGGAACTCGGCCGGTGAGTGAGGAGCGGCTGGTCAGCGGCGAGCCGGGCGAGGAAGACCTCGAAGGCTCCCTGCGGCCACAGGTTCTGGGCGATTTCATCGGCCAGCAGCAGGTCTGTGAAAATCTCTCGGTTTTTGTCCAGGCGGCACGCAGCCGTGGCGAGGCGCTGGACCATGTTCTGTTTCACGGTCCTCCGGGGCTGGGCAAGACGACGCTGGCCCAAATCGTCGCGCGCGAACTTGGCGTGGGGTTCCGCAGCACGTCGGGGCCGATCATTGCGCGCGCCGGTGATCTGGCCGCGCTTCTCACCAATCTGGAAGACCGCGACGTCCTCTTCATCGACGAGATCCACCGCCTTAATCCTGCCGTGGAAGAGGTGTTGTATCCGGCCATGGAGGACTTTCAGCTCGATCTCATCATCGGCCAGGGGCCGGCTGCGCGCTCGGTCAAGATCGATTTGCCGAAGTTCACGCTGGTCGGTGCGACAACCCGCTCAGGGCTGTTGACGACGCCGCTGCGCGAACGTTTCGGCATCCCCCTGCGCCTCAACTTCTACAATGCTGAGGATTTGGCCATCGTTGTGGCGCGCGCCGCGCGGGTCATGAACATGACCATGACCGAAGATGGCGCTGCCGAGATTGCCCGCCGTGCCCGTGGCACGCCCCGTGTGGCCGTACGGTTGCTGCGTCGCGTGCGTGACATGGCTCAGGTCGATGGCGCAACCACGGTTGACGCGAAGGTGGCCGACGCAGCGCTCAACAGGCTTGATGTCGACGCCAGCGGTCTTGACGCCATGGATCGCCGTTATTTGGCCTGTATTGCCGAGCATTATGCCGGCGGCCCGGTCGGCGTGGAAACGGTCGCGGCCGCCTTGAGCGAACATCGCGACGCGTTGGAGGATGTCATCGAACCGTTTCTGATCCAACAGGGTTACGTGCAGCGCACCCCGCGCGGTCGCATGTTGACGTTGGCCAGTTACCAGCATCTGGGACTGTCTGCGCCGCAACGTGCGACACCCCAGGTCGATCTGTTCGTGGCCGAGAATGGCGATGACTGATGGCGCACATCAGCTTCCCGTTCGCGTCTACTACGAGGACACCGATGCCGGCGGCATCGTCTACCACACCGCTTATCTGCGTTTTGCCGAACGAGGGCGCACGGAATACCTGCGCCGGGCCGGATTCGATCACCAAAACCTGCGTCGGGAAACCGGCGGCGGCTTTGTCGTGCGGCACATGGAGATCGACTACCGCAGCGCAGCCCGGCTTGATGATGAACTTGTTGTTTCGACCCGGTTCACGGAAACCTCCGGTGCCAGTGCGCGCATGGAGCAGTGCGTGATGCGTGGCGCCGACACCCTTGTGACCCTTGCGGTCCAGCTTGCCTTTCTGGGTGACGACGGCCGGCCCAAACGGCTCCCCGATGCCGTTCGCCAGGCCTTTCTCGCCCTTACCTGAACGCTAAAGGAGATCCCCTTGGAAGTTGCTGCTCTCGCCGGTTCCGCACCGGAAGCCAGTCTATCGATCTGGAGCCTGTTCTGGCGGGCCGATATCATCGTCAAGCTGGTCATGATGATGCTTCTTGCCGCTTCGTTGTGGAGTTGGGCCATCATCTTCGACAAGTCCCTGCGCCTGCGCCGTCTGCGCAACCAGGCCGAGGATTTCGAGGAGTCGTTCTGGTCTGGCGGCTCGCTCGAGGATCTTTACGACAGGATCGGACGGGATCCCGGCCATCCCATGGCCTCGGTATTTGCCGCTGCCATGGAGGAACTCAGGCGTGCCATGCAACGCCAGGACATCATTGCCGATGACCGCCTGCGTGCGGGCGTTCAGCAACGCATCAACCAAGCCATGCAGGTCACCGTCGATCGCGAAATGGATCGGCTTGAGCGCTACATGGGATTCCTCGCCACCGTGGGTTCGACCGCACCGTTCGTCGGCCTGTTCGGCACGGTCTGGGGCATCATGAACGCCTTTTCCGCCATCGCGGTTTCCAAGGACACCTCGCTCACGGTTGTTGCGCCGGGTATTGCCGAAGCCCTGTTTGCCACCGCGCTTGGCCTGCTTGCGGCCATCCCGGCGGTTGTCGCCTACAACAAGCTCTCCACGGATCTTGACCGTTACGGCAGCCGTCTCGAGACCTTTGCGGCCGAGTTCCATTCGCTGCTGTCGCGTCAGCTTGACGAGAAGGGCAGCTGATGGCCGTCCAGTTCACCGCTGGCGGTGGGGGCGGTTATCGCAGCGCGCGTGCGCGCCGTCGGCGCCCACCCATGAGCGAGATCAACGTGACGCCCTTTGTCGACGTCATGCTGGTGCTGCTCATCGTCTTCATGATTGCCGCACCGCTGCTGACCGTGGGCGTGAAGATCGACCTGCCCGATGCCGATGTCGGCGAGATCGCCGGTCAGGATGAGCCCCTCGAGGTTACGGTCCAGGCCGATGGCAGCCTCTATCTCATGGAGACGCCCATCGAATTGCACGAACTTGGCCCTCGTCTTGTCGCAATTTCCAACAACAATCCGGATGTCCGCGTTTTCGTCCGCGGGGATCGGGGGGTTGCGTATGGAGAGGTCATGGCTGTGATGGGTGCCTTGAACGAAGCAGGCTTCACGCATCTTGCTCTGGAAGCCGAACGCCCGACCGAGGTTGTGGAGTAGTCCGGCATGTCGCCGACGGGTTTCACCATCTCTGCCGTGATGCATGCCGGGCTGCTGTTGTTTGCCATCCTTGGCCTGCCGCATCTGTGGAATGACCTGCCCGAACCGGTTGAATCCGTGACCGTCGATATCCTGGTGCTGGCCGATGAAGCCGGTGCCCCTGCGCCCGAGCCCGAACCGGTGGAGGAAGTCGAAGAGGCTGTCGTGCCGGAACCCGAGCCTGAGCCGGAGCCCGAAATTGTCAGCCTGGACCTGCCTGAACTGGAACCGTTGCCCGAACTCGAGCCGCTTCCCGAACTGGAAGATCTGCCGGAACTGGAACTGCCCGAGCCGGTGGAGTTGCAGGAGCCCGAGCCGCTTCCCGAACCCGAACCTCTGCCGGAGCCCGAGATTGTCGAGCCTGAGCCCGAACCGGAACCTGAGCCTGTGGTTGCCGCCGCGCCGGTGCCCGTCGAGAAACCGGATGCGCCGCCCAAACCTGAGCCGGAATTCACGGAGATGATGGAAAGTCTGCTGCTTGATCGCGCCGCTGAAGAACCGGCGCCCCAGACGGAGGCCGACGCCGAAGCATCGTTCGAGGAGATGATGGCATCGTTCAGCGAGAGTGCCAACGCGCCGGTGTCCGACGAAGAGACGGCAACCCTGGCCTCGCTGGTCGGTCAGCAGATTGCGAAGCGCTGGAACATTCTGGGCGGCGCAGCCGAGGCCGAGGGGCTGATCGTCACCATTGATGTCGCTCTGTCGACCGACGGCCGTGTTCTCAGTGCCGAAGTGGTCGATGTTAACGGCGCCTCCAACGAGACACTCCTGAAAGCAGCGAGGGATTCTGCCTTGCGTGCTGTTCTCTATTTTCAGGATCATCCGTTCCTGAATCTTCCGCTGGACCGCTATGATGTCTGGCGACACATGATCATCAAATTCGACCCCCGACAGATGTTGAGGACTTGAGAGCCATGAAATCATTCCACCGAATTCACTGCCTGATTGCAGCACTTGTTCTTGTTGTCGGGGTGGGACTTTCCCAGGACGCCAGGGCACAACTGGTTGTTGATGTCGTATCGGGCCAGAACGATCCGCTTCCCATCGCGGTGACGGATTTCATCGGGGCAGACGCGGACGCAGAGATTGGCGCGAACATCTCCGAAGTTGTGGCGGCGGATCTGGAGCGCTCGGGCCTGTTTGATCCCATCAACCGCGCGGCCTTCATCCAGTCTGCTGCCGATATCGGCCTGTTACCGCGCTTTGGCGACTGGCGCACGATCAATGCTCAGGCTCTGGTCACCGGCCTGGTCGAGCGTGAGGCCGATGGCAGGCTCAAGGTCAGTTTCCGCCTCTGGGACACGTTCTCCGAGGAGCATGTCGACGGTATTGAATATCGCGGTGGTGAGGACATCTGGCGGCGTATTGCTCACAAGATCGCCGATGCCATTTATGAACGCCTGACCGGCGAGGGCGGCTATTTCGACAGCCGCATTGTCTATATTGCCGAAAGCGGTACGGCCAGCGCGCGCGTCAAACAGCTCGCGATCATGGATCAGGATGGCGCGAACCATCAGTTCCTGACCGATGGTGAACATCTTGTGCTCACCCCACGCTTTTCACCGACCAGCCAGGAAATCACCTTCATGGCGTATTTCAACAATACGCCGCGGGTCTATCTGCTCGATATCGATACCGGC
>CALIUG010000177.1 GCA_938048755.1 uncultured Alphaproteobacteria bacterium
TCACGCCAATCAGAAGTACCCCGATCCATGTGCGACGCATCTGCAAGCGGCGGTCCTGGCCGAACAACCAGTCAAACAGATGCCTGTAGCGTTCCAGAATGGCGTGGTTGGCATTGCTGTGCATGCGCTCGGTGGCCGACGCGTCGGTCACCATCAGGCCTTCGAGGTAGTTGCGCTGCCGCATTTCAGGGGTGCGGCCGGTGTAGAACCGGAATGCGCTGTTGGAAAAGCGTACTTCGCCAAAAAACAGCGGGAGGCCGGCAATCAGAACCAGGAGCAGCGCCCAGGGTGAGAAGGTCCACAGCAGGGCCGCGAACGACGCGATGGTCAAACCGTACTGGGCTGCCTCGAAACTCCGGTTCACCAGGCCATAGGGTCGGGCGGCAGCATACTGCCGGGCAAACACGATCTGCTGCTGGGTATCTGGATGTTCGATGGTTTCCAGATCCATGCGCAACGTCTTGTCAAAGATTGCGCGGCTGACCGCATAGCCCAGTTCCGCATGCAGGATACGTTTCTGAAAGACGAGCAGGCGACGGGCGGAGAGGAGTGTCCCGATGACCAAGGCTTCAGCAACAACCCACAGCAGCACCGAATTGCGATCCCCGGACGTTCCGGTGTCGACGGCCGTCAGCACACCGTCGACAATCATCTTGCCGATCCATGCGGCCAGGACAGGCGCAGTCGCCACGATCACCGTGACCAGAGCAATCCCCAGAGTCAGACGCTGTGTCGTGCGCCAGACCAGGCCAAAGGTTCGGAACAGGTAGCCTGCACCCTGACTCAGAGTCGGTGTGGGCGTTGGATCGGGCGTGTCATCCCGGAGGGTCATGGCTGCATTGGGCAGATGCAGGCCCTACTGCGCGGCGGCAATGGCGGCACGTTCCCTGGCCATGCGTGCGGAAAGGACGCCGCCCTTGTGCGGGAAGGGCTCGGCCGGAATCGGACGGTTCAGGAACGGCGCGAGTTTCTCGAACCCCTCACCATCAGCGATGTTGATCACCAGCAGGTCATCAGGCCTGTTCTTGAAATAGGCCATGACGTCACGCACGTGGCGGTCATAGACCCAGGAGAACCGCTCGGGCACATAATTGTAACAGCCGAAAATTGCCGCGCGCAGGAGCTGGCGCATCCGCAGATAGGCCTCCTCCTGAGGACTCTCGGCCTCCTTGAAGGCCGGGCGGTTGTACCAGTGATTTTCGCAGGACTGCAGCCAGGAATCCTTGTCGCGGATGGTCAGGACAAACTTGCTGCCGGGATAGGTCTGATCGAGTTGCTGGCAGTACGGCACTGTCGTGATGTCCGTCAGCGCATCGTACTGCTTGAGGACCGAGAGCTCGGTCTCGCCGTTGCTGAGTTCGGTATAGGTGGTTTCGTCGCCGGGATAATGAATGGCATCGAAGCCGAGCATCTGAAGTCCCTGTGTGAGGGAGCGGGTCCCCGTGCGCGACAGGCCGACACCAAAGATCTTGGGTTTCTTCACGGTCGCACCATAGTTGACGCGGTCCCTGTGTTCGGCCTTCCAGGCTGCAAGGTCGTCATGGGTGAAGTCTTCCTTTTCCTCGATACCCAAACGGGCCAGTTCTGACTGGGCGCGCTGGGGAAGGGATTCGATGAAACGCTGCACATCTGCTGCACCAGCATGGGCAGGCACCAGTTCACGAGCATACCGCACGGCATGGCGCGCAACGGTGAAATCATCCACGTCTCCATTGGGCTCAGGCCAGGTTTCCATGGCCATGGCCAGGCGCTGGAACTGCATGTCGGTGCGGCTGCGCAGTTCGCGCACTGCATACTTCATGAAGATATGGCGATTGAATTGGAAATAGTCGTGGAGAATGTCGAAGTTTCGGAACTGCTTGTTGAGCCCCAGGGACTTCATGGCGAGGTTCCGCATCCGGGATTCAGGCCGCAGGACATAAGCCATGTCATCTTTCGGTGGCGTAATGGATGCCATTCTTGCCACGACATCGCGTCGCGTGATGTGCGCGCCGCAATGAATGCGACCCCGGAACCGATCCGACACGTAGCTGTCGACATAGGCGCTGTCACAGGAGTCCAGGAACGGGCGCATGTCATCAAGAATCAGGCAATCGGCATCCAGATACACGACGTAGTCACAATCGTGGTCGATGCGAAGCATCTGGGTGACACATTCGGAAAACGGCCTGACATCATCAAGAATGTGCACGGCATCGGGTCGGATGTGTTCCATTGCCAGCGCTAGGGACACTTCACGTGTACGCTCGTCAATCTGTCGGAACACCAGGTCGATCTTGGCCATGACTTCAACCACGCAAACTTATCTGTTCGTTGAACGCACCCGCCATCTTGGCAAAGAGTTCGGCATGCGATGCCGCAAACTCCTGTTTCCATCGCGTGTCGGGTTTGATGCGGCCATTCAGGTTTTCATAGAACGGCTTGCCGCGGTCGCTCAGGGAAACAAAGGGTTTTCCATTCTGGGCGACATAGTCGCTGGCAGCGACAAACTGTGTCGCGTTATTGCCACCAAGCGGGTGATGCCGCGATCGCTGAAAGTCCAGCATGGCCGGGTCGAAGGGGACTGCGAACGTTGAACACAGGTTTCCGATCACGGCTTCGGGGTCACGGGCCAAGGTTTCGTAATGCACACGAAGCTTGGGGCCATCAAAGGACTCATAAAGCTCGATGCCGGCCTTGACCTGACTGAGCCAGCGCTCGATCTCGCTCTCTGGTGAGCGGTCCGGATACTTGCGCATGCGTGAGTTCACCACAGCCCGTCCGTCGCGAATGAGAAGAACGAGACAGGCATCATCGCCGGCGTCCTTCAGTTCACCGGTTCGTGCCCTGATCCAGTCTGTGTCCTTGGTCGTGTCGATAATCAAGGAAGCACCAACGTGGTCGGCAACCTGGCGATAGAGCGGAGCGTCCTGGTTCCATTCAAAACCGGACCAGACCGGGCAATCCTCACCGCAGATCTTGCAGACGCGCTTGTGCAGTGGCTTCCGGTCATCGTGGAGATAGCGGATCTTGCCGCCTTCGCCGACATAGAAGGCATCAGGCCCTCCATCCAGGATCAACCCGAGCAGGGTGGAACCGGAATGGCCTGCGCCACACACCATCACAGCCTTCAGTTGCGACTTCTTGTCCACGTCCCGTCTTTCCATCCCCGAACGCCCATCGTCGCGTATCCGGTGTGCATTTCAAGGTTTTCAACCGGTCAAGTGTCACCTTGAACGTCATGCGTTGCACGTGCATGCAAAGCAATTCCTATGCCGGGTGCAGTATTGCGCCCGCAAATCTGACAATTACAGGGTGTCCAAGGGGCAGACCGCCGGAATCACCGGAACAACATGATGGGGACAAGGCATGACCGGATCATTTCGGTCGTGGTGGAACCGATGATCAGGCTCCGGATGCGGGAATGTCCATAGGCCCCCATGACCACGAGATCGATATGGTCGTCCCTGACGGCCTGGGCGATCACAGCATCGGGTTGACCGTTGATGATATCGGTCTCGACGGACATGCCGGCCTTGTCGCGGAGGTTTGTGGCGGCTTCGTCAAGCTGCTGCCTGACTCCGGATGTGTCGGAGCCAACGCTTAGAACACGGCAGGCTAGCCCCTTGAACGCAGGGCTTGCGGCAACGTGTTCAATGGCCTTCATGGCGCTCGCTCCGCCGTCATAGGCAATCAGGAAACGCTCGATCGGCTTGAAGGCGCGTGCTGCGACCAGCACCGGTTTGTGGGTGGCGCGCACGACACGCTCCAGGTTCGAACCCAGATGCATGGAAGCAAAGTCGGCTGCCTCGCCACGCTTGCCGATGACGATAAAGGAGGAATCATCCTCGAAGTCGTGGATGGCTTCGACGATGTCGCCGTTGCGAAGTTTGGTGGTGACGACGTCGACACCGTCCTCATGCAGACGCGCCTTCGCCTCGTCCAGAAGCAGGCGGCCGCGCTTGTGCGCCAGTTTGGCCTTCTGTTCGTCCAGGCTGGCCAGTTCGGCAAGCAGGGTGTCGCGGGCGTTGGCATCCAGGTTGCCGCTCAGATTGACCGGTGCGCTTGATACCTCCCTTCGACCCAGAACATGGACGACGTCGACTCCGTCGCCGGTGCGCAGTGCCAGCCATGCGGCGTGGTCACAAACGCTGCGCGAATAGACCGAGGCATCGATCAGGGCGGTGATGTTGGTCATGTTCTTGAACTCCTAGTGGCCCATCAGACGCTCGATGGCGCCGGGTTTGTCATGAATCGCCAGCTTGTCGACAATGGTTTCGCTGGCCTGGTTCAGTCCGATGATCTCGACTTCGGCGCCCTCGCGCCGGAACTTCAGCACCACGGTATCGAGTGATGCGACACTGGAGATGTCCCAGATATGCGCACGCGAGACATCAATGGTCACGCGGTCAAGCGCTTCGCGGAAGTCGAACGCGGCCAGAAAGTCGTCGGCTGAGGCAAAGAAGACCTGGCCTTCGACAACATAGGTCCGCGCCGTGCCGTCGTCCGATAGGCTCGACGTGATCTGGAAGACCTGCGCAATCTTCCAGGCAAACAGAATGCCCGACAGCAGGACGCCGACGAGCACGCCGATGGCAAGGTTGTGGGTTGCAACCACGGTGACGACCGTAGCCAGCATGACGATGGAGGAACTGCGGGGATGGGTGCGCAGATTGCCCAGGGAAGCCCAGCTGAACGTGCCGATCGAAACCATGATCATGATCGCGACCAGGGCCGCCATGGGCACCTGCTTGACCCAGTCACCCAGCACCACGCAGAGGATGAGCAGGAAAATCCCGGCACAGAAGGTCGAGAGTCGTCCGCGTCCGCCCGATTTCACGTTGATCACTGACTGGCCGATCATGGCGCAACCGGCCATGCCGCCGATGAACCCGGTCGCCATGTTGGCAACACCCTGGCCGACACATTCACGGTTCTTGTTGCTGGTGGTGTCGGTGAGTTCATCGACGATGGAAGCCGTCATCAGGGATTCCAGCAACCCGACGACAGCGATTGCCGCAGAGTAGGGCAATACGATCATCAGGGTTTCGAAATTGAACGGCACATCGGGCAACAGGAAGATAGGAAGGTCGGAGGGCAGGTCGCCCATGTCCCCGACCGTGCGCAGGTCCAGATCGAGACCCAGAGTCAGTCCGGTCAGAACCAGAATGCAGATCAGCGGAGACGGCACAGCCTTGGTGAGATGCGGGAGCAGATAGATGATCGCCAGGCCACCGGCGACCATGACATAGGTCAGCCAGGGTACGTCGATCAGCTCGGGCAGCTGCGCCAGGAAGATCAGGATGGCCAGCGCATTCACGAAACCGGTCATGACCGAGCGTGAGACGAACCGCATGACGCGGGCAAGGCGCACGGCGCCGGCCAGGACCTGGATCAGGCCGGCCAGTGCGGTGGCGACCAGCAGGTATTCAAGGCCGTGGTCGCGTACCAGCGTCACCATCAGGACGGCTGTCGCGGCTGTCGCGGCCGAGATCATGCCCGGCCGCCCGCCCACAATGGCGGTGATCACGGCAATCGAGAAGGAGGCGTAGAGCCCGACCTTGGGGTCGACGCCCGCAATGATCGAAAAGGCGATGGCTTCTGGAATCAGCGCGAGCGCAACCACCAGGCCGGCCAACACGTCCCCGCGGATGTTGCCGAACCATTCGGAACGCAGCGTGTAGAGGAAGTCGGTATTCAGGGAACTCTCCAGTCGAAGGTGCGGTTCCGCACGTCCGGATATCAGACGGGTCGTTGACAGGTTCCGTGCGCCACCAGCCGGTCCCTCTCAGGGAACGGCCAGTCCGGGCGCCGGAATGGCAATTCGGGATTGCTGTGCGGGCCGCATGAAATGCTGCACTGCAACAAAGTTGCAATATAGGCCGCAGAGGCCTGCCGCAAGCGGTTTCGTCAGAGCAGGAGGGAGTAGGCCTGCTCGAACTTCAACAGGGCGATCTTCATCTCCACGCCACCGTCACCGGAAAATCCGCCCAGTCCATCGGCCCCCACCACGCGATGGCAGGGGATGATGACGGGGATGGGATTGGAACCGCAGGCCTGGCCGATCGGCTGTGCCGATACGCCAAGTTCTCGCGCAATGGAACCATAGGTGCGCGTGTGTTCCTTGGGGATCGCCAGCATGGCGGCATAGACCTGTTGCTGGAAATCCGATCCTTCCGGAGCAAGCGGCAGATCAAACGTCTCGCGAGTTCCCTCGAAGAACGCACCGAGCTGCTTCAGGCCCTCTTCCAGGACGGGGGTGCGCTCCCCCTTGTCCCTGGCGTCCCACATCAGTCGGGTGATGTTGCCGTCTTCTTCGACAAGGCCCAGTTGCCCGACAGGAGTCTTGATGGTGCCGATATTCATGACACCATTGTCCCGTTGGCCGCTCCCAGGCGCAAGCGGAGAGCGTTTACTCTGTGGCTGTGGTGCTGACCGCCTGATCGGCTTCGGTGGTTTCAGCATCGTCACCGGCCATCCATACGGTCACCAGCTTGTGGAACAGTGCCAGAATGACCGGGCCAATGAACAGACCCAGCAGGCCCATGGTCAACGTGCCGCCAATGACACCGATCAGGATCACGATCATCGGCGTTTCCAGGCCACGTGCCATCAGGATGGGTTTGAGTACGTTGTCGATGAACATGACCGGCAGCATGTAGACCGTGAAGATCACAGCCACCATGGTCGGCTCGACCGACCAGACGTAGATGATCGTGGGAATGATCACCAAGGGCGGTACCTGGACGATGGCAGCCATGACAAAGATCACTGAAAGAAAACCGGCAAATGGCAGGCCTGCAACCAGGAAACCGATCGCGCCCAGGGTTCCCTGGATCAGGGCAACGCCAATGACACCACGCGAGACGTTCTGCACGGTGGCTGTGGCCATCTTCACGTAGGTCGTACCGCGTTCTTCCGAGATACGCCCGGCTATGCGTTCGCAGAGCGCCTTCATGGAGAGTGAGGTCGCAAGAAAGACCGCCGCAAAGACGATGGAGAGCGCGAACTGGAGGACACCCACGGTCAACGAGGCACCCGCACCGAGCACGGCAACACCAAGCTTCTGGATTTGTGGAGCGAAGGTCTGGGCGGTTTGTGTCAGGTTCTCGCTGGCGTGCTGCCACAGGTCATAGACCTTGTTTCCGATTAGCGGCCAGTCCTGAACGGAAGCGTCTGGTGGCGGTACATGGAATGAGTCGCTGCCCAGGGAATCTGCGAGACCGCCCAGCGATCCCACCATCGAGTTGACGGCGAGATATGCGGGGACGAGGAGGATGACCAGCCCGGCCAGCGCGAAGATGACCGACGCCCAGCTTGCGCGCATGCCGGTCTTGTTCCTGAACGCCACGAAGACAGGCGAAAGCGCAACGGACAGGATGGCCGCCCATATCAGAATGGTCAGAAACGGCATGATCAAGGTCAGGGAAAGGTAGGCCAGCAGGGCAAGGATGCCGACGATGATCAGGACGTCGATCGAATAGGTAATAACTCTCTGTTTCTGCTCTTGGTCGCTCATTGCAAAGGCCCCCGCCAATTCATCCCCAATTCTGGCGATGCTATAGGTTACAGACGATACGGGGACAAGCGCCGATTGTGCAGTGATCTAGATGATAGCCAGCTCAACGAGGGGACGATTCTCGACAATCCGGGAATAGCTGAACGGCGAAAGGTCCAGCGTGCGGAACGCGCCATAGGCGATCCATTCTGAGGTTCCCCGGCCCATGGCAGGGGACTGCTGGAACCCGTGGCCCGAGAAACCGTTCACGAAGATGAAGTTCTCGACCTCCGTATGGGGCCCGAGGATCGCGTTGTGATCAAACGTGTTGTAGGCGTAATGTCCGGCCCAGGAATTGATCAGCTTGATCGCCTCGAACTGGGGAATGCGGTTGGCAATTGCCGGCCAGGCCTTTTCTTCCCAGATGCTGTGGTCCTGCTCGAAATCGTCGTAATCGACCGCAGGATCGTCATCAGGCGGACAACCGCCGAGGTAATAGGTTCCATCGGTGCGCATGTGCACGCCGGAGGGGTCGATGGTCAAAGGCAGATCGCGATCCAAGGGATTCTCTGCATCGAAGATGAAGGTGTAGCGCTTGCGTGGCTCCACCGGGATTTCGATACCCGCCATACGCGACGTCAGAACAGCACGCGGACCCGAAGCATTGACCACCGTGCCACAGCCAATGGTCTCGCCTGATTTCAGGGTCACACTCTCGACCCTTGTGCCCGCCTGGTCGCGGGTCATGGCGACGACCTCGTTGGTGACGTATTCGGCACCCTTTTCGCGCGCCATGCGCTTCCACCAGTCAAAGAGTGTGGCGCCTTCAAAGTAACCCTCGTCGATCAGGTTGTGGTTGCCACCGACAATGTCGTCCAGGCGATAGAACGGATAGGCCTCACCGATCTCCTCGGGCGTCATGAACTTCGTGCCCGCACCACAGGATGCCTGGATCTTCTGACATTGCTGCAGAACGTCGGCAGCAGAATCGTTGCCCGCGAGATACATGTAGCCAAAGCTTTGCAACTGCACCTTGGGCACACGCTCGTCACCGCCCATGAACTCGCGGAAATTCTTCACATATTCGGCGGCAAACTGGGAGATGTGGACATTGATCTCGCCCGAGAACTGCTGGCGCATGCAGCTGTTGGTGTGGGCGGTCGAGGTGAATTCGTAGGTCGGGTCGCGCTCGACCACCAGGATGGTGCCGTCAAAGTCCGGATTGTGGCTCAGAAACCAGGCAACCGAGGAGCCGTACATGGCGCCGCCGACAATCACGACGTCATAGCTGGATAGTTTCGGTGTCTGGGTGGCAGAGGTCATGGTGCGCGCGTCCCGGTCAGATATCGTCGAAGTACCATGACGCAAATCTCACACTGTCATGGCTTGTGCAACAGCGCTGGTGTTGCGGACTAGTTTCGCCGACCTGGTCAGCGTCACGCAACGATCAACCCAGTATGCTCCCGGAATTGTTCCCTGAGCCAGAGCTCAGTGTTCAGGCCCTGCTTGCACCGCAGTTCGATCCCGTGCCAGATCATGGTGTCGTTCAGATATGGAGTGAACCGCGTGGCAGAGATTGCTTGTTACTACATCAGTGGAAGTCCGCCTTGCTGGACGGTCATGCTGGCACTGGAAGCCAAGGGGCTCACCTATGAGGCGCGGCGTCTGGACAATGCGAAGGGCGAACAGAAGAGCGAAACATTCCTGGCCGTGAACCCACGCGGCACGGTGCCGGTCCTGGTCTGCGATGGTTTCGTCGTGCGCGAGACCAATGCGATTCTGGCGTTTCTCGAGGCGCTGAAACCCGATCCGCCGCTGTTTGGTGCGAGCCCGCAAGACATTGCCGCGATCTGGCAGATTGTTGAAGAAACCGAGGCGCTTCTGCGCACGCCGATCGGCTCGGTCACCCGTCCGATTTTCCGGGGGCGCGCGGTGGAGATGCGTGATCAGATCGATGCTGCGATCGTCAAGGTGCGGGACGCGCTGGACGAACTGGAGGGGGTTCTTGAAGGTTCGCCTTTTCTCGTCGACGGGACGCTCAGTGCAGCCGACCTGGCGGTGTACCCGGCCATCATGCAGCTGATGCGGGGTGCTACGCGTGAAGGCGCAGATACGCTCGACCTGCAGGTGGCGCCGCTAGCGCAGCACTATCCAGGCATCGCTGCCTGGACGGAACGTGTTGCGGCAATGCCGGGTTACGAGAGAGCCTATCCGCCCCACTGGCGTTGAAACGGAAAAGCGTTCAGCACTACCAGATGCCGGCGCCTTCGCGTCTGGCCTGATCCTCTGCGGCCAAATAGTTCGCCGGAGCATTCCTGGTGGCACGGGCAATGCCGCCGCGCAGCATTTCTTCGGCCATGTCGACACCATAGTAGTCCAGGCAGAAGTAGCCGTTCAGACCGGCAACTTTGCTTTCCGCGCAGATCACATCCAGGTCCACCAGGAACTCTTGCAGCAGGCCGACAATGAAGGGATCATTGCTCTGTTCGATGCCTGCCAGGGTCACGATCTGCCCATCCACGATCATGGTAGAGATGTCGAGAAAATCGGATATCACTCCGCCGATCACATGCGTCTCGGATTCTGGTGCAACCGTTTCGGGCTGGGGTTCGGGTTCGCGGATGCTCGCAACGCCCGTATAGCCACGCAGGGCTTCGAGTACATCCGTGCTGGCCTCACCGGTCTGGGGTAGCCCGGCATCGGACTGGAAATGCCGGATGGCCTCACGGGTACGGGGCCCAATGAGTCCGTCGGCCGTACCGGCATCGTATCCGCGTTCGTTGAGCAGGCTCTGGACCTCACGCACGATCTGACGTGCCAGGTCTTCCGTGCTGGGTTCTGTAGGTGTCGTGGCGGGATCCACCACATCGGGCAAATCGATCTCGATGGATGGCGCTGCAGCAACCGCCACGGGCGCCTCGGAGATCTCGTCGAGCAATTCACGCTCGGTGCCAAGTTCTTCGCCTTCCTTGTTGACCAGCAGTCGGGTTTCCTTCTCGAAGACGACCGCCACATTCTCCATTTCAATCGGAGGATCCGAATCGATGACAACACCGAAGACGCCCTCAGGCACGAGTACAGGACCGGCCCCGACGCTTCCCCGGGCGACCGTGTTGCCCAGGCTGTCTTGGACCTGGAAGCCTGCGCGCATGGCCTGCTTGATCGCGCCGCGTAACTCATCGGAGTTGTCTGCCGTGTAGAGCTGGCCGCCGGTCATCTGGGCGATGCCCTGCAGGAACTCGCGTGTGCTGTTTTCGGTGATGTCGAAGCCGACAATGTTGACGACAACTTCGAGGCCGGTATCGTTCAGTTCCTGAATCACGCGCGGGGGATAGTTGGGCGAGGTCGGGTCCTCGTCGCAGCTCTCGATGCCGTCCGAGATCAGCAGTACGAGCTTGGAACCTTCGGTGTCTCCGAAATCGGCAGCAAGTTGTCGCAGCGATCGCCCGATCGGCGTCTGTCCCTAGGGTGTGATCGCGGCAACGGCGGATAGCAGGCCATCCCGGTCCAATGGTCCGAAGGGCACCACCAGTTCGGTGTCGTTGCAGCTCGCTTCCTTCTGGTGTCGGCTGATGTTGTGGCCGCAGACCCGTAGACCGACCTGAAGGTCGTCAGGCAGGGCATGGACAATGTCGCGCATGACCTCCTTGGCGACACCGATCTTTGGACCCAGGCCGGTGATGGCGCCGTTCATGGAGTTGGAGGCATCAAAGATCATCACCATGCGGGACGGTCCGGTGACGCCGGTGATGCGTTCGCCGGTTTCCTGCACGCTGACAGCACCGTCGCCCCGGGCGACATCGGCCGTCAGGCGATAGTTCGAAAGGCCACGGAGTTGTTCTGAAACGCTGCTGTAGACCTCCAGGAGCTCACCGGCGCCAGGTGCAAAGAAGAATTCCCCGCCGGTCGCCCAGGACCAGGATTGCAAGGTCATGTCTGGTGATGCGGCCGTCGCTGGGGAATAGTTGGTAAGGCCATTGCCCAATCCGACAATGAAGAGGCGGATGCCGGCATCATCCAGAGCCTGCCAGAGTGCCGGGTAGTCTTGACCGTCTCCGGAATCGGCGCCGTCCGAGAGCAGGACGATGGCGCGATTGCCCTCTCGGGTCTGGAGCATTTCGATCGCCTGGAACATGGCTGCGTAGACCGACGTTCCGCCATCTGAAAACAGCTGGCCCTGAACCGCATACCGTAAGGCCTCGGAATCGGTCGTGAAGTCCGAAAGTACGTCGACATTGTGGTTGAAGCGCACGATTGCCATTTCCTCGTGCGGTTCCTTGTCGGCGATGTAACGGTCGGCGGCATCGATCAAGGCCTCGACACTGCCTTCCATTGATCCGCTGGCATCAAAGACCAGGACGACCGACGTCGTGGGCTCGCTGACTTCGATGAAGTATTCTGCATCAGGAGAAATTGGCAGCGTAAAGTTCTGCGATTGTCCGGCTTCGCGTGGATCAGAGGCAAAGATCGTTTCGCCCGCGCCGTTCTGGACCGAGAGATACTGTTTGATGAAGGGCGCACCTTCGAGGGTCAGATTGAGATACCTGGCGTCGGTCATGCCAAGGTCGACGCCGAAGACATCAAGATCACCCACCGGATCGATGCGCGCGAGCATGGCACGTCCCTGTTCAAGTCCGCTGGCATCACGTTCGGTATTGTTGGGTTCTGTTTCCTCGACGTCACCGACCAGCAAGGTGGTTTCGGTTTCCGACGTAGTATCGGCGTCATCCGTGACAGCCGGCACCCGGGCCAGGATCGGCACGTAACCTTCTCTCTCGGCCTCATGAATCTCGATCTCGCCGATACCGGTGTAGCCGTCGTTGCCGTGGAGTGTCAGGACAGAGACTTCAAGGAATCGGGCTTCGACGGGTTCGTCGAAGGTGATGGCCTGTCGACCGCTGGCATCGATCTCGAAGATGCCGACGGTTTCCAGCTCTGTTGTCGGGTCTTCCTCTGCCGTGAAGGCGATCTTGACCTCGCGCGGGGCGTAGTTTCCATCGCTCTGCACGGTCGGGTCGATGACCACGGCGTCGATCAGAGCGGTCTGTAGTCCGTCAAAGCCAAAGACGAACCGTTGCGGCAAGGTGGCATCAAGCGAGAACCAGCCGTTGGTCTCGATGGTTCCATCGGTCAGTTGATCGACATTCCAGCTGGAGTCATAGCGCGAGGTGTAGCGGATCAGACCACCACCCAGTCGGGGATCGGCCAGGTTGACCGGCACATCGGCAAGAATGGAGCGGTATCCCCCTGTCTCCGGGGCTTCATGGATGCCAAGATCGCCCAGAAAGACCCAATCCCCGTAGTAGTTGTCCAGCAACCTGATCTTGACGTAACGGGCATCGACGGGCTCGGGCAGCGTGAAGTTCTGGCGTGCCGGAGAGTTGCTCAGTTCGTGAATGCCACCAACCTGTGTCCAGCCGGAATCAGGACTGCTGGTCGAAACATGGATCTCGAAGCGACGGGGTCCCTCCCTGCCAATGGTCCATGAGGGGTCGGTATCGTTGTAGGCACCGGGCATGAGCGACACGGCGGCAATGCGTGCCACCTGGTCATCGTGAAAGCCGACAACGATCTCCTGAGGTACATCGGGGGCATCAGCAGCGCGCC
>CALIUG010000178.1 GCA_938048755.1 uncultured Alphaproteobacteria bacterium
GGCTTCACTAAAGCGGCATGTTCGGGGAGAAGGGCGCATGGGCCGTCCGATGAATGTTCTGTTCTTGATGGCCGATCAACTCGCGCCGCACTTTCTGCCTGCCTATGGACACAAGGTGGTCAAGACGCCAAGGCTGGATGCCATCGCCGCTGACAGCGCGATTTTTGATGCGCATTACTCAAACTCACCGCTCTGTGTTCCGGCCCGTGCAGGCCTGCTGACGGGACAACTGCCTTCGAAGGTGAACTGTTTCGACAGCGGCTGCGACTACGAGTTTTCCGTGCCGACCTTTGCCCACTACCTGCGAGCGAATGGCTACGTGACCGTGCAGAGCGGCAAGGCCCATTACATCGGAGCGGATCAGCTCCGTGGGCTGGAAAAACGCCTGACCATGGATATCTGCCCTGCCGACAATTGCTGGTTTGGTATGTGGGATGATCCCGACCGCACACTCGACTGGTTTCACACACTCAAGAATGTCGTCACGGCGGGCATTGCCGAACGCGCCAGCCAGCAGGATCATGACTATGATGCGGCGCATGCCGCGGAACGATGGATCTATGATTATGCGCGCGGCAACGATGACCGCCCGTTCATGCTGAAGGTCTCCTTCACCCACCCTCACGATCCCTATGTCACGCCGCCTGCCTATTGGAACCGCTACCGGCATGACGAGATCGACATGCCCGTGACGCCCTTCATTGCACCGGAGGATCGTGATGCCCACGGCCAGTGGCTCTACAGCCATTATGACCGGGGCGAGTATGACGTGACCGATGAGGACATCAGAAGGTCACGCCATGGCTACTATGGCTCCATTGCGCTGGTCGATGATCTGATCGGCAAGGTGCTTGATGCGCTCGAGGCCGCACGACTGGACGAGAACACCGCGATTGTCTTTACCGCCGACCACGGGGACATGCTGGGAGAACGCGGAAGCTGGTACAAGATGAGCTTCTACGAGCAGGCCTGCCGCGTGCCCCTGATGATTTCCTTGCCGGGGCAGAAGGGTTCGCGACGGATCAGCCAGTGCACATCTCTGATGGACCTGATGCCGACTCTGCTCGATATGACGCTCGAGGGTGGGGCCGACAACCTGGTGGAACCCATTGATGGCCGCAGCCTGATGTCGCTGGCGGCGGGGGATGCAACAGGCTGGGCGGACGAGACGGCTTCTGAGATCTTCTTCGAAGGCGTGCGCGCCCCGGGCATGATGATTCGTCGGGGCACGCGGAAATTCGTTCACTGGGAAGGCGGGCCGTGCTCCCTGTTCGATCTCGCTGATGACCCGCACGAGCACAACAACCTTGTTGATAATCCCGATTGCGCCGGTGAAGTGGCCGCATTTGAAGCCGAGGTGCGGCAGCGTTGGCCCCTGGAGGAACTCACCGAGCGCATCGTGCTGAAGCAACGGCGCAATGCTCTGGTGTTCAAGGCGCTGATGTCGGGTGAGGTCACACCACTGGATTTCCAGCCCCATGACGATGCGTCGAAACGTTACTACCGCGGCTACGGCAACTGGCATGAAGCCGAGGCCCGTGATTTCCTGAGGTTCGATTCATGACCAACTACGACTTCATCATCGTGGGTGCCGGTTCGGCCGGCGCAGTATTGGCAAACCGCCTGACGGAAGACCCGGCCGTGCGCGTGTTGTTGCTTGAAGCCGGGCCGGACCATCACAACTGGCGTATCGAGATGCCCACGGCGATGTCCCACGCGATCAAGTCGCCACGGTTCAACTGGCACTACAAGACGGAACCCGAACCGCATCTCAACAACCGCATCATCGAACAGGATCGTGGCCGTGTGCTTGGAGGGTCATCGTCGATCAACGGCATGCTCTACATCCGTGGCCATGCGCGTGACTATGACCGCTGGGCGCAGTCGGGTTGCGTCGGCTGGTCCTATGCCGACGTGCTGCCCTACTTCAAACGGGCGGAACGCCACGACAAGGGCGGGGATGACTATCACGGTTGGCAGGGGCCGCTGGCAGTCCGTTCGAGTGACAGCGACAACCCGCTCTATGGCGCCTTTGTTCAGGCGGGTGTCGAGGCGGGATATCCCTACACACCAGACTGCAATGGCTATCAGCAGGAGGGTTTCGGGCCCAACAACCGGACGGCAGACCCTGACGGCAAGCGCGCAAGTACAGCCCGGATGTATCTAGACCCCGTGATCGGGCGCGCCAACCTGACGATCGCCTGTGAAGCCCTTGCAACCCGGGTGCTGTTGAAGGGAAAACGCGCGGTCGGCATTGCCTATGAGCAGGCAGGCCGAAACGTTGAGGCCATAGCCACACGCGAGGTCATTCTTTCGGGTGGTGCCATCAACTCGCCCCAACTTCTGATGCTCTCAGGTATCGGTCCGGCAGAACACTTGCGCGAACACGGTATCGCAGTCGTGCGTGATCTCCCCGGTGTTGGTGCCAACCTCCAGGATCACCCCGACGCCGCCGTGGTGCAGGCTTGCAAACAGCCGGTGTCGCTGCACGACACGCTCAGCACCTGGGGCAAGCTCAAGGTCGGCGCGCGGTGGTTCCTGTTCCGCGACGGACCCGGCGCCTCGAACCATTTCGAGGCCGGTGCCTTCATCCGCAGCCGGGCAGGGATGGAACATCCCGATCTGCAGCTTACCTTCATTCCGGTCGGGTTGGGCGGTGACGCCGGAATGGATGTCACGTCAATCGGCCAGCATGCCTTTTCGACCTATGTCGATCTGATGCGCCCGACCAGTCGCGGCGCCCTGATGTTGAAGTCAGACGATCCGCACGAACATCCCCGTATCCAGGTCAACTTCCTGGACACGTCCGAAGATATGCAGGCGATGGTGACGGGCGTGAAACTCATCCGCGAAATCCATGGCCAGCTGGCCCTTGCGCCCTTCAGCGGCGAGGAACTCCTGCCGGGTTCGGGCGTCGCGAGCGATGGCGAGATCGAGGCGTGGCTGCGCGACAACACCGGCACGGGCTATCACCCGGTCAGCACCTGCCGCATGGGTCCCGACAGCGATCCCATGGCGGTCGTTGGCCCTGATCTGCGGGTCCACGGTATCGAAGGGCTTCGGGTTGTTGATGCCTCGGTCATGCCGGATCTGGTGAGTGGAAACACGAACGCCCCCACCATCATGATCGGCGAGAAGGCCGCGGACCTGATTGCCGGAAAGGCACCTCTGCCGCGCAGCGAGGCCGAGGTCTGGATTCACCCCCAGTGGGAAACCAGCCAACGTTGATGTTAGAATACATGGCAAGTTCAAGAGGGAGATCTGGCCCATGAATGTCGAGGTCACACGCAACGTCCTGACCGACGATGTGCTTTCGCGGTTCGATGTGGCGACCGAGGAGGGGAGCGGACTTCCCAACGCCTGTTACACCAGCACGGAATGGCTGAAGGCCGAGAACGAGCGGCTGTTCTCCCGCACCTGGATGCTGGCGGGTTTCTGCCATGACGTTCCCAAGAAGGGCGATGTCAGCCCGGTTGAGCTGGCCGGCATGCCTTTGCTGGTCCTGCGCGACAACGACGATCAGATTCAGGTCTTCCACAATGTCTGCCGTCATCGTGGTGCGGTCATCGTGCCGGAAAAATGTTCCGGGCAGCGCATCCTGACCTGCCCCTATCACGCCTGGGCTTATGGTCTGGACGGCAAGCTGCGCTCACGCCCGCATTTCTACGGCGGAGACAAGCACGATACGGACCCGGGGCCTGATGCGCCCGGGCTGGTGCCGGTGCGGCACGCGGTCTGGCATGACCTGATCTTCGTCAACATCTCCGGCGATGCGATCCCGTTCGAGGAACATTGCGAGCCGTTTGCACGCCGCACCCAGGACTATGACTTCTCGGCGCTGCGTTACGCCAGGACTCTGGAGTTCGACGTGAAGGGGAACTGGAAACTGATCCTGGAAAACTTCTTCGATGCCTATCACGTGCCTTCGGTGCACCCCAAGCTCGAGGAGTTTGCGCCGATCCACACACGTGTCGGCACACAGATCGAGGGTCCGTGGTTCCACAACACGAACCCCATCACCGAGCCCCAGGAAGGGCGCGGCAAGGGTATGCCGTTCTATCCCGGTCTTGATGAAACGGGGCAGCGCACGGAGTGGTACTTCCACCTGTTCCCGACCACGCTGTTTGAAATCTGGCCTGATCAGCTCGCCGTGTTCCAGCTCCATGCGCTGGAGCCCGGCCGCACGATCGAGAAAATCCACATGTACTTCATCGGTGAGGGCGCGACCGAACAGCAGTATGAACCGAACCGCCAGGGCGTTTATGACATGTGGGACGAACTCAACACCGAGGATTTCAAGATCGTCGAGAACATGCAGATGGCGCGCAGTTCGCCGGCCTTCGACGGTGGCGTGCTCTCACCGTTCTGGGATCCGGCTACCCAGCATTTCGCCAGGCTGATGGCACAGGGAATGCGCTGACCTGAGGTTTCGGAACCTTCAGCTCGACGTCCTGACCTGAGCGTCCGGTGCGCCGGCGCCTTCCGGCACCGTCTCGACGAGCAGGAAGCGTGCCTGCGAAGCTGCCTGACGGAAGACCATGGCTTCCTGGTATTCCGGGGAATTGTACATCGCCCGTGCCGTTTCCATATCGGGATACTCGATCACGACCATACGTTCTGTGAACGGCTCGCCCTCAAGCGTTTCGACATCACCGCCGCGCACGACAAAGCGGCCTCCGTACTTCTTTGCAATATCGGGGGTCAGGGCCGTGTACTTCTTGTAGGTCTCTGGATCGTCCACGCGGACGGTGGCAATGAGCAGGGAGGGCATGGCGGCCTCCGTGGCATTTGGGGATGCGCATTGTGCCGGAGATCGGCATGTTAAACATCCGTGATTTTGGCACCGGGTTGATGGATAGTGTTGCGGTCAGACAGGAATGTGAGATGGCGCGGATCAATCTGGACGATATCTATCATATCGAAACGACCGATGCCCTGCGTGAGGTCTATGACACATGGGCCGATGACTATGATCAGCAGCTCGACACCGAGCTTGGCTATCAGGGATGGGATCTAATTGTTTCGCAGGTTTCGGACCGGCTCGCGAAAGATGCGTTGATCCTGGATGCCGGTGCGGGAACCGGTTTGCTGGGTGCGGCCCTGGCCCGGGCAGGATACAGCACCATCGACGGGATTGATCTCTCCCAGGGCATGCTTGCCAGGGCGCGTGCGCTGGGTGTGTATCGCAGGCTTGATGTCGCCGTGCTGGGCGAGGCACTTGAGGCGGCCGATGACACCTATGATGCCGTGCTGAGTTCGGGTGTCTTTACGCCCGGACACGCGCCGCCGGAATCGTTCTTCGAACTGATCCGCATTACACGGCCCGGCGGTATGATCGGTTTCACCATGCGTGATGACGAGCGGCCGGAAGGATTTGTTGCCATGTTCGGGCGTCTTGAAGGCGAAGGTCTCTGGAGACCATCGGGGCACAGTGAGCCCATCCTGACGTTGAGCCGGGGCGACGATCGCTACACACAACGTTTCTGGGGGTTCGAGGTACTCTGATGGATATCGCACGGTTTACAGCTGATGCACCGCTTGAGGAAATGCAGGCAGCCCTGCGCGAGGTCGGCATCCTGATCGTCGAAAAACTGGTGCCCGATGACACCATGGACCGGATCGAGAGTGAGATTGCGCCTGATCTCGAGGCCAAGGAGCCGGGCGGTGGCAAGTTCTTCGGCTTCAAATGCAAACGTCTGGGCGGCGCGGTGGGGCGTTCACCGACCTTTGCCCATCAGCTTGGCGATCCGATCCTGACCGGCCTTGCCGATGCGCTCCTTCTCGACAACTGCAAGACCTACCAGCTTCAGATCTCGGGCATCCTGCAGGTCTGGAAAGGTGGTGAGCCCCAGCCGCTGCACCGTGACATCGGCGTTTACGAGCCGTACCTGGAACGCAAACCCGGCGGGCCCGAAATCCTTGTCTCCCTGATGTGGGCCGTGACCGATTTCACCGCAGAGAACGGTGCGACAAGACTGGTGCCGGGCAGCCATCTCTGGGAGAGCGAGCGCAAGGCCAAACCGGAAGAAGAGATCCAGGCGGTGATGCCGCGGGGCTCGCTGGCCATCTGGCGCGGCAACATTCTCCACGGCATGGGCGTCAACCATACCGACACGCCCCGAACGGGCCTAGTCGGCGGCTTCAGCGTCGGCTGGCTGCGTCAGGAGGAGAATCAGTATCTGGTCTGTCCGCCTGAAAAGGCACAGCACCTGCCTGAACGTGTGCAGCAATTGCTGGGCTACAAGGCGCATTCGCCGATTCTGGGCTGGGTCGAGGACAGGGATTCTGATCTGCTCCTGCGCGCGGGCAATCGCGACAATGACAACGACAACGCAGCCTATGACGATCAGACCTTGCAGTACTGATGCACGCCCTTGAGCTGCGTGCACTCAAGGCGGCTGTTGGTCCTGCTCTGACCTGCTCCCTTGGATCAGGAGAATGCCTGGTACTTCGGGGATCGTCGGGTGTCGGCAAGTCTCTTCTGCTGCGCGCCATTGCCGATCTTGATCTCCATGAAGGGGAAGTTCTTCTGGATGGTGTCTCGCAGGACGCGGTCGCTGCGCCGGTCTGGCGCAGAAAGGTTCTTTATGTCGCGACGGAACCTGGGTGGTGGTCAGACCACGTGGGCGATCACTTCCCCGATCGTGAAGGCATCACCGAGGAACTGAAGCACTTCGGGTTTGGCCCGGACTGTCTGGATTGGCGCATTGACCGGCTTTCCAGCGGAGAACGCCAGCGGCTGGGGCTGATACGGGCGTTGTCGTTCCGGCCGGATGTGCTGCTGCTGGATGAACCCACGGCAACGCTGGATGCGCACAATGCGGGACTTGTCGAGGCACTTGTTGCGGATCGTCGCAAGGACGGGATGACGGTTCTGTGGGTCAGTCACGACGAGGCGCAGGCCCGGCGCGTCGCCACCGGCATCCTGCGCCTTTCCCCGACCAGCGCTGTTGTCGAAGACGTGTCATGAGCTACGTGACGATTGATCTCACCGATCTTCTGATCGCGTCCATCCTGGTTCTGGCCAATGGCGGGCTTTCGCTGCTGTTCGGCCTGGGTCTGGCAAGGAAGCTGATCTGGTCGGCGCTGCGCATGACAATCCAGCTCCTGGCCATCGGCTTTGTCCTGCGCTGGCTCTTTGCGATGGAGTCCCCATGGCTGACCCTGGTCGCTGCCCTGGCCATGGTTGCGGTAGCCGGGCGCGAGATCATGGCGCGCCAGGACCGGCGTTTGTCCGGCCTGTGGGCCTACGGACTTGGCACCTCGACCATGCTGGCCGCAGCCATGGTCGTCACCGTCTTTGCGCTGACGACACAGATACGCCCGGATCCCTGGTGGGATCCCCAGTATGCCCTGCCAATCCTGGGCATGATCCTTGGCAACACCATGACCGGTATCGCTCTGGGGCTTCAGACGCTGACGCGCGGACTGGAGCGCGGCAAGGCCGGCGTCGAGGCGCGGCTGGCCCTTGGGGAAACACGGTTCGGCGCCACGCGTCACGTCCTGCGCGATGCTCTTTCCAGCGCCCTGATCCCCGTCATCAACGGCATGGCTGCTGCTGGAATCGTTTCTCTGCCGGGGATGATGACCGGTCAGATTCTGGCTGGCGTCGAGCCGGTCGAAGCGGTGAAGTACCAGATCCTCATCATGTTCCTCATTGCCGGCGGCACGGCTTTCGGAGCCATCGCGGCCGTGCTGGGCGGAATCATGCGCCTGACCGACAGCAGGCACAGACTGCGGCTGGACAGACTACAGGATCAGGTCAGGACGACGTGAGTTGGTGCGGCGTGCAGACCGGATCGAGGAACGATCAGGCGCGGGAAATGTGGGGTCAATGATTTCTGGCGGCCGCACGGTGCCGATCTGCTGAGATTTCTTCACCCGAGTCAGTGTCTGTTGCTATTGCGCAAATGCTGATTGATTGCAAAACTCTTTGGCCATGCTCGAAATTAGTGCTGTTACTCAGGAGATCTGATGCCGGTGACGCAAATCAGTGTCGGTCGTGTCATCGGCCGCGGATTCGGAATCTTCCTTGGAAATTTCGGACGGTTTCTTCCAGTCATTCTTGCCACAAGTACTCCGCTCGTAGTTGTCCTCGTTCTGTTCCCCAGCCAGCAGGCTGGGTCAGGCAGTAGCGGCGATGTTTCGTTTGATGTGAATTTTGCACTCGACAATGCTTCCGGCATCATTGGTTTCCTGGTCTCGACCGTAACCTATTGCTGGCTATCGGCCGGTGTGACCTTTGGTGTCGTATCGACGCTGCGAGGCAGCAATCCGGGCGGTGTTGAAGTCCTCGTTCGATCGCTCCGCAGCGTGCCTCGCCTTATGCTTCTGGTGCTGGTTCTGTGGTTGTTGTCGGCTTTGCTGATGATTTCGCTCATTCTGCTGGCTCTCATTCCTGTCGTCGGGTTCTTCATCGGCCTGGGGTTGTGTTTTTGGCTCCTGATCATGATCTGGTTGTCGGTGCCGGCGGTGGTCGTTGAGAGCATCGGACCGTTTGCAGCGTTGAAGCGCAGCCGTTTTCTCACAAAGGGCCATCGATGGCGCGTTGCTGCGATCCTCCTGATTCTTTTCGTATTGATGATGATCGCAGTGATCGGCTTGATGCTTGTGCTCCTCGCGGTTGGCACGGCAGTGGATATCTCAAGCAGCAATACGATTGCCGGTGCGATCATTTTCGCCGTCATTCAGTCCATGCTCATGGGATTGGGCGCTTCCATGACGGCGGTGGGATATCACGACCTCCGCGTTGAGAAGGAAGGTGTGGGGACAGAGGAAATCGCCCGGGTCTTTGATTAGGGTCAATCCCCGGCGCATCGCGTGCTGCCGTTGCCAGGATGATGAATGATCAGCACAATCTTGGTAGAGGTTAGGGGAGAATGACGATGTCAGATGTTCAGCACAGCCATGGCGGCGGCCAGGGGCCAGTCACAGGCTTCAGGGTCGGACAGGTGATCGTCCGGAGCTTTTCTGTCTTCTTCAGCAACATCCTGAGTTTCGTACCGCTGACCGTTGTCGTCGCGATTCCACCGATCGTGTTCTTCATGCTGGCTGCCTCATCCTTTGACTTTGCCTTGATCATGCAGGCCGCAGAGAGCGAAAACCTTACGGAAGGGCAGGAAGAAGCGCTGATGGGACAGGCCGCACAACTGGCCTGGATTGCCCCCATTGGCTTTCTGCTCCTGATCGGCGCCTCCTTCTGGTTGTCGGCTGGTGTGACCTATGGGGTGGTTTCATCCCTGCGGGGGCGCCTGGCCGGATCCGTCGAGATTGTGGTGCAATCTCTGCGTTCGGTTCCCACGCTCCTGCTGCTGACCCTGATCGGTGCCCTGGCAATGATCCCGATTGCCCTGATCGCCCTGATTCCGTTCCTTGGATTTTTCGTCATCCTGGGCCTGGGCATCTGGCTCTTCGCCATGTTCTGGGTGACCGTGCCTTCCGTCGTGGTGGAGAGCATCGGCCCCATTGCCGGATTGAAGCGCAGTGCCGCCCTGACCAAGGGATATCGCTGGCATATCCTGGGCATCATCCTGATCTGGGGTGTGCTCAGTCAGGTGCTCGGCATTCTCTTCAACGTGGTCATGCAGCTGGTCCTGGCGAGTGTCAGCGTCGAGATTGCCATCCCGCTTGCCATCATCCTGTTCGGCCTCTTCGAAGCGGTTCTCTTTGGTCTTGCCGCTTCTCTGGCCGCCGTGGGTTATCACGATTTGCGTATTACCAAGGAAGGTCTGGGCACCGAACAACTCGCCCAGGTCTTCGATTGATCGGGATTAAAGGGGAGAATTTTCATGCGTGACGTCAAGACGTTTTCCGTCGGCGCTGTGATTGCAGGCGGTTTCGGGGTCTATCTCAAGAATCTTGCGAGCTTCATCCCGCTGTCGCTTCTGGCCTACAGCCCAGTCTGGATCGGCTTGCTTATCTTTGGTGCACAGGATCCGCAGAATGCATTTTCCGGCGGCGGTATCGCGATGATTGTGTTGGGTTCAATTGGCGCCTACTGGCTTCAGGCTTCGCTGATCTACGGCACGATCAGCACGTTACGCGGTGGGACGCCGAGCCTTTCCGAAACCCTCTCTCGTTCACTTCAGGCCTTGTTGGCCGTCATTGTGATTGCCATCATTTTGAGCATCGTCATGTCGATCGGGTTCATGTTGTTGATCGTGCCCGGTCTGATTCTGATGGCGATGTTCTGGGTCGCCATTCCCGTGGCTGTCGTCGAACGCAGTGGTATCGGTGCTGCCTTTTCACGCAGCCGCGAGCTGACGTCGGGACACCGTTGGTCGATTTTCGGCCTGTTTGTGGTTATCGCTGTGATTGCCGTCGTGGTCCAAATCATCGTCGGTATGATCTTCGGATTTGCAGGTGCACAAAACGTGTCGGTTCTGGGAACCTGGGTCACGCAACTGGTGAGTATGATCGTTGCGGGAATCTGGGCATGCGTTGTTGCAGTCAGTTACCACGACCTGCGCGTCATCAAGGAAGGCGTTGGAACAGAGCAGATCGCTCAGGTTTTCGACTGATCCGGTGACGGTGCTTTGGTTGCCCGTCGCTGTTCCATGGCGTGTTTGTCGGTGCGGCGGTCGCCGAACAGCATGTGCTGTTCAAGATGGGCGCGCAGGGCGGTGTAGTAGTCGTTGAGGAAGCGATAGGCGTCGATGGGGCCGTCGCCTTTCCATTCCGTCTTGTCGCGGATGCGCCGCCACACTTCGTCGATGGTGGCCCTGGTTGTAGCGTTGTCGGGAGCGCGCAGGACGGTTTCGAGAACCTGTAGTTCGGTGATGCCATAGACGTCGAGTTGGGCCGGCGTGAAGGTATAGGTCGCGGTGATCTGTTCCGGCGCTTTCTGGCGAAATCCACGCGGTATGGTCGTTGCCGAGACGAGATCGCGTTTCAGCTCGAACTTGCGTCCCGAGACCACCCAGGTTCCGGCAATCATGTCCCCGACACGCATGCGATCCCGGTTGAAGAGCGGCATCAGCGTGAAGATGCCAAGCCACAGCAGGCAGAGCAGGGTGAACAGCCCTCCGATGGAATCCTGATAGGGAAACAGGAGAATGCTGAGGGGGATGAAGACCTCGACCTCGCGCATCATGTTGCGCGCAGCTATGGCACTGGGCGCAAGCGCGCCGCCGCGCCGGTCAACGACGCGCAGGCCAAGCAGCCGTTTCCCCGCTGTCTGTCCCTGCCAGCGCAGCTCGAAAGCCATGAAATAGAAGCTGCGCACGAAGAACGAGATCATGATGACAAGTGCCATCGCAAGATCGCCACCAAGAACAAAGAGGGCGCCAAATCCAATGACGAGCCAGGTGCCGATCAGACACAGAACCATGATCATGAGGTCGATCAGGAACGCTCCGGCGCGCTCCCCGCGATCGCCCAGTTCCAGACGCACCGGGACGCCCTCCGGCGTTACCAGGCTGCGCAGGCCCAAGTGCTGGGTATCAGTTGCCGCCACGATCAACCCCGCTGCGTGCAAAGTATGTCAGCCAGAAGGTGAGCATGACGCCGCCAATGGCAAAGCGCAGCCAGGTTTCCTGGATCAGCTGCCGGCCCAGGCCCTCCAGGATGGCAGCAACGAACAGCATGACCACGGCCCCCATGACAACCACGGCCGCCGTGCGGCCGCGATCCGCGAGCGCGGCAAGGCGAGACCGGCGTCCGGGGCTGATGATGCCGCCGCCAAGATAGAAGCCGGCGCCACCGCACAGGATAATGGCCAGAAGCTCCGTGGTGCCGTGGATCGAGAGCCAGCCCAGGAACCCCACAGTCAGGTCCTGGCCGGCAAACACCGCGCACATGGCGCCTAGAAGCATGCCGTTGAACAGCAGCAGCAGGACCACGGGTATTCCGAAGATGGCACCCAGGGCAAAACAGAGCATGGCCACGCCGGCATTGTTGGAAAACAGGAATGCGGCAAAGGTAATCAACGCGTCATGCCAACTGACGGCTTCGAAGATGGTTGCTTCCAGTTCGGCGCGTGTCGCCTCGGGCGTGCGGCCACCGGCCATGTCGGCACTGATGAAGGCGTAAAACCAGTCCGGATTGCTGGCGGTAATGCTCCAGCCCGCAGCGATGCCAAGGAACAGCAGGAAGGCGCTGGCTGAACTGTGCAGGCGCGTCTTGCGTACGGCGGCCGGGAAATCGAGCGCGAAAAACTTGCCCAGCATGCCGCCCAGTCCGGCTCGCACGCCATAGATGGTGAAGTAGGCCCGTGTCGCCAGGCCTTCGAGGTAATCCAGCAGGTTGGCATCCAGGGAAATGCTGCGCGCAACCGAAAGGGAAGACATGCAGGCGCGATAGAGCGTGGGAATGCGCAGAATCTCTTCAGGTGGGAGGGAGCGCAGACCACGCTTCTCCGCGCGTTCGATCAGACCTTCGAGGTCGCGCCAGTTCTGTTCACGTTCGGCACGGAAACGGTAACTCTTGATGAGATCGCCGGAAGCCATGGGTCAGATCATCTCCCGCATCTTGATGGCAAGGTAGCGGTTGACGAGATCGGGCCCCAGCCTGCCGACCGGTGCTTCCAGACACATCACACCCATGCGTTCGAGCTTCATGAAGACCTCCCGCCGGTCACGCAGGAGATCGTGGGCGACCACGGCCCCGGCAACATCCTCGAGTGTGTTGGGTGGGGTGGCGATGCGCAGCTCCAGGGATGGTTCGCGCAAGGCAAGGAACACCACGACATGGCGGCGCGCAAGGTGGGTCACGTTCTCGATCATCAGTTCGGCGGTTACGGTATCGACAAAGTCCGATGCCACGATGACCAGGGAGCGCCGACGCAGGCGCCCGCCAAGTTCCGCCAGAGCCAGGGTGAAGTTGGTCTCCTCCGTGCTGTAGTCAAGCGCGCTGAAGGCGTGCTGGATGCGCGGCAGGACACCGGTGCCGCCGGCCGGCGCGGTGAAGGTATGGGCGCGCGCGTCGAACCCGTATACGCCGACACGATCGCCCGCCATCAGGGAAACGTAGCTGAGCAGGAGCAGGGCGGTGATGGCGTGGTCGAGTTTCGGCACGCCCTCAATCGGTTCGGACATCAGATGGCCGGTGTCGAGTGCCAGAATGATGTTGTGGTTGCGTTCGGTCTGGAACTCCTTGCACACCAGACGCCGGTGGCGCGCGGAGTGTTTCCAGTCGATGGAACGGGAATCCAGGCCGGCAACATAGTCGCGCAGGGCGTCGAATTCCGTGCCGGTGCCCTTCTGATGCTGGCGCTTGGAACCGATGGGGGCATCGCTGGCCGAGAAGTTGAGCGCGTCACGCTTGACCGCGGCAATGTTGGGAACAATGGCACTCTCGAGATCGAGCGGTCGTTTCAGCGTGCGTGCGACCAGCCCGAACGGACCCTGGATGCGCAGCCACAAGGCATGGAGTTTGACAATGCCGCGCCGGAAGGTCTCCACGTCCAGCACGTGATGGGATTCTACGCCGCCCTGGGTGCGCCCGCTGATCTGTGCGACCGGATGAACGGGCCCTTCCATGTCCAGGCCGATTTCAACCGGTGTTGCGCGCGATGTCATCAGTTGCACGGTGACGTGCTCGGTTTCCCCGATATGCAGCATGGCCGGACAGGTCACATGGGATTCAACACGGTGGCGCAGCAACACCACAAGACCGTCCATGGCGATCAGAGCCAGCGCGGCACCCAGATAGGCAAGGCCATAAACCCAGCTTTGTGGTGCAGCCAGGGCAGCGACCAGCATGACCGGTGCACCGGCACCGACCATCAGGGCTGCACGCTGCGTGGGATGAATCATTTGGGCGTGGGCGTCTGTTCGATGATGTCGTCGACGATGCTGTCGGCATCGAGCCCTTCGATCTCGGAGGCCGGCGAAAGGACAATGCGGTGGCGCAGAGCAGGAGAGGCCAGGTACTTCACGTCGTCTGGGATGACGTAGTCCCGGCCGGATAAGGCGGCCAGGGCTCGTGCTGCGCTGGCCAGCATGTTGGCAGCGCGCGGCGATGCGCCAAAAGAAAGGCCGGGATGTTCGCGGCTGGCGCGGATCAGGTCGACGATGTAGTCGACAAGATCATCGCTCAGACGCACGGTTTCGACCTGACGGCGGACCTCTTCAAGCTGGTCGAGCGTTGCCACCGGTTCGATGTTGAACGCTGCTGGTCCCGACATCGTCGTCTTGTGTCCGTGCTGGCGCACGATCGCGCGTTCATCCTCGCGGGAGGGGTAATCCACGATGTGCTTGAAGAGAAAACGATCAAGCTGCGCTTCGGGCAGGGGATAGGTGCCCTGCTGCTCGATGGGGTTCTGAGTCGCCACGACCATGAAGCCGGCATCCAGCGCGTAGTTTTCACCATCAATCGTGACCATGCGTTCCTGCATGGCCTGCAGCAGGGCGGCCTGGGTCTTGGGCGGTGTGCGGTTGATTTCGTCGGCCAGAAGCATCTGGGTGAAGATCGGACCCTTGGTCAGAATAAAGCGGTTGTCGGTGAAATTGAAGAGGTTGGTGCCGATCACGTCGCCTGGCATCAGATCCGGCGTAAACTGCACACGCCCGAAGTCCAGATCCAGGCTTGCGGCAAAACAGCGCACGATCATGGTCTTGGCGGTACCGGGCACGCCTTCCATCAGAACATGGCCGTCGCTCAACAGGGCAACCAGGAGCAGGTCGATGGCAGAATCCTGCCCGACGACGGCCTTCTTGACCTGTGCCTTGATGTCACCGGTCAGCTTCGCAATGTGTTCAAGATCCACCGAACATCTCCAGTTTCCATTCGTGATAGCGCCGGGCCAGGGCGACAGGGTGCAGGGTCTGCTGCCTGCGGCAGGGCAGTTTGGCCGTGATGCCACGACGCTCCGCGATGCGCTCAAGTTGCGGCCGCAGATCGTCTGTGGCGTCGCGGTTCGTCAGGCGCAGGCGTTGGCCGGCTTCGATCACGGTTGCCTCGCCATAACGTTCCGCGACATGAGCACCATGACCGCCCGAGATCAGAAGCCGTGCAGCATTTTCAATGAGAGCGTCCTTGCCTGATGAGAACGCCGGCATGGGCGGAAGCGGTGCCCCGAACCGGCGCGCTGAATGCCAGACGATCAACCACATGGTGACCAGAGCCAACAGGGTTGCTGCGAGGTAGGGCGGTTCGAACATCAGTCTCCAGACGTTCTTCTCGACTGCGAAGCCGTGCAGCGTTTCGTCGATGAAGATGCGCCCGCCCGGCAGCAGCAGGACATCCACAAGAGCAAGGGCCAGATGGGCATTGTCACCGAGGTGCAAACCATGATTGGCGATCAGGTCAGGGTCTGTCAGAACCGCGATGCGCAGGTTGCTTGATTCGACATAGGCCATCAGGTTGCCGTCCGGTCCGGTGACGATCGGGCGCAGGTCTAGGGATTTTACGAACTGCGCATCGGCCAGAGTCGGCACCCATTCGGGGAAACGGTTCAGCGTCAGGGTTTCGACGGAGCCACGTGTCGCAGTAGCGTTCTCGATGACTTCGTCAGCCAGCAACTGGACCGCCTCGATTGGAAGCAACTCTGCCCGTTCGATCCAGCCTGGATCTTCGGTTGATGGCCAGGTGGCCCATTTCGGCAGGACGATCAGAACCTGCGCCTGTTCTCGCGATAGGCTCTCCAGCCTCTCGGAACTGAACAGTCTGATATCGGGTTCGGCAATGATGATCAGGTCCCGGGATGTGATGTGTCTGGCTTCGGGGTCACGATTGATGAAGACGCGGTAACGCATGGCGCGCAAGAGCTCGACAAAGGCGCCATGACCAACGGCTGAATCGGAGTAACTGCTTCCCTTTGCTGTCGTCGGAGGGCCGATCGTGTCACCGAAGATCAGCAGGAACAGCGAGCCAACCAGACCGACGCCGCCAATCATCAGCATCCAGACAACACCGCGGCGGCCAATGACCTGATCCTGCGTCGCGGCGCTCATGCCCGGCCTTCTGAAACGCCGTCGAGCAACTTGAGCGCGCCGCTCCGACATTCGGCAAATTCATCGCGACTGGCATCGCGGCCGCCGAAATGGGTCAGCTCGGACGATCGTACGAGCAGGCCCAGCAGGCCTTCCTGGTCGCTGGTGAGATTGGATTGGTTAACGATTTCGCGGGCTGTGGTGGAACTGCGCCACGCCATGGCCGCGCGCTCGCGCAGGCGCGTCAGAACGGCCAGCAACAGGGCGTGTATGGCTTCGCCGTAACGCCCCTGTCCGGCAAGGTCATCGGCTGCAGCGAGCCAACCCTGGGCCGTGGCGGGCCTCTGCGGCTTGCCCTCGCTCGTTTCCCCCGTTTCGTCCTCATCAAGTGCGCGGTTGAAGGCCGGCAGCCGCGCACCAGACAGAAGCATGAACAGAATGACGATCATGAAGATGCCGAAGGCCGCGAGAATGGCATAAAACGCCAACAGCATGACATTGGCAGGCAAGGCCAGATCAGACGGTTCGAGGTCGATGAAATCGATGGTGGTTTCGGGTTCGTAAGGAGCTGGCAGGTCTTCCTGGTAGTTGCCATGTTCGTAAACGCGCTCAAGGGCATCATCGATGGCGTCAGCATGGGCTGTGCCCACGCCAAACAGCAGGATCAGGACAGCAAGGCCTTTGAGCCAGTATCCCAATCCGCCGATGCCGCCTGATCGTCTACCTGCCAGCATGTCGCCCAAGCACCGCAACCTTTCGTTGCCTGACTATAGGACGCATGCCCGTGAAACCGGAAGGGTGGGCAGAATCAAAGCAGGCCTTGCATTTGGTGTTCAGACAGGTTGCACTTTGACCTGACAACTGGAGGATTTGCCGTGTCAGATGCACCCGTGATTTCTGCTGACAGCCATGTTCAGGAGCCGCCAGAGCTCTACAGCGAGTGGCTCGACAAGAAATTCAGGGATCGCGCACCGCGCGTCGAAGTGCGGGACGGGGCCGAATACTCGGTTGTCGACGGCAAGAAGCCCCGGCGCGTCGACCTGGCGGAAGAACGCTCTGATGAGGATGATCAGAACCGGGAGTTCCGCGATGACCCAACAGGTGGCCGTGATCTTGATCGTCGTCTGAAGGATCAGGAACGTGACGGTGTTTCTGCCGAGGTGATCTATCCCAACAGTTCGCTCTTTCTCTACAATTCCAAGGATCCCGGGTATCAGTTTGCCGTGGCGCGCGCCTACAACGATTGGGGCATCGGCCTGTTTGGCCAACGCAAGGACAAGTTCCTGCCGGTTGCCATCGTACCGGTCATCGATCTCGAGGAAGCCGTTCGTGAGGTCGAGCGTGTCGCCAAGGCCGGTTATCGCAGCATTAAGATCCCGCTCACCATGGAAAGCCGGCCATACAACCTGCCGGACTATGAGCGGTTCTGGGCTGCCTGTGCCGATCATGATCTGGTCGTGAGTCTCCACGCGTTCACCGAGAGCGAGGACTATTACCCCGAGGACTGGGGCGAGGAGGAGGGGCATGGCGGTGCTCTGGCTCACATGGCCATGAGCATGGCGCGTGGACAGAGCCCGGTTGCCTTGCTGATCGCCTCGGGCGCCCTGCAGCGGCATCCCGATCTGAAGTTTGTTGTCGTGGAGTGCGGTGCAGGCTGGCTCGCCTGGCTGCTTTACGTGATGGATGAGCAGGTCGAGAAGAAACACATGTGGGTGCGCCCGCAACTGGAGATGAAACCCAGTGAGTTCTTCCGCCGTCAAGGCGCGGTGACCTTCAGTGACGACCCCATTGCCCTCCGTCTGCTGGATTACACCAGTGCAGATGTCCTGATGTGGGGCAGCGACTATCCCCATGATGAAGGCACGTTCCCGTACAGTCAGGACGTGATCGAGCGAACCTTTGCCGGCATCTCTGCAGAGGACAAGCGCAAGATCGTCCATGACAACGCAAAGCGCATGTACGGTTTTGCCTGAGTCCGGAAAATTGAATGGTTCAGTCAGGAAGGCATTCGATCTAAGTTCGCCGACACGCTGAAATCAGGAGGTTAGCGTGCATCGCATTCCATTGGTCATGGCCGTCACAAGTGACTTTGCCGGACAGACACGCGGCAAGGGTTTCCCGATTACCGAACGTGACGTGCGCCTGGAAAAAGGCGTTGGCTGGACGTTTACCAACACCATGATCAATTGCTGGGGCCAGATTCCGGCCACGCCTTGGGGGCCGTTGGGTGATCTCGCGCTCATTCCCGATGCTGCAACCGAAATCGAAGTCGACTTTGGCGATGGGTCCGTGGCGGAACGGTTCATGCTGGGCAACATCCACCACATGGACGGACGTCCCTGGGATTGCTGTCTGCGCTCCTACCTGAACGACGCGGTGAAGGACCTGGAACGCGAAACAGGCCTGATGTTGATTGCCGCTTTTGAGCACGAATTCCATGACGACAGCATTCCCGACCGTCCCGGTGATTCCTACGGTCTCGATAAGGTCCGACTGTCAGGTGAGTTCCCCGAGGCCTACCTCTATGCCTTGCGTGCGGCCAATGCCGAACCCGATACCTTCCTGCCGGAATTCGGGCCCAACCAGTTCGAGATCACGGTAGAGCCTGGACGCGGTGTAGCCGCCGCAGATCGCGCCGTGATCGTGCGTGAACTGGCGCATGCCACGGCACGCAGGCTGGGACGCAAGGTGAGCTTTTCGCCGGTGGTCACCCGCGGCGCGGCAGGCAACGGCGTCCACATCCACATGAGCTTTCGCGACCGCCAACGCCAGCCTGCCGCCTATGACGCCGATGCGCCCTATGGTGTCTCGTCGGTAATGGGGAGTTTCATTGCCGGCATCCTGCGCCGGCTGCCCCAGATCATTGCCGTGACGGCGCCATCTGCCGCATCCTACCTGCGCCTGAAGCCGCATTCCTGGAGTTCGACCTACAACAACCTGGGCTTCCGGGATCGCGAGGCATCGATCCGCATCTGTCCGGTCTCCGACATGCCCGGCGCCAATGTCGCTGGTGCCTTCAATGTCGAGTTCCGTGCCGGGGACGCAGCAGCCAGCCCCTATCTTCAATTGGGTATTCTGACACGGGCAGGCCTGGAGGGTATTCGCGAGAACCTCCCCCTGCCGGAGCCTACCTCATCGGACCCTGCCGCAATGACAGATGACGAGCGTGCCGCGTTGGGCGTGTGTGCGCTGCCGTCCTCTCTGGGCGAAGCGCTCGATGCCCTGGAATCGGCAGAGGGCATCCGTGATCTGATGCCGGGCGAACTGCTGGACGCCTATCTGATGCACAAGCGGGGCGAACTCGCCGCCCTGGATGGCCTGGACGATGACGAGATCTGTCGTCGTTACGCAGAGGTCTATTGAGCGACTTCGATGCGCCCTTCTGGAAGCGGATCCCACTGGAGGCAATGACAAAGCGCCAGTGGGAATCCCTGTGCGACGGCTGTGGTCGTTGTTGCCTTGTGAAGCTGGAGGACGAGGATACTGGTGAGATCGAGACCACCGATGTGGCCTGTCGCCTGCTGGATCTGGGCACATGCCGGTGCAGCGATTACCACCATCGCAAGCGCCGTGTTCCCGACTGTATCAAGCTGACGCCCGGCAACATCGAAGAACTTGCCTGGATGCCCGGCACCTGTGCCTATCGGCTGATCGCGGAAGGCAAGGAGCTGTTCGACTGGCATCCCCTGGTTTCAGGAGACCCGGGCAGTGTACGGCGTGTGGGAATCTCGCTCCACGACAAGGTGGTTTCCGAACGCGATGTCAGCGATGAGGAACTGCTGGACCATATCGTCGACTGGACGTTCGACCCCTGATCAGGGAATGCGGTACATCGGGTTTGGCAGAAGGATTGTACGTTCGGCATAGCCACCTGCAAGGTCGCTGGGCTGGTCCCCGACATTGAGCACGATGGTGTAGCCGTCCGCTTCAATGGCCTGGCGGGCTGGTGCCTTGTAGTCGGCGGCAGACGCAACCTTGAGGCCTTCAGGTTTGGTCGTGATCCCGGCCCAGTCTACATAACCCACGTCCTCAAGGTTGGAGACCGTGACGTCGTGCATGGATTCCATGCGCCCGGTAATGAAGAAGACATCGATGCCGTTTGCACGCGCAACGTTGAACAGCGCCAGCGTCGGTGTGATCGCGGTGGCCTCGCCCAGAGCAACCCAGCTATCCCAGGCGCAGGGGCCTTCGGGCAGATGGTCACAGGGGCCGGTGCGGAAATAGGAGAACCCGTTGGCGCGTTGCGCTGCCATGTTGGAGAGCGAGGTCTCGTCGATATCGAGAACCAGCGCCAGCTTTTCACCAGGCGTGCTCTGGGCGGCGCGCCACTCAAGCCAGGTGATGCCCGGCTGCACAGCCTGCATCTGGTCGGCAGAATAGCTGCCTGAATCGATGTAACCGATAATCTCGGAACGCAGATCGGCGATGTTCTGTGGCTGCTCGGCAAGTGCCGGGCCGGCCAGAAACAGAAACACAAGAAACAGCGCGCGCATGTCGCTACTCCTTTTCGGGAACGCCGGGGTTGCGGTAATCGGCGCTGTAGAGGGAATAGAGGAAGTCCATGCGCGCGTAGCCGGGCCAAGAATAGGCGCCGGTGTCGGGCAGGGCATACCAGTCGTCCTGAGGCACGCCGACATAGCCGCCGACCTGTCCGTTATCGAAAAACCTGTTGATGTCGATGCGCATGGCGACCGGTGCCGAAGGGTGATAGTCGTCCTGATCGGCGCCGAACTTGTACTCCATGGCGACATTCCTGTTGGGGCCGATGGTGGAGCGTGCATGGCAGGTCATGCAGGAGCTGGTGGTCTGCATGCCGGTCTCGATTTCCGAGTTTGTCAGAACGATGGGAACGCCATTGTCGTCGATATAGTCGATCTGCGTGCCGCGCAGACGGTAGTGCTCCCACACCGTGCCTTCCAGTCCCAGGCCGGTGGGGGCTGCCATGCAGCCCACGGGTTGGTCAGGGCAGGCCACACTGTCGACCGATGGCAGCATCCAACCTTCGTCATAGATGCCGCGGCGATAGGGGTTGTCTTCGTGTTCGAAGGTGGCCCAGAACCAGTTGGAGATCACAGCCGACATGATGTGGAATCCGGTCAGGCCAAAGAGGGTCTCGTTGCCGTCCTTGTCGGTGAAGACATTCCACTTGTAACGCGGCTTTTCGGCTTCCGTGATGGGCCGCCAAACGGCCTTCACCTCAATCGAGTCCTGGGGAAAGCCGATCTGGTTTCCCGTGTAGAACATGGCCTGCTGACCTTCGATGGAATAAAGCTCGTTGGTGATGATGTAGTCGAAGGTCGACTTGTTCATGCGCACTTCGAGGTTCTGGTTGTACGCGCTGCCCGGGGGGACTGGCTCGGCGGCAAAGATCAGCTGTTGTTGTGTCGGCAATTCGCCCTTTGCCGGGCGCACGCCGGAAATCCCGATGTCTTCCCAGTCACCGGGATCGGGAGCGCCGGGCAGAAATACCTCTTCCTTCTCCGCCCAGGTCTCCCAGACAACTGGTCCGTCGGCTCCGAACGCAGCGGCGGTGTCGGGCCCCTTGGCTTCCAGATCTGCCGGCCAGTTGAGTGCAACGAAGGTGACCCAGGCATAAAGATCCGGCTCGTTGATGGCGAAGTTCACATCGTTCGGGACCTGCCAGGGCGCGGGATCATCGGCGTCTGCAGGAGTGAGAATGACAGAAGCCGCGCAGGCGGCGAATACCAGAAAGCAGTTGCGTACGTGGTTCATCAACAGTCCTTATCCCTTTAAGCCCCGCTGAAAAACTATCATGAATCCGCCCTTTGGCGATCCTTCCGCGTGCGCTCCCATGTTCTGCGACTTGAATCCGGAAGCCGCGCGGTTTAGCTGGACCCATGTTCGCTGAACCGCCCGTCCCTGACCGCAAACTTTCCGTCGCACCCATGATGGATTGCACGGATCGCTATGACCGCATGTTCCTGCGCGGCGTGACGCGACACACGCTGCTCTATACCGAAATGGTCGTCGCCGATGCGGTCCTGCATGGCGACCGCGAGCGCCTTCTGGGCTTTGATGCACCGGAACAGCCGCTTGCGCTTCAGCTTGGCGGTTCCGATCCGGAGAAATTGGCCGAGGCGTCGCGGATCGCCGAGGGTTTTGGTTACCTCGAGGTCAATCTCAATGTGGGTTGCCCCAGCGATCGTGTGCAGTCAGGCCGGTTCGGCGCCTGTCTGATGGCTGAGCCGGAACTGGTTGCGCGCTGTGTTACCGCCATGCAGGAGGCGGTTTCCATTCCGGTGACCGTAAAGTGCCGTATCGGCATCGACGACATGGATGATGAGGAAACGCTGCCGTCGTTCATCGGGCAGATTGCCGAAACCGGCTGCAACAGCTTCACGGTGCATGCACGCAAGGCCTGGCTCAAAGGGCTCTCACCCAAGCAGAACCGCGATATCCCGCCGCTGCGGTATGACGTCGTCTATGCCACCAAGGCCCGGTTTCCCGAACTGGAGATCAACATCAACGGCGGCATCCCTGACCTGGATGCCGCGCTGGAACATCTCCAGCAGGTCGATGGTGTCATGATCGGTCGTGCTGCCTATCACACGCCTCACGTCCTGGCCGATGCCGACCGGCTGATCTTTGGAGATGATCGAGTGGCCCCGACACGGCGCGAGATTGTCGAAGCCTACCTGCCCTATGTCGCCGCTGAACTGGAGAAGGGTGTCCCGCTCCACCGCATGACCCGTCACATGCTCGGCCTCTATCAGGGCCAGCCCGGCGCCCGCGCCTGGCGTCGTGTACTTTCCACGTTTGCGCCCAAGCCGGGTGCAGGGCTCGAAGTGATTGATGAAGCGCTGCGTCACGTGGACGCGGGCGCACTGGCCGAAGCCGTCTCGCGGTCCTGACGCCTTAGCCCTCGGGCTCGTGGCAGCAAGCCTGCAGCTTGTTGCCGTCGGGATCGCGGATATAGGCACCATAATAATGCTCGTGATACTGCGGGCGTGGCCCAGGTGCCCCTTCGTCGGTGCCGCCGGCTTCGATGGCCGTCTTGTGAAAGGCATCGATCGCGGCGCGGTTCGGCGCCATCAGGGCGACATGGGTGCCGTTGCCCACGCTCGCGGCCTGCTCGTTGAACGGTGTGCAGATGAAGAACTGCGGCGGCTGGTTGTCGGGCCCGTAGGCGATGATGCCGTCATCAATCTCGCTGAACGTGCGTTTCAGGCCCAGAGGATCAAGCACCGCGTCATAGAAGTCTGCTGCCTTGCGAATATCGTTGGTGCCAAGGGTGATGTGACTGAACATCGCTGCGCTCCCTTCGTCCTGTGCTCTACAGTTCGTTCATGGCCTGATCCATCGCGGTGACCAGGCTGTCGGCGTTGTCGCGGCTGAACACCATGGGTGGGCGGATCTTGAAGACATTGCCGTTGTGCCCTTCGCGCCCGGTCAGCACGCCAAGCTCGCGCATGCGGTTCATCACGGTGATCATGGTGTCGGCATCGGGTGTGCGGGCTTCGCGGTCGCTCACGATTTCCACACCGGTGACAAAGCCGTGACCGCGCACGTCGCCGATACAGTCGTGGCGCGCCATCAGTTCACGCAGGCCCGACTTCATGTGTTCGCTGGTGACGCGGCAGTTTTCCAGCAGGTCCTCACGCTCGATGACGTCAAGCACCGCCAGACCCGCCGCACAGGCAACGGGATTGCCGCCGAACGTGCTGAAGAGACCGGTGACCTCAGTAAAGGCGTTGAGGATCTCGCGGCTCGTCACGACGACACCCAGCGGAAACCCGTCACCGACCGGCTTTCCGATGGTGACGATGTCGGCCTTCGTGTTGTGGTATTCGAAGCCCCACATATGGGTGCCTGGACGACCGAAACCGTACTGCACCTCGTCGGCGATGATCATGCCGCCGGCTGCCCGGACCTTTGCCGCGACCTTCTTGAGGTAACCTTTGGGTACATCGGGAATGCCGTTGCTGCAGAACGACGTATCGATCATCAGGCTTGCGACGCCGTGGCCCGATTCCTCGAGTTCACCGATCGCACGATCCGCATCGGCGGCATACTTGTCGGCCAGGCCCTTTTCACCGGTACGCCAGGGGCCGCGATAGACCTCCGGCGCGATCAGTGTGCGCACATGGGATGCGACGCGTTCGCGGTTGTCGGGTGCATTGGCGTCAATACCTTCCGGTGACAGCGCGACGATGGCTTCGGTAATGCCGTGATAGGCGTGCTCGGTGACGATGCCGCCACGGTTGCCCGTCAGCATGGTGCTCATCTGCCAGGCAATGTCGTTGGCTTCGCTGCCTGAGTTCACCATGACACAGGCGTTGAGATGGGAGGGCATGGTGGCCTGCAGCCGCTCGGCATAGTCGGCCAGAATGGAATAGACATAACGCGTGTTGGTGCCCAGGGCAGAGGCCTGGCGCGTGACCGCGTTGACGACGTGGGGATGGCAATGGCCCACGCTGGTGACGTTGTTGTAGGCATCGACAAAGGCGCGCCCGTTGGCGTCATAGAGGATCGCGCCTTCGCCACGCTCGACATGGAGCGGCTTCTTGTAGAACAAGCTGAGATGCTTGCCGAGATACTTGTTGCGGCGCTTGAGTTGGGCCTTCAGGTCTGTGGCCTCGGGTGTGCTGACGGTGCCTTTGACGCCGCGTGCGGGGAAACGCAGGGCATCGCGGAACATCGCGGTTCCGGCTTCACGCCCGACCGTGAACATCTTGTCGAGGGCGTCCGTCGATTCCTTTTCGAGATGGGGTAGGTACTCGGGCGAGCCGGTTCTTGCGACAGCGCGCCGCGCCACAATGGTCGCGGTCAGCGCAAAGCGTGCGGCGATCATGTCGAAGAGAACCTCGACCTCGTCTTCCATCAGCGGCATCACGGAATCAAAGCCCAGTGCCACATCGATGAACGCATTCATCGGATCCTTCACCCTGACGCCGAAGTTGTCGGCCGCCATCGCCACTTCTGCAGCAATGGGTCCGTGGATCATGTCGCCGAAGTCGATGACGCCGGCCGCCGTGTCGGGCCTTGCAGGATCGACCACGACATTGGCCATGTTGGCGTCGTTGTGGATGACCTGGCTGCGCAGGTGCGTCCAGCGCGGCAGCACATCATTGATGAACTGATCCAGCCCTTTCTCGCACAGCTTGCGCCTTCCACGATTCTTGATGTCACCGGTATGGATGTGCAGAGCAGGGGACTGCTTGATATCCCAGACCAGCGTGTGCACGGCGTTGGGGTGGTAGAACCCCTGCAGTGCCCGGTCCAGGCGCGCGACCAGGGCGCCGGTGCTGTGGCGCAGGTTCCTGTTGTCGGGGACCCTATGCAGATCGGTGCCCGGGACCCATCCCAGCAGGCGCACGATGCTGGTGCGCCCGTCCGGTGCCTTGGCCTTGCCGAAGGGCTGGCCGCGTTTGGTCGGCGTCACCCAGGGAACCAGAAGGTCGGGGTCCGTTTCGGCGATATGGAGCAGGGCTTTTGTCTGAAAGTCGATGACACCGGCATCTTCTTCCGGATGAAAGAACTTCAGAACCCAGGTGCCGTCGTCGTTCCGAAGGCGGAAGTTGAGGTCACGGTCGGAGTCCAGAAACTTCAGGTCGCCGTCGATGCCGAACAGCCTGCGCGCGATCGCGTGCGCCTGATCTTCGGGAAAGTCGGGTGTGTCGCTGATCAGGAATTTGATATCGCCGCTGGCTTCTTTCATGGTCGTCCCCTTGTTGGCGAGGGGAGTGTGCCTCAGCCCCTGAACGAATCAAGGTTACGGCGTGGCATTTGTTTGGGGGCGCGTAATCGTGCGCATTGCGCTCTAGCCGCCAAGAAAGAGCCTGCCGACATCATCATCGTTCAGCAGGTCGTTGCCGAACCCGGCCTTGGCGAGCTGGCCCGATACCAGGACGTAGCCGATATCGGAGAATTCCAGGCCCTTCTTGGCATTCTGTTCCACCATGATGATGGTCTTGCCGTCGCCCTGCTGCAGGTCGCCCAGGATCTCGAACACCATGTCGATAAAGCGCGGCTCCAGGCCGATGGAGGGTTCGTCGACCAGCAGGACTTGGGGGTCCATGATGAGAGCACGGGAAATCTCCAGCAGGCGTCGCTCACCGCCAGACAAGGTGCCCGCCTTCTGTTTTCGGCGCTCTGCAAGACGTGCGTACTTCTCGAAGACACGGTCGGCGGACTGTCTGGCTTCGACAGGGCGGTTCTTCAGAAAACCACCCATCAACAGGTTTTCCTCGACCGTCATGTCGGGGAAAACGGAGTTATCCTGAAGGATGTAGGCGACGCCTGCCTGCGACAGCTTCTCGTTGGAGGTGAGGCGGGTCACGTCGCGCTCGCCCACGGTGATGCTGCCGCCCATGACATCGGAAAACCCGAAGATCGCGTGCAAGACCGTTGACTTGCCCGCACCGTTGGGACCGATCAGACAGAGCGACTGGCCCTTGCCGACCAGCATGTCGAGACCATGGAGAATCTCCATGCGTCCGTATCCGGCCTTGAGGCCCGTCAGGTCGACGGCCGTCTCGCGCTCGCCGGTCAGCGCCTTCAGATCCTCGCGGGAAGGGCCGCCGCTTTCCATGTCGCGCGCGGCCTGCTCCACGGCATCCACCGACATAACGGTATCGACACTGCCAAGCCCGTAGCCGCTGATCTGTTTGCCCTCGGCCATTAGTGCCCGCCCAGGTAGGCGTCGATCACACGCTGATCGTTGCGGATGTCATCGGGTGCGCCACTGGCCAGCAGCTTGCCATAGGCCAGGCAATGGATGTTCTCGGCCATGTTCATGATGACGCGCATGTTGTGCTCGATCACGAAAAGGGTGATGCCCAGGTCCTGATTCACGCGGATCAGGCGCTCGATCAGGCCGTTGATCAGAGTCGGGTTGATGCCTGCCGTTGGTTCGTCCAGCAGCAACATGCGCGGGCGGATCATCAGCGCCATTGCAAACTCCAGCAGCTTCTGCTGACCAAAGGAGAGGTCACCGGCAAGCAAGTGGCGTTTGCTGTGCAGGCCGCAGTATTCGAGCAGCGCTTCGGACCGGTCCCTGGTCTCGCCTGATACGGGCTTCAACAGAGCCATCAGGCCGTAACCATGATCGGCGTCGCTGATCGCCATGTTCTGCATGCAGGTCATCTTGCCGAAGATGCGGGTCTGCTGGAACGTGCGGATCATGCCCAGCCGCGCGATCTGGGGAACACGCAGACGTGTGATCTCACGCCCCTCGAAGGTGATGGAACCGCCGTCCACGGGATGATGACCGACAATGGAATTGAAGAGCGTGGTCTTGCCCGAGCCGTTTGGTCCGATCATGCCGGTGATCGATCCCTGCGGCACCGACAGCGAGATACTCTCGTTGGCGACGATGCCCCCGAAGCGCTTGGAGACGCCTGTAATGACAAGCTGGTCGGTCATGACGTTTCGACCCTGTGGCCGAAACGCTTGGGCCAGCGGGTGCGCGCCCAACCCAGAATGCCCTGGGGGAAGAACACAACGATGCCGACAATGATCAGGCCCAGAGCCACACGCTGCCAGCCCAGCAGGTGGGTCCACAGGATTTCCTGGGTGACGTGGAAGACAAAGGCGCCAAGCACGGGCCCCCAGAGGGTTCCCTTGCCGCCCAGAATCGCCATCAGGACCATCCAGACACCAAAGGTGGCGCCGGCAAAGGCGGTGTCGCGCGGGTCGATGAAGCCCAGCATGTTGCCCGCCGCACCACCGCACAGGCCAAGAAACAGGGCAGCCAGCATCCAGGCTGCGATCTTGTAGGTATCGGTCTTCAGGCCCATCGCTTCGGCCTTATCTTCGTTGTCGCGTATGGCGTTGAGCGCCAGGCCGAAGCGGGTGCGATAGACCCAGGCCAGAAGCAGGAACGTGATGAGCGCCAACCCGAAGAACAGATAACCAAAGAAGATGTAGGAAACACCGGGTGCGCCGGGGAACAGGGGCGGCGACATGCCCGAGCCCGCGCCGATGTAGTCCCAGCCGCTGGCAATCTCACCTGCGGCGATCCCCAGGCCCAGTGTCGCGATGGCAAAGTAGTGCCCGCGCATGCGCAGGATCATGGATCCCAGAATTGTGGCCAGGGCAACGCTGATGAGGGCGCCCAACCCCATGCCGATGAAGAGGCCGGGGAAATAGTCGAAGCCGCCGTCACGCTGGAACACGGCTGCCGCGTACATGCCCGTCCCGAAGAACAGGATATTGCCGAAGGTGTTGTAGCCGGTCTGGCCCCCCAGGATGTCCCAGGTCAGGGCAAACAGAACCATCACCCACAGCATGGCGATCTGGGCGCGGAAGTCCGGAAAGACGAGAGGCGCGGCGAGTGCTGCCGCAACAATCACGATGCCCAGTATGATCTGACCGCGGCCGTTCATTTCAGATACTTGCGCTTGCGCCGCAGCAGGGTGTTGCGCACGACCAGAATGACGATGAGCAGGCAGAAGACAAAGGCAACCTGGAACTGGGCGCCCAGAATGAAGGCCGCGAAGTTCTCGGCGGCACCAAGCCCCAGCCCGGCCAGGATGACCCCGGGCAGATTGCCAAGGCCGGCCACGATCACGATCATGAAGGAGCGCACGGTGTAGGGCAGGCCGATATAGGGGTGGACCGAATAGGCCATCACGACGAGCGAACCGGCTGCACCGCACAAAGCCGCGTTGATGCCATAGGTCGCGGCAAAGACCTTGTCGGTGTTGATACCCAGCACCTGTGCCGCGCGCGGGTTCTGCGCGGTTGCCCGGATTGCCTGGCCCAAACGGCTCTTCTTCAGGAACACGATCAGGATCAACCCCAGGATCAGCGCGCCGACACAGGCCACGACCTTGATCTGGCCGACGGTCACCGTGTAGTCGAACAGGAACCAGGTCCCAAGCCCCGACTGGGCCGTGCGCACATCGCCGCCCCATATCTGGTTCATCAGCTGTTGCAGCAGGATCGACAACCCGAAGGTTGCCAGTAGTGAGATGAACATGTCCTTGTCGACCACGCGCCGGATCACGCCGTAGTAAAGCGCGATGCCGATGACAAACAGCACGGCGGCGGCAACGGGAATGCCGAACAGGGGATGAATACCCCAAAGCGTCAACTGGAACGTGATGAACCCGCCCAGCATGACAAACTCGCCCTGGACGATGTTGATCACGTTCATGACGCCCCAGACCAGCGCCATGCCATAGGCCGCAATCGCGAAGATTGCACCGAACAGGATGCCGTCCAGCAGAACCTGAATCAGCAGGAACGGGGCATCGACAAAGAGTTGAAGGTTATCGAGCATGATCAGATCGTGTCATCCTGGCCGCAGCGCAGCGGAGAGCCGGGACCTCGAGAGACAAATGCCATGCTCGCGAGGCTCCGGATCGCTACTACCGCGTCGTCCGGGGTGACACATGAACCTTCTGTTACTGACGGTCTGCCCAGGGCGGAGTCGGCCAGCGAACCTCGGAGGCAGCCCAGGCAGTCGGGGCAACGACGACATATTCACCGTCCTGGACCTGATAGAGCACCATGGGTTTGGCGATGTTCTTACCGGTCTCGTCAAACTCGATGTTGCCGTAGAACGTCTCCATGACGGTTTCCGAAAGGGCGTCACGCACGGCGGCCTTGTCGAAGGTTCCGGCACGCTCGAAGGCATCGGCAAAGACCATGACGGCAGCGGCCGATTCAGCGGCCTGATAGGGTGGTGCATAGCCGTATTCGGCCTCGAAGGTTGCCGCGAAGTCGGCAGCCGAACCAAACAGATCATCGCTGTAGGAAAGGCTGGGCGCCCACTGGCTGGCACACAGGGTGTATTCCGCTGCTTCGCCAAAATTGCCGATGATGTCGGCTGAATCGCAATGGGTGAGCGCCAGCATTGGCACATCCACGCGCATTTCCTCCATCTGACGGATGGCAAGGGTCGCACCCTTGGCATGACCGGACACGACCAGAATATCGGGCTTCAGCGCCTTCACCTTGGCGAGCGTTGCTGCCATGTCGTTGAGCTCGGGCGGAAGCTGGTCGTCGATCACGACCTTGATGCCCAGGGCTTCGGCATCGGCCAGCACGCCATTGCGGATATCCTGACTGAAGGGATCGTTCTCGAAGGCGGCAGCCAGGGTCAGCGTCGAGGGATCACGCCCTTCGGCTTCTGCGATTTCAGCAGCCAGTGCGACCGCACTCGCCAGGTACTGTTCCGTCGTGGAAAGCACGGCAAAGAGATACTGGTAGCCCTCCGTGAAGAGCGACAGGGAGGCACCGTTGGCTTCCACCATCGGTACGCCATACTGCTCGGTGACCGGCGCAATCGCCTTGGTCAGGCCGGAACTGTAGGGGCCAAGCATAAACTCAACGCCGTCCTGGTTGATCAGACGTTCGGCAAGCTGTGCGCCACGGGCAGGGGTCGATTCATCATCGTAGTAGATGATGTCGAGCATGTAGTCCTGGCCATCAACCATGATGCCGCCGGCTTCGTTGATCAGTTTGACGGCAAGGTCATAGCCGCGCTGGGTGTGCTCACCATTGGTGGAATATTTGCCGGTCAGCGAGATCGCCGAACCCAGATAAACCGTATCGCCCTCTACCTTTGCATCGGCCGTTCCCGCGAGAACAAGCCCGAGCGCTGCCGTGGCAAGGCCGAGTTGTTTTAGCTTACGAATCATGATGACCTCAGGTTCGATTGTTGTTGCCGACATGGTGTCCGAGATGCCCCTGGGAGTCCATGATTCGAGTCCATGTTTCAAGTCCATGCACAGGCACAGGATTCCGCTCAGGCTCCGCCTGCAGTAGGCTCGCGTTTCAGCAAGACAGGTTGCAATCCATGAACATCGACGCGGCGTTTGACGGCGGAAACATCGAGATCGAGAAGGTGGAGAGTCACGATGATATCAGGCTCCTGCTGCGCAAGGACTCCAATGCAGAGTTTCTTCAGTGGTTCAATTTCCGGCTGAGTGGCGTAGCTGGTGCCGATTGCGTCATTTCGATCAGCAATGCCGGTAAGTCGAGCTACACTAAGGGCTGGGAGGATTATCAGGCCGTCGCCAGTTACGATCTGGAAACCTGGTTCCGGGTTCCCACGTCCTATGACGGCAAGGCTCTTGTCATCCGCCACAAGCCTCTGCATGAGTCCGTCGAATATGCCTACTTCGCTCCGTATCCTCACGCTCGGCACCGTGCCCTGATCGCGGCGATGCAGAGCCGGTCTGGCGTGGCCGCGCGGGTGATCGGGCAGACCGTGGAGGGTCGCGCCATGGATCTGCTCGAGATCGGGCAGGGGCCACTGTCTCTCTGGTTCATTGCTCGCCAGCACCCAGGCGAAACCCAGGCGTCGTGGTGGATGGAGGGCTTTCTGCAGCGCCTGTGTGATCCCGATGATGCTCTGGCGCGCCTGCTGAGATCTCAGGCGACGTTTCGTGTCGTGCCGCACATGAACCCGGACGGAGGGGTTCTGGGCAACCTGCGCACCAATGCGGCAGGCGCCAATCTCAATCGCATGTGGCAGGAGCCATCCCAGGAAACCAGTCCCGAAGTGCATTGCGTCCGTGCCGAGATGGAGCGAACGGGCGTCGACTTCCTGCTGGATGTGCACGGCGATGAGGGCCTGCCCTACAACTTCATTGCCGGGCCCTATGGCATTACCGGTCTTGCCCCGCACGTTCTGGAACTCAACGACCGGTTTTGTGCTGCCTATGCCGCTGCAAACCCGGATTTCCAGACAGAGCACGGCTATCCCGTTGTGCCGGACGGCAAGGCTGATTTGCGTATCTGCACGAAGTTCGTGGCGAGCACTTTTGACTGCCTTGCCATGACCCTGGAGCAACCTTTCAAGGATAGTGCGATCACACCGGACCCGGTTCACGGGTGGTCGCCGGAGCGCTGTCGAAAGCTTGGCGCTTCATCCCTGGATGCCCTTGCCGTTGTTGTGGGTGATCTGCGCCATGGATGAACGGGATGCCGTTCTGGAGGCCAACCAGGCCTTTTATGAAGCCTTCGCGCTCGGAGACATGCCCGCGATGGAAGCGATCTGGTCCACGGGACAGGATCTTGCCTGTATTCACCCCGGCTGGCAGGCCCTGGTGGACCGCAACGCGGTGATGGAAAGCTGGCGCAGCATCCTTGCCAGTCCGCCGCCAGTGCGTTGTATCGGTGCCCGCGCATTTGTGAACACGACATTGGCCCATGTGATCTGTTATGAAGGGATCGGAAAGGGTATGCTTGTGGCAACCAACATCTTCCGTAAGGAAGAGGGGGGCTGGCGCGTGATTCATCATCAGGCCGGCCCTGCAACATCGGTACAGGAAGCCACACCACCCAGTGACTCCAGGGTCCATTGAGACCCTGAAACATGGAGATGACGACCTTGAAACGTTTTGCCCTTGCTAAGTTCGCCATGCTGATGACGGCCTCAACCGCGCTTGCGGATGACAACGCGTCATACTCCGATGGCCTGGCAGCATTCAGTCAGAAGCAGTACGCCGTTGCTGTTCAGATCTGGGAACCCTTGGCCCAGGGTGGTCACGTTGGCGCCCAGTTCAACATGGGACGCATGTATGACGAAGGTGTCGGTGTCGTGGAGAACGATGTCACCGCAGTCTACTGGTACAAGCTTGCTGCCGAGAGCGACTTTCTGCCTGCCATGGTTCAGTACGGTCTGGCGATGATCGACGGGCGTTCGGGCACAATCGACTATGCCGAAGGTTTGGCTGTCATGCAGCGCGCTGCCGAGACCGGGGATGCCGAGGCACAGTTCCAGATGGGCAAGTTCTACCGTGATGGCGTTGTCGTCGAGAAAGATTATTTCGAGGCAGTACGCTGGTATCAGGCTGCCGCCGACCAGGGGCACACACGCGGACAATACCGCCTGGGCTTCATGTACGGCTCCGGCTATGGCGTGCATCAGGATCTGGTGCAGGCCTATTACTACTACGGTCTGGCTGCTGAACGCATGCCGATCAGCGCTTCGGCCCAGAGCCATCTGACCGAATACATGACGGTTGAAGAGATCACGCTGGCTGAGTCGCTCATCAACGGCACGGCGACAGTCGCTGCAACAGACTGATCCCTGACCATTCTATCCAGTGGGCGACCC
>CALIUG010000179.1 GCA_938048755.1 uncultured Alphaproteobacteria bacterium
CATGGCTGCCGCTGAGGTCGGAAACGACGGCGAATGCGAACCGGTTTCCGCTTCCGCTGGTGCGTTCACGACGTGAAACCGGCACCGCAGCCAGCTTGAAGTAGGATCCCCCCTCCTCGATGGCACTGGTTTCGGCCTCCAGGAAGGTCACGACGCCAAGCTGCTCGAGGGTTTCGCGGTAAGGTTCCAGAGGATGCGACGAAAGGTGGAAACCAATTGCCTCGAACTCCTCCTTGAGCGCATCGGATTTGATCCAGGGTTCCACCTCGATCATCTGAGGTGCAGGCGCAGGTGCTCCGCCACCGCCGCCAAAAAGGTTTTCCTGTTGGCTGGCGGCCTCTTCGGCCATGACGGCATTGTGCCGGACCATCATCTCGACATTGGCAACGACACGCGCCCTGTTGGAATCCAGGCTGTCGAAAGCCCCTGCCCGCGCCAGGTTCTCGATCTGGCGTTTGTTCATGACACGATGGTCCAGACGTCCGGCAAAATCGAAGAGATCCGTGAAGTCGCCGTTTACATTCCGCTCAGAGACCAGGTCAGCCATGGCAGCGGCACCGACATTCTTGACCGCCGCCAGAGCGTACCGCACGGCAGAGGGGCCGTCGGCCGGACGCTCGACCGTGAACGCAACACCGGAACGATTCACATCCGGCTGAAGCAGCGGAATGTCCTTGCGGTCGAGTTCCTGCTTGAAGATGTTCAGCTTGTCGGTCGTTCCCATGTCCAGCGTCATGGAAGCCGCCAGGAACTCCACCGGGTGGTTGGCTTTCAGCCAGGCGGTCTGGTAGGCCACGATCGCATAGGCCGCAGCGTGGCTCTTGTTGAAGCCGTATCCCGCGAACTTGTCGACCAGATCGAAGATGAAGGAGGCACGTTTTGCATCGACGCCCAGTTTCACCGCACCGTCGACAAAGCGATCGCGTTGGGCAGCCATCTCGGCCTTGATCTTCTTGCCCATGGCCCGGCGCAGCAGGTCGGCCTCGCCAAGGCTGTAGCCGGCCAGAATCTGGGCGATCTGCATCACCTGTTCCTGGTAGATGATGATGCCGTAGGTTTCCTTCAGGACCGCTTCCAGCTTTGGATGCAGGTAATCAACCTCCTCACGACCGTGCTTGCGGTTGCAGAAGCTTGGAATGTTCTCCATCGGGCCCGGGCGATAGAGCGAAACCAGCGCGATGATGTCTTCAATGGTATCGGGCTGAAGCTGTCTCAGGGCATCGCGCATGCCCTGTCCTTCAAGCTGGAACACGCCGACCGTCTCGGCGCGGCTCAGCATGTCGTAGGTCTTCTTGTCGTCGAGCGGCAGCTGATCAAGATCGATGATCACATCTTTCTGGGCCAGTAGTTCCACGGCACGCTGAAGCACGGTCAGTGTCTTGAGCCCCAGGAAGTCGAACTTGACCAGACCGGCCTTTTCCACGTCCTTCATGTGGAACTGGGAAACCGGCATGTCCGAGCGGGGATCGCGATAGAGCGGGATCAGTTCCTGCAGGGGGCGATCACCGATCACAACACCGGCGGCATGCGTGCTGGCGTGCCGGAACAGGCCCTCCAGCTTCAACGCGGTATCGATCAGACGTGCGACCTCTGGCTCCTTGCGGGCGTCCTTGAGGGGTTGCTCGCTATCGAGCGCCTGCTGAAGAGAAATCGGATTGGCCGGGTTGACCGGCACCATCTTGGCGAGACGATCGACCTGGCCATAGGGCATCTCCAGCACACGTCCCACATCGCGCACGACGGCGCGTGCCTGCAAGGTCCCGAACGTGATGATCTGTGCAACGCGGTCATCGCCATATCGGCGCTGGACATAGGCAATCACCTCGTCGCGGCGATCCTGACAGAAGTCGATGTCGAAATCGGGCATCGACACGCGTTCAGGATTGAGAAACCGTTCAAACAGCAGCCCGAACCGGATCGGGTCAAGATTCGTGATCGTCAGCGCCCACGCTACGACCGAACCCGCACCGGAACCACGACCAGGCCCTACGGGAATCCCCTGCTCCTTGGCCCACTTGATGAAGTCGGCAACGATCAGGAAGTAACCGGGGAATTCCATGCCGACGATGACGTCAAGCTCGAACGCCAGGCGATCGCGGTAGGTCTTGCCGACTTCCTCACGCTCCGCATCGCTCATCTCCGCGGTGAAAACGTGCTCGGCCAGACGCGCCTCCAGCCCTTCGGAGGCCTGGCGGCGCAGTTCATCCTCCTCCGGTGCCCCGTCTTCAGATGGATAAGGCGGCAGGATCGGGGGGCGTTTCGGCGACATCACCGCGCAACGGCGCGCGATGACGAGCGTATTGGCGATGGCTTCGGGGAGATCGGCGAAGAGATAAGCCATCTCGTCGGCCGTCTTGAAGTAGTGCTGATCGGTGACACGGCGACGATCCACCCGATTGACGGTCGCGCTGTCGGCGATGCACATCAACGCATCATGGGCTTCATGCATGGCCGCATCGACGAACATCACATCGTTGGTCGCAACCAGGGGCAGGTCGAATTCATAAGCAAGGTCGATCAGCGCGGCTTCCGACTGCTGTTCCTCCGGGGTCCCGTGGCGCTGTAGTTCGACATAGAGCCTGCCCGGGAAGAGCTCCACGAGACGCTTGGTCAGGTCGCGTGCTTCCCCTAGCTGATTTTCAAGAATGCGCCGGGCGACCGGACCAGCAGGGCCTCCCGTGAGACATATCAATCCGGCCGTGCGGCCATGGAGGTCGTCGATCGCGACGGAGGCGATATCCCCCGGTTCTGACTCCAGATAGGATTTGCTGACGAGATCGAGAAGGTTGCCGTATCCCGTCTCATCCTGCGCCAGAAGAACAACCCGCTCGGTATCTTCCCAACCATGCGGCATCTCATCGCCGCTGCGCACGGCCAGCAACGTGCCCATGATGGGCTGGACGCCCTTGGAGACACAGGCCGATGTGAATTCCAGAGCACCGAACAAGTTTCCGGTATCGGTGATTGCCATGGCCGGCATACGATGGCCCGCGCACAGTTTCACCAGATCAGGAATCTTGACCGCACCCTCCAACAGGGAAAACGGCGTATGGGCGCGCAGATGGACGAAGCCTGGATTCGACATGACCAAGCATCCCATAGATTGCGCGCCAGTGCTTTGACGGCTTGAGATTTCGTTGTGGAAGAACCTCAGAAATTCGAGGCGCTCTAGCCTTCAACCAGCTTGCCGTCTTCCAGACGCAGGATCCGGTTCATGCGGGAGGCAAGCTCCATGTTATGGGTTGCCACCAGCGCGGCCAGACCCCTGCCCTGCACTTCGGCAGTCAGTTGGGCCATCACCTCGTCGGCCGTGTGGTGGTCGAGGTTGCCCGTGGGTTCATCGGCCAGAAGCACGGCCGGTTCGTTGGCCAGCGCACGCGCGATGGCTACACGTTGCTGCTCGCCGCCTGAAAGCCGAGCCGGACGGTGTTTCAGCCGGTCCTCAAGGCCAAGGCGCGTGAGAATCTCCACCCCACGCTTGCGCGCTGCCCGCTTGCCTACTCCGGCGATCAGCTGCGGCAGAACGACATTCTCGATGGCGGAAAACTCCGGCAACAGATGATGGAACTGATACACAAAGCCCAGATGCTGGCGACGTAGCGCCGTACGGGACGCATCGTTGCGAACATCGCATACCTTGCCTGAAATCAGGATGTCGCCCGTGTCAGGCTTTTCCAGCAGGCCGGCGATATAGAGCAGTGTCGACTTGCCGGCGCCCGACGGGCCCACAAGCGCAACCAGTTCGCCAGGTTGCAAGACAAGGTCGGCACCACGCAGCACCTCCAACGTGCGGTTGCCCTGCACAAAGGTGCGTCCGACCGCGCGCAATTCCAGGGCCGGGCTACTCATAACGCAGTGCCTCGGCCGGATCGATGCGCGCCGCGCGCCATGCCGGATAGAGTGCCGCCAGGAAGGTCAGGCCCAGGGCCATGGCGACAATGGTGGCAACTTCGGTCCAATCGATCTTGGCCGGAAGTTGAGAGAGGAAATAGATCTCAGCGGGAAAGAGCTGCGTATTGGTCAAAAACTGGACCATCTGCTTGATCTCTTCGATGTAGACGCAGAACACCACGCCCAATGCAAGACCCACTAGGGTGCCGGCCACGCCGATGCAGGCACCGGTGAGCAGGAATATCCGCATCACACTGCCGCGCGAGGCACCCATGGTCCGGACAATGGCGATATCGCCGTTCTTGTCCTTCACCAGCATGATCAGGCTGGAGATGATGTTGAAGGCAGCAACCAGGATGATCAGCGTCAGAATCAGGAACATCACGTTGCGCTCGACCTGGAGCGCACCATAGAGGTGGCTGTTGGTCTGCTGCCAATCGACCACGCGCGCACCGCCCACATTGCGCTGCACGGCAATCTCAAAGGCGACGTTACGGGCAGTATCGGGCTGTTCGGGCTCCTCAATCATGATCTCGATCTGGGTCACCTTGTCTTCACGCCTGAAGTAGGTCTGAGCCTGATCCAACGGCATGAAGACGACACCGGCATCGAACTCGAACATGCCGACTTCAAAGATGCCGATGATGGGATAGGAAACCGATCGCGGCATCGTGCCAAAGGCTGTGGGAACGCCCTGTGGCGAGATGAGGTTGATGGGGTCGCCGTAGTTCAGACCCAGTCGATGGGCCAGACGGGTTCCGACAATAACGCCAGGTTCCGAACCGAACTCTTCAAGCAGGCCGATCTTGACGCTGTCAACCAGCAGGTCCTGCGAAAGAAAGTCTTCCGGACGTACGCCGCGCACGATGACACCAGACTGGCCATTGGGTGAGGTCGCAAGAACCTGCCCTTCGATCATCGGCACGACCAGGGTGCCGCCTGGCACGCCTTCCAGATCCAGGGCGAATTCAGCGTAGTCCGTGATGCCCTCGGTGGGGCCGACCACCGTGATATGCCCGTTGAAACCGAGAATGCGATTGATGAGCTCGTAACGGAATCCGTTCATCACCGACATGACAATAATTAGCGCTGCAACGCCCAGACAGATTCCCAGAAGCGAGAACCCGGCCGTCACCGAAATGAAGCCTTCCTGTCTGCGCGCACGCAGATAGCGGAAGGCAACCGTACGTTCGAAAGCTGAAATCACGTTTCGAAGTCGAGAATGCGGGAAAGCGCAGAATCGATCGAAAGTTCGTGCTTCTCGCCCCCTGCTCGCCGCTTGAGTTCAACGGTACCAGCCTTGACGCCGCGAGGACCCACAGTGAGCTGCCAGGGCAGTCCGATCAGGTCCATATCGGCAAACTTCACGCCTGCCCGCTCATCGCGGTCGTCGTGAAGAACTTCGACACCTGCGTCCCCAAGCTTGGCATAGAGGTCATTCGCCACAGCATCGCAGGCTTCATCACCGGATTTCAGGTTGATCAAGGCGACGTCGAACGGTGCAACCACATCTGGCCAGATGATGCCGGCATCGTCATGGCTGGCTTCAATGATGCCGCCGACCAGACGCGAGACGCCGATGCCGTAGGAACCACCGTGAAGCAGGCGTTTCTCGCCATCAGGCATGGAAACCGTGCAGCCGAGGGGCTCTGAATACTTCGTTCCGAAATAGAAGATGTGCCCGACTTCGATGCCGCGCGCTTCAATCATTTCGTCAGCGCTCAGCGGGCAAGTCGCCGGATCGTGTTTCTCGTCGGTCGCGGCATAAAGTGATGTCCACTGTTTGACGATGGGTTCCAGATCCGCATCAAAATCGATGTCATCCGCCCGCGGATCCATTTCCAGCAAACGCTTGTCGGCATAAACCGCCGATTCACCGGTATCGGCCAGAATGATGAATTCGTGGCTTAGATCACCGCCAATAGGCCCTGAATCGGCCTGCATGGGGATTGCCTTGAGCCCCATGCGCGCATAGGTCCGCAAATAGGAGACGAACATGATGTTGTAGGACTTGCGGGCGGCTTCAAAGTCCAGGTCAAAGCTGTAGGCGTCCTTCATCAGAAACTCGCGCCCGCGCATGACACCGAAACGGGGCCTGATCTCGTCACGGAACTTCCACTGTATGTGATAGAGGTTCCGGGGAAGATCACGATAGCTCCGAATATCATCACGCATGATCGTGGTGATCTGCTCTTCGTTTGTGGGGCCATACAGCAGGTCGCGATCATGGCGGTCGCGGATGCGCAGCATTTCGGGGCCATAGGCGTCGTAGCGCCCGCTTTTGCGCCAAAGATCTGCGGTCTGGAGCGTCGGCATGAGCACGGGTTGCGCGCCTGCAGCCTGCATTTCCTCATGCACGATGTTTTCGATTTTCTTCAGGACCCGGAAACCCAGCGGCAGCCATGAATAAATCCCCGCACTGGCTTGGCGCACCATTCCGGCGCGCAGCATCAGCCGATGCGAAACGATCTGTGCCTCGGAGGGCGTTTCCTTGAGGGTGGGCAGAAAATAGCGGGAAAGACGCATGATCTTTGATCAAACCTGATGGTTGGAGCCGCAACCTAGTCCAAGCAATGCCAGCTTTCCATGGCGAGATTGAGACGATCCGTCGCTATTCGCGCTCAATATGGTCCAGGCCGGACTCCAGCCAGGCTGGGCCTGCCCCCATGACCTTCGAAAAGATGGGGCAGCGTGCCGTATGCGCACCTGGCAAATAGCCGGTGGAGAGGAGAAATTCCTCCACCACGAGCGGTCCGGTAAACACGAAGGTCTCGCGAAACAATTTGGTCCAGTCTTCGTGCGCGCGAGGATGATGGAGCTGGAGCCAGTTATGAAACCCGCCATGACTGTCGCGGATGGCGATCAGGCGGCGTGCGTTGTCGATCACAGCATCGACCTTCTTGCGATTGCGGATGATGCCCTTGTCGGACAACAGCCGCTCGCGATCAGCCTCACCATAAGCTGCGACTGCATCGACGTTGAAACCCGAATAGGCCGCGCGGAAATTTTCGCGCTTGCGCAGAATAGTCGCCCAGGAAAGGCCAGCCTGATTGATTTCCATGACCAGACGTTCGAAAAGCGCAGATTCATCCTCCACCGGGAAACCGTATTCGGTGTCGTGATAGCTGGCGTGGACCGGATCGCCGGGAGCTGAATCGCAGTAGGCCTGACTCATGTTCCGTTCCCGCTGTTGTCAAAGGTTGGGGGTGCTCCGAAAAACATTTCCCTGAGATCGATCAGTCCCGCAGCATCGGCGCCATAGACTCCGCCAACAAGAACCAGCGCAACGACCGTCGTAAAGCCTGCCTTACGCCACAACATCGGATTGGCCGGCGCTCCAGGGTCCGTTCCGGTCTGGACATGTTCCTGTTGCCGGACACCAAACGGCAGGACCGCAAAAAAAACGGCCCACCAGACGACGGTGAAGGCGACAATCAGACCGAACATCAGATTTCAGAACTCTCAGACCTGTTCAAGTTCGACCAGCGTACCGCAGAAGTCCTTGGGATGCAGGAACAACACGGGTTTGTCATGAGCTCCGATCTTGGGCTCCCCATCGCCGAGAACACGCCCACCCTCGGCCACGATCTGGTCGCGCGCAGCGTAGATATCGTCGACCTCGTAGCAAAGATGATGCATGCCGCCTGCGGGATTCTTGGCTAGAAATGCCGCGATCGGTGAGTTTTCGCCCAGGACGCCCAGAAACTCGATCTTGGTGTTGGGCAGTTCGACAAAGACGGTCGTTACACCGTGATCCGGCTGGTCGACCATGTCGGAGACAGTTGCACCAAGGGTCTTGCGATAGATAGCTGTGGCGGCTTCCAGGTCAGGCACGGCAATGGCTACGTGATTCAGGCGTCCGATCATTGGGGTCTTCCAGGCAAGTTTTGAGGTTCGTGGGTCTAACTACACGAGCCGAGGCGGGCGCACTATTCAAGAATCAGGTTCAGCGCCGGAATGTCTGCAATCAGACAGAACGCCACCAGTCGTCCGGGTCGTTGATGCTCTGCATGTCTGCGCGATCCACGGTCAGCCATGGTGGCGCAGCAAGAACGTTGACCGAGAGAATCGGGTTCCCAGCATTGTCCCTGAAGGGGTTTTCGGTCGCTCCATAGAAGTTCTGCTTCGAGAACATGAACGGCAGGTGCCAGAAAAGCCTGTAGCCTGCATCCATCAGCCATTGAATGAGTGCCGGTGACTTTTCCCGAATGTTGTTCTCTGTGTAGATGACGGGCTGAAACGTCGTGACGAGGCTGGCAGCGCCCTTGAGTACGGCAAGCTCCATCCCTTCGACATCCAGCTTGACCAGTCGTAATCCGGCCTCGCTGATCTGTTCGGCGCCGATGGCCTCATCGAGTGTTACAGCCTGAACCCGATATCCCTTTGCGCCATCCGAAGCCATGGCAATGCCGCCGAAGTTGTAGCCACGCTCATAATTTGTGGGAGGGACCGCAAGGTACCCTTCCTTTTCGTCGACCGCACAGTTCCATGCGTGCGTATTGAGCAAGCCGTTGAGCGCCAGGTTCGCACACATCAGCTGAAAGAGCGGTTGCTGGGGCTCGAACGCGTGCACCCGACCGTCGTTTCTGCCCACGCGTTTGGCCAGCACGACAGTCTGTGACCCTATGTTCGCACCTACCTCATCGCGGTATGTCCTGGCGCAAGAATGCGATTGAACAGATCCGTCTCGCCCGGGCTGTATTCACCCAGACGTTCGAGTGAGCGTCCGACATAGAGGTCATGGCGGTTGTAGAGCATGGCACCTTCGCGGGTCATGCGCAGAACATTGGGGCCAGCTTCGTGGAGGGGATCGGGAATCTTGTTCATGGTTGGGAACACCCCTGTTTCAGACGCGAACCAGCTGCACTTCGACGACGGGCTTTCGGTTGAAGGCACTGCGCAACGTACGACGCACCGCGACGCGCACCGACTCAAGAATGGCGTCATCATCGTTGCGTCTGGCTCTGGGTAGCCCCTCAACCGCGTTGATGGCGTCATCGATCAGGTCGTCGATGATCTCCTGATCATCCCCATTCTCCAGCAGGCCATGCGCACTGACAGTTGGGTCGGCGAGCAGTTCACCCTCGCCGTTGAGCACGATCGTGACAAATGCCGCACCATTGAACATCAGGCGGCGTCGCTCTCTGATGACATTACCGTCGACAGGAATGGTACCGCGACCGTTCCAGGCAACGCGGCCATGCTCGACATGATCAACCACCTCTGGTTTCCCCGGCGCAAGACGCAACATGGTACCATTCTCGATAGTCAGGGTTTCGGGCACCTGCAGGGCGTGAGCCAACGCAGCGTGTTCGCGCATGTGGCGCAATTCACCGTGAACCGGTACCGCAATCGTGGGGCGGATCAGTTGGTACATGCGTGCCAGTTCATCCCGATTGGGATGGCCGGAAACGTGGACGAACCGGTCCTTTTCCGTAATGACATCGACATTGAGACGCGTCAGGCGGTTGATAAGGTCAAAGATGTTCTTTTCGTTGCCTGGAATGATCTTCGACGAGAAGATCACGGTATCGCCCGAGCTCAGCTCGATGGTTGGATGGTTGCCGTCGGCAGCACGGCTGAGCGCCGCATTTCCTTCTCCCTGGCAGCCGGTCATCATGTAGAGAACCTTGTCCTTGGGTAGATCCTGGGCATCACGGTCGTTCAGAAACCGTACCCCCTTGGGCAGATAGCCGGTGTCCCTTGCGCAATCGAGAATGCGCCAGATCGAACGCCCTGCCCCGACACAGGAACGCCCGTTGGCTGCGGCGGCTTCGTGGATCGTCAGCAGGCGCGCCAGGTTGCTGGCAAAGGTCGTCACAACCACACGGCCTGATTGCTCGCCCACAAGTTC
>CALIUG010000180.1 GCA_938048755.1 uncultured Alphaproteobacteria bacterium
CAGCACCGCAGCAAAGGCCGTGAAGTTGGCCGCTGCATGGGTCATGGCAAGACCAATCGCTTCGGCGTCACCGCCGGCTTCCAGCATGTCGTTGGCATAGCCGACAAACCGATTGGCAAGTTCGGTATGCGTGCTGGCCTGGGTGGTCTCGCTCATGGTGATGCTCTTGGTTTCGTGTGGACTCTGAGGATTGCGCAAATGCGCGGGTTTCCCAGCCGTGATAGTCGATTTTGTCTTCTGCGACCACAGGGACGGTCATTGGGGCTGGCGGTTGCCTGTCTGCCCATGGCACATTTGCCCTCCGCTCCATGACACCGGTTTTCCGCCATGACCGCCTTTTCCGCGCCTGTTGCCGATATCCGTTTTTCCCTCGAGACCCAGGCCGGTTACGGCGACCTCGCCGCCCTATGGGGCGAGGATGCTGCCGATGCCGACCTGGTCGAAGCCATGCTGACCGAAGCAGGCCGTCTGGCCGACGAGGTCTACGCCCCGCTCAACCATGCCGGTGATCTCTCCGGTTCCGTGCTCGAGAACGGTGTCGTGCGCCTGCCCGAGGGCTTCACGGAAGCCTACCGGTCCATGGCTGATGGCGGCTGGGTTGGCCTCTCCTTTCCTGAAGACCTGGGTGGTCAGGGCCTGCCCTGGTCCCTCTCGCTGGCGGTCTCGGAGATTTTTGAAGCTTCCAACCTGTCGCTTTCCCTGGTCACGTTGCTGTCCAAGGGCGCGATCGAGGCGATTCTGCATCACGGAACCCCCGAGCAGAAGCAGACCTATCTGCCCAACATGATTGCCGGCACCTGGTCGGGCACCATGAACCTCACCGAACCCCAGGCCGGCACGGACCTGGCACGCCTGAAGACCCGTGCCGAGCGTGCCGATGACGGCAGCTATCGCATCACCGGCCAGAAGATCTTCATCACCTATGGCGATCACGAGATGACCGAGAACATCGTCCATCTCGTGCTTGCGCGTCTGCCCGATGCCCCTCCGGGCGTGAAAGGCATCTCGCTCTTCATCGTGCCGAAATATCTGCCGAGCGCCGACGGTACGCCGGGCGAACGCAACGACCTGCGCGTCGTCTCGCTGGAAAAGAAGCTCGGCATCAAGGCCAGCCCGACCTGCGTCATGGCCTATGGCGACAACGGGGGCGCCACCGGTTTCCTGGTGGGCGAGGAGCACAAGGGCCTCTCCTGCATGTTCACCATGATGAACAACGCGCGCATTTCCGTCGGCCTGCAGGGCCTGGCGATTGGCGAGCGTGCGCTCCAGGCGGCCCGTGCCTATGCCGCCGAACGTGTCCAGGGTCAGCGTGGTGGCCAGGACGTCACCATCGACCAACATCCCGATGTCGCCCGCACCCTTGCCTGGATGACCGCGCGCACCGAAGCCGCCCGTGGCCTGGTCTACTGGACCGCCGGTTGCTACGACCGTTCCGTTCGCGGAGGCGATGCGGAAACAGCCGCATACAACCGCGGCCTGTTTGATCTCATGACACCCATCGTGAAATCCTGGGCCACCGACGGCGGCGTGCAGGTTGCATCGGAAGGCGTGCAGCTCCACGGCGGCATGGGGTTCATCGAGGAAACCGGCGCGGCCCAGCATTACCGCGATGCCCGCATCCTCCCCATCTATGACGGCACCAACGGCATCCAGGCCATCGACCTTGTCGGACGCAAGATCAGCAAGGACGGGGGCACCGTCGCACGCGAACTCTTCAGCCTGATCGAGGCCGACATTGCCCATGCCCGCAAAACCGGCGATGCCGCTCTGGCCGATGCCGTTGCCGGCGGGCTGGAACATCTCACCGGCGCCACCGACTGGGTCATCGCCACCATGGCCGAGAACCCCGACCGCGTTCTGGCCCAGGCCACGACCTACCAGAAACTCTTCGGCACCGTCACCGGCGCCTGGCAGATGCTGCGCCAGGCCTCCGGCGCAAAGACCCGGCTGGACAGCGGCGAAGGCGACGCCGCCTGGTTCGAAGCCAAACGCGCCAGCGCCGACTTCTACATGCGCCAGGAACTTCCGTTGGCCTCAGCGATGGCAGCGATTGTCATGTGCGGTTAGAGCGACCGGTTGTTGCGTTCCTGGGACTTCTGCGCCAGCCCAAACGGGTCTGTCGTCTGATTTTCGTGGGTTGCATGGGTCACAACCCAATAGCCGCCGATGAGTGTGCCGACGAGACCGATGAAGAGTCCAAGGCCGATCAAGTCTCCTGCCATCGTCCTAGCTCCTTTGGCCTTCCAAAATCTGAATGTTCACAGACCCCCAGTCCTCCCACGTCCCTCGTAGTACTTGAGATCGCTCTTGGTCGGCCTCTGCGTGCTTCCTGTGAGTTTGATGATCAACCAGACCATCCCGACTGCAAGCACGATGGTGGCGGCCAGAATCAACAAGACGATCAAGAATTTCATCGCGTTTCTCCTCAGCTTGTTTCAGAAATAAAGATCAGGCCGCAGCCGATCACGAAGAACATCAGTGCCAGGGTCCAGTTGCTCCAGCGCCACCAGCGCGTTTCGTGCGCCAGCAGGTAACGGGCGTGGTAGGTGTCCATCGGCCCGAAATTGAGAAAGTTGCAGCACAATACCAGGCACCAGATCCCGGCAGCGGCCCAGTAATTGCCGTGAAAGGTCGGCCCAAGGTTATCCATGGACCGACCGGTCTCTGTTGCTGCCCGCCATCACCACGAGGCTCCCAGAAGCGAGAGCCAGATGCCGCCGGCAACCAGAACCAGGCCAATGCCGAACAGAAACAGATTCGACAGAAATGGCCTGCCCCACAGAGGTGGTCCACCTTCTATGTTAGAGTCCGGCGGTTATGGTCGCCCTGCTGGGCTGACCGGAGCGTAGCGTAGGGCAGACCTGCAGGGCGGGGCAAGATGGCTTCGGGAGCGGGTGGTTTGTAGCC
>CALIUG010000181.1 GCA_938048755.1 uncultured Alphaproteobacteria bacterium
CGCGTTTCTGGGCGCCAAATACGTCGCACCGATGATGAAACGCCAGAAGTCGGGTGCGATCATCATCACATCATCGGTCTCGGGCATCATGGCCAATCCCCACCGCGCGCCCTATGTCGCGGCCAAGTGGGGCATGATCGGCCTGATGAAAACCCTGGCGATGGAGCTGGGAAGCTACAATGTCAGGGCCAATGCCATCGCGCCGGGCCCGGTCAACGGCCCGCGCATGGACCGGGTGCTGGCCGCCGAATCCATCGCCAAGGGCATTGATGCCGAGGTCCTGCGTGCGTCCTATGCATCGGGCACCTCCATGGGAACGTTCGTGGACGCAAGCGATATTGCAGACATGGCGGTGTTTCTGGCCTCACCCCGGGCGCGTCATGTCTCGGGCCAGGTCATCGCGGTCGACGGTCACACCGTCAATCCCGACCCGAAAGTCTGAACGGAAACCTGGGGCCTGCTCTAACCCGCGACCGGCTGCTGCTGGCTGACGCAGTGCACGGCCCCGCCTTCTTCGGTCAGCGTGACGCAGGGAATGCGCGCGACCTCGCGTCCCGGGAACTGCTCAGCAATGATCGCGCAGGCGCGGTCGTCATGGGCATGGCCGAACACCGGCACCAGCACGACACCGTTGGTCACGAGATAGTTGGCATAGGCCGCATCGGTCATTCGTGTCGATCCGGCCCCGCCGGCATAGGTTTCAGCACTGATCTTGAAGACATGGGGTGCGGGCAGCGGCACCAGGTCGAGCGTGCGGCCATCGGGCAGACGGAAGGCTTCGAGCTGTTCCCTGTGGCGCACCAGATAGGGGTAGCGCGGGTCGCTGGCATCGTCGGTCCAGTTGTAGAGCACGGTCGTTTCGTTGGTGAACCGGGCGGCAATATCGACATGCCAGTCGGTATCGTCGCCCAGACTCTCGCAGACCTCCGGCGATGCGCCGTCGAGCCAGCAGAACGAGTCCAGACCCAGATAACGCCTAAGCTCTCCTTCGATCCGCTCGCCGTTCCAGTTGGGATTGCGGTTCGTGTTGATGATCGAGGAACGGGTCGCCAGCAGCGTCCCGGCACCGTTTATCTCGATCGCGCCGCCTTCGGTCGTGATCGGCGTTTCGACATGGGGAAGACCGAGCAGATCGGCGATGCGCCGTGATACCGTACGGTCGCGGGTATGTTCCTGACGTTCGCCCCAGCCGTTGAAGTTCCAGTCCGTGACGGCCATGCGGCCCGCCGCATCCTTGACGAAGATGGGCCCGGAATCGCGCAACCAGACGTCGTCGGTTTCCATGACATGCAGCTCGAAGGCGTCATCGGGGATCCCGAAGAAGCGCAGGGCGCTGTCGACATGATCGCGCGTTGCCGCGTCCTGCACGATGATGCGCACCAGAACACGTCCCGCCATGGCAGCCGTCATGGCAAGCCAGGTGCTTTCAAGCTTGATGGCATAAAACGCACCCTGGAGAGCACCCGAAGGCCAGCGCAGCCAGACCGCCTCGTGGGGTTCCCATTCGGCTGGCATGGTGGCGGTGCTGGCATCGAACTGCGTCATGGCGGTTTCCTCATTGTCCTTTGAAGAGCGGTGGTCGTTTCTCTCGTGCAGCGGCCAACCCCTCGGCCGCATCTTGCGTGGCAAAGCAGGCCACGGTTTCCCGTTTGAGCCAGGCCGGATCAAGATCACCGCGACAGATACCGTTCAGCGCCTTCTTGCTGATCTGCAGGGAAAGCGGCGAGAGACCGGCAAGGTGGATGGCAAAGGCCGCGACCGTCTCATCCAGCGCCTCGCGCGGCACCAGTTGGTCGAGATAACCGACCTGCAGGAGCGTTTCTGCATCCATCTGCTCGGCGGCCAGGAACAGGCGGCGCGCAACCTGGGGTCCCAGGCGCTCGACATAACGGCGCAGGCCGCTTTCATGAAAGACCAGGCCCAGCTTTGCTGGCGGCATGACCAGGCGCATACCTTCGACGCCGACGCGGAAATCGCAGGCCAGCGCCAGATCGGTCGCACCGCCGTAAACGCTGCCATTCAATGCGCAAACCGTGACCACCTTCAGCGCTTCGATCCGGTCGGCAAGACGTTCCAGCGGATTGTCGTTCCAGTCGCGCGTCAACACGTCACCCAGATCAACACCGGCCGAGAAACTCTTCTCACCCGTGCCGGTCAACACGATCACGCGTAGGGCCTCGTCGGCATCCAATGTTTCGAGCAGATCGAGGAATGCCGGCACCTCCACCATGGCAAGGATGTTGTGCTTGTCGGGTCGGTTGAGTCGGAGCGTGGCAACAGGCCCCTCACGCCGAAGGTCCAGAACCGGGTCTGTCATCACACTTCGATCGTCAGGGTTGCCTTGCGAGCGTGATGCATGATGCAACCTGACTGCCTGGATTTGCGTGCACGTAGCAGTGCTCTATCACATCCTCTGCAACCAGTTCGAGGAAGCCGTACCCGTCGCTGTCGGTAAAGTGAATCGTGCGCCGGTCGTTGCGGATCACGCCAATCAGGGGTTTGGAATCCTCACCCGAGGATATCGTGCCCCAGAACCGGCGCCCGTCCTGACCTTCGATCGCGAGCGTGAACATCACCGAAGAGAGGTGCGGCATGTCACCGGCCTCGTGATGCAGGGTATCGCCGATTACCACGGCCTCGGATTCCCCGGACCAGTCGCCTGTCAGGTCGGGCCAGTCCTCCTGAGCCTGGGTGGCAGATGACATACCGCCCAGAACCAACGCGGCCCACACCGCCATCACCATTCGACTCATGCTCGTTCCTCCAGAAACGCAGACGCCGGAACCCTACAGGACGTCCAGCGCAACAGCCACAGGACAATGGTCGCTGGGTTTTTCCCAACCGCGCACATGCTTGTGGATCTCGGCCGATTTCAGGGCTGACTTCAGCGCCGGGGTGACCCAGACATGATCAAGACGGCGGCCCTTGTCGGCGGCCTCCCAGTCCTTCGAGCGGTAGCTCCACCACGAATAGACCTTTTCGGCCTCGGGCACGAAGTAACGCAGGGCATCAACCCAGTCGTGGGATTGCTGGAGCACGGCCATGGCATCGACCTCGATGGGCGTATGGCTGACGACCTTGAGAAGTTGCTTGTGCGACCAGACATCGGTTTCCAGCGGTGCGACGTTGAGGTCGCCCACCATGATGCGCTTGGCGCGCGGGCGCTTGTTCTCGGCAAACCACGCCGCCATGTCCGACAGGAAGGCGAGCTTGTGTTCGAATTTCGGGTTGATGGCGGGGTCGGGCTCATCACCGCCTGCGGGCACATAGAAGTTGTGCAGTTCGACTTTGCCCGGAAGTTCGACCCAGACATGGCGGCCGTCTTCCTTGCCGCACCAGTGTTTCAAACCTGAGTTGGCAAAGGGTACCCGGCTGATGGTGGCGACACCGTTGTAACCCTTGAACCCTGCCACTGCGATATGGGGCCAGCCAGCCTCGCGGATGGCGTCATAGGGGAAGACATCTTCGGTCGCCTTGATTTCCTGCAAACACAGAACATCAGGCTGATGTTCACGCAGATAGCTGAGCACCGTTTCGATGCGCAGGCGGACGGAGTTGATGTTCCAGGTAGCGAGCTTGAGATCGGTCATGGCGCTCAAGCTAACGAAGAGCAAGGGGTGCGTCCACGCGGTTTAGGCGCGCAGATGTGGACGCAATGAGGCGTGTGACCTGGCACGCACCGGTCAGGATCGATGTGGCGATTTCCGGGTTTGTCGGCTATGTCCGGGGGAGGGCTTGGCACAACCATTGGAACTGAAGTCTCATTATCCCTCGCAGAGTAGTCCTGATCCCGGTCTTCCTCATCCTTGCCATGCAGTCATCTGCAGCGCAGGAGTTTGTCTTCGACCTGCATCATTTTCTGCCTGCGGACTCGGCGCTCCAGCAAAATCTTCTCGAACCCTGGGCAGACAAGATTGCCGAGGAATCCGGCGGTCGGATCGAGATCATCATACATTCAGACATGAGTCTGGGCGGCGAGCCCCACGAGCTCTACGATCAGGTCGCTGATGGCACCGTCGACATCGCCTGGACCCTGCCAGGCTTCTCACAGGGACAGTTCCTGTCCGTCGAAGCCTTTGAACTTCCGTTCACCACTGGGTCCGCGCGCGCCAAGAACGCCGCCCTGATGCAATTCTACGATCTCGACCTGACAACGGAATTCTCCGAAGTGCGCCCGCTTCTGTTCCATTCACAAAGCGCGGTCGCCATCCACACCAGGGATCGACCGGTCACCCATGGCGATGGGTTTCGTGGCCTCAGGCTTGCGGTGCCGACCGAACAGGCCGGCCGAACCCTGCAGGCCCTGGGCGCTATACCGGTCAGCATGCCGCTCGACGAGGTCGCTGCCGCGATTTCCGACGGCAGCATCGACGGCCTGATGGCGAGTTACGTTATCGCCAATGCCTTGGGGCTGGCCGATCTGACCCACTATCATACCGAGTCCGGTCTCTATTCTTCCGTCTTCATTCTGGCCATGAACAAGGATGCCTATCGGTCGCTACCCGCCGATCTCAGGGCCGTGATCGATGCCAATGCCGGTCTCGAAACCGCTCTCTGGGCGGGCACCGTGTTCGACGAAACCAATCTTGCCGCCCGCGATGCGATGATCGCCGACGGCGGCGAGGTCTCACAGCCGAGCCTGACCCAGCTGGACCAATGGTACAGCAGCACCCGCAAGGTGATCAGCGGATGGGTGAGCCGCGCCAACCTGGCCGGGCTGCGCGGTCAGTTCCTGTACGATCGTGTGATGCTTCTGATCAACATCAACAGCCGTGCCTAGAGCGGATCATGTCCACGCTACATCACATCGTTAGAGCCTGATTACGTCGGCGTCTGGTAATCCACGGCAATGCGCAGGTCGCGCAGGGGTTTGACGATCCGGATCGTGGCGTCATAGGTCGGGTGCGCCTTGAACGCAGCAAGGGCGTCCTCGTCCTCGAACTCGCCATAAACGACGACATCGATCTCGTCGGACCAGGGGTCCATACGCCCGTTGAACTCGACCTCGAGGCGCGAGGCGGCGGGTATGGTCTGCAGGTTGCGCAGACCATCACGCACCGCCAGGGCATCTTCCGGATTGGCGGCACGAAACAGGACGATGTGTCGGATCATGGTTTGTTGCCTTTGTTCTTCGACATGACACGGGCTTTCAATCAGCAGACGGCGCCATGGTCCAGAGAAATTGCGCCACGGTGCCGCCGGTATTCTCGACCAGGTAACGCCAGCCCGGCGCAAAGTAGAAGCTGTCGCCGGGCCCGGCCTCGCCGCGCGACTCGTTCCCGTCACCGTCCTGCCAGTGAAACGTGAACCGGCCCTGAAGCACATAATAGGCTTCATAGGCGGCAGACCCGAAGGCCATGGAAACGCGCTGGTCGGGATCGTCATCGATGAACGACCACCAGACCGTGGATTGGCCCGGCTGGAGTTCGCAGACACCCATACCCAGTTCCGAACCCTGCCGTCCGCGCGAAATCGTCCGCTTGATGCGAAAGGTTCCTTCCAGCGCCGGGTAGGGTTCCCAGGCAAGATCATCGTCACGGATCAGGGCAGGTTCAGACATGGCAGTCTCCAGGTTCAGGCATCAATCACGGTGAGCCAGGGCCAGCGGGCCTGATAGCTCGCGCATTTTTCTGCAAAGCGGTCAGGGGTGGGGTTGTCGGGGTTGCGCCGCAGGATGCCGTCGAACAGATCCTCCAGGCCCTTGGGGGCACAGAGCTCAAAGCCGCCCCTGTCGTCGCCGCGCAGGCCAAGACAAGTACAGGCGACGATAAAGCCGCCGATGTTCTCAACACTCGAAGAGGTCTCGGGGTAGGAACTGCCGAAACGCTCCTGAAACCACAGGGGCACCCGCGCCTGATTGCGCACTTCGTGGACAATGCCGAGATCGGCGAACAACCCATCGGCCCTCTTGATGACACGGTCCTCGGCCTCCCAGGACGTGTCATCATCCCAATAGAAGATATCGTAGTCGTTGACGCCTGATTGCGGTTGCTGTCCGGAGAGAGCGTTCCAGACCGGACCGACCAGACAGCCCGCCACCAACCAGGCATCGCATACGCCCAGATCCGGCAGGCGTTCCAGGATGGCCCGGTTCGCGGGATCGGCAAGCGCCAGTTCAAGAAACCGCTCTTTTAACGCGTCACATCGCACGCCGTCGCCTCATCTTGCTTCACCTCCGACATCATGACTTACTCGCAGGCAGCAGACACCCGAACGCGAACATTGGTGGTGGGCAACATTCGCATGGTGCACAGGACGTTCGACGTTGCCGCCGGGACAGAAGGATAGCGCCATGGAGATCACCGATTATGAAGCCAGGCTGACCGCGCGGGTCGGCAAGAGCGAACTTGCCTTTCCCATGGCCGAATACGAAACCCGCATGGCTGCAACACGCCGCGCCATGGACGATGAGGACATTGATACGCTGCTCGTCACCCATGCCTGCGACCTCAACTACCTGACCGGTTACGACACACTGGGCACAGATATCTATGCCTGCCTGATTCTGCCCCGGGAAGGCGATCCCATCCTGCACACCATGACCGTGGAAATCCCTGCAGCCGTGGCCACAACATGGGTCGTGGATCGTATTTTTGCCAACTGGTACGACCCGGCAGGCATGGACGAGCAGCTCTGTGTTCTGCTCAAGGCGCGCGGACTGGCGCGTGGCCGCATCGGTATCCAGCCCAAACGTGCGGGCATGCGCGCCGACATGCCGGCCAGTCTTGCGCACCATCTCGGCGATGCCACCCTGGTGGATGTGACCGACCTTGTCGGCACGCTGCGCCTGATCAAGTCACCTGCCGAAATCGATTGCCTGCGACGGGCCGCTCTTCTGACAGGCATCGGCGTTCAGGCATCGCTGGATGTCATTCGCCCGGGCATCCTGGACAACGACGTCTGTCGCGCCGGTTATGACGCGATGGTCGGCGCGGGTGCCGATTTCCTCTCCATCCAGCCCATCGTGACCAGCGGCAAGCGGGCCGGCGGGTTTCACCAGATGCACCGGCGTGTGCCGATCGAGGCGGGCGACAGCGTCTTCATGGAATATGGCGGCTGCTACAAGCGTTACACCGCACCCATGACGCGCTGCGCCTTTCTGGGCGAACCCGATGCCGAGATGCGCGGGCTGGAAGAAGCCGTCAAGGCAACCACCACCACCACCATCGACAACGCCCGGCCCGGCCGGATCGGCCACGACATCGCGGTGGAAGCCGGCCGCGCCCACGCAGCCATTGATGATCTCGCCTTTTTCCCGGGTGCCTATGGCTACACCATCGGCGTGGGATATCCGCCAACCTGGGCCGACACGATCGGCTTCATCCATGTCGGCAGCGACCTGGTTCTGCAACCGGGCATGACCTTTCACCTGCCCATCGGCATCCGCGTACCGGGCAGTTACGGCATCAGCCTGAGCGAAAGCATCCTGATCACCGAAACCGGCTGCGAGGTTCTGACCGGCATGCCTCGGGAACTGACCGTCCTGAAGATTTAGAGCCGATCAGGCTTGCGCAGGTTTGTCGCGGCTCCAGCGATCGCGGCCGAACCACTTGCGAGGAACCCACGGGTCAGTCTGGGGTCCGGGAGGCGGCTTTGTTTCTCCACCTCGCCGACCGCGCCACCAGCGTCCGACATTCTCGCGCAGCATCAGGGCGCTGGGCGTGACGATAAGGGTGAGCATGGTGGCAAAGGCCAGGCCGAAGACGATGGCGCTGGCAAGCTGCACCCACCACTGGGTCGAGGGCCCGCCGACCTGAATGGTGCGGCTGAAGAAATCGATATTGACCGCCAGCACCATGGGCATCAGACCCAGAATGGTCGTGATCGTGGTCAGCATGACCGGACGCAGGCGCTGTGCACCGGTGCGCAGGATCGCCTCCATGGGGTCCTTCACCGTCGCGCGCAGACGATCGAAGGTATCGATCAGCACGATGTTGTTGTTGACCACGATTCCGGCCAGCGCGATCACGCCGATGCCCGACATGACGATGCCGAAGGGTTTGCCCGTCACCAGCAGACCGATCATCACACCGATGGTCGACATGATGACTGCCGAAAGAATCAGGAAGGCCGAATAGAAGCTGTTGAACTGGGTGACCAGAATGATCGCCATCAGGAAGAGTGCAATGGCAAAGGCCTTCATAAGGAAGTCGGCGGCTTCGGCCTGATCCTCGTTCTCACCGCGGAACTCGACCGTGACCCGGGGGTCGATGCCCGCCTCGGCAACCCATTGCGTGAGCTCCTGCACCACGGCATCGGCCAGTACGCCCTCGGCCAGATCCGCCTTGAGTGTCATCACGCGTTTGCCGTCGACGCGATCGATGGTTCCGACCTTGGGTGCTGCTTCACGGGTCACGAAGTTGGAGACCGGTACCAGCCCCAGCTCGGTCTCGACCCGCAAGCGGTCGAGCTGATCGAGCGTGCGCCATTCCGTGGGGAACCGGGCGCGCACGTCGATTTCGTCCTTGGAATCATCGGGCCGCATGGTTGAGAGCTGCAGACCGTTGGTCACCAGACGGATCACCCCGCCGATGGCCGAGATGTCGGTGCCGAACTTGGCTGCCTGAGCGCGATCAACCTCGATCTCCCATTCGATCCCGGGCAGCGGGCGGCTGTCCTCAATATCGATCAGTTCCTCGTCCATCGAATCCATCTGTTCGCGGATCATGGCCACGACCGGTTCGATCAGTTCGAGATCAACGGCCGAGACCTGGATCTGAATCGGTTTGCCCTCGGCGGGCCCACCCTGCTGGCCGCGCGGTTCGATCGTGATGCCGGCCAGATCGGCGGTGCGGCGGCGCACCTCTTCGAATATCTCGACGGCAGGTTCGCGCAGTTCCCAATCGGTCAGTTCGACGCTGATGACACCGATCACGTCTTCGGCTTCGTCGCCCGCACCACCGCCACCGCCCGAGCTGGCGCCGACACGGGTGTAGATCGTGTCGAAGACTTCCATGTCGAGAATGCGGTCCTCGACTTCACGCATCAGTGCGTCCTGCTCCCAGATCGAAAGGTTGCCGCGGGCATGAACCTGGAAGACCGCCTGTTCGGGCTCGATGTCGGGGAAAAACTCCACGCCCTTGCCCAGAACGCCATAGGTCATCTGCACGCCGATCAGCACAGCCACGGCAATGGCGAGCACCTTGGCTGGATGACGCAGCGCCAGGCGCAACACGTTGAGGTAACCCCCCGCAAATCCGCCGACATCGCTGAGGTCGCCCGCGCTGTCGCCGGCGACCGCCCTGGCCTTTTCGCTGTCGGTCGCGCCTGTTTTGCCGACCAGCGAACCCAGAGTCGGGATGAACACCAGCGCCATGGCAAGGGAGGCCGAGAGCGTGGCGATCAGTGTGATGGGCAGGAACTTCATGAACTCGCCCACGATGCCGGGCCAGAACATGAGCGGCAGGAACGCCACCAGGGTGGTCATGGTCGACGCCGTGATGGGCCAGGCCATGCGTGTGGACGCGGTGAGATAGGCTTCGCGGCGGTTGACGCCTTCGGCCATCTTGCGGTCGGCATATTCGGTGACGACGATGGCGCCGTCGACCAGCATGCCCACGGCCAGGATCAGGCTGAAGAGCACCACGACGTTCATGGTGAGCCCGGCCGAGGAGAGCACCAGGATGCCCGCCAGGAAGGACCCGGGAATGGCAACACCGACCAGAGCAGCCGTGCGCCAGCCAAGGGCCCAGACAATGACGACCATGACCAGCAGGATGGCCGAAAGCACGTTGTTCTGGAGATCGTTCAGCATCTGCCTGATGTCGCTCGAGCGATCCTGGGAAAACGCCACCTCGACGCCGTCAGGCCATCCAGCACTGGCCGCGGTCACGACCTCGCGGACCTGTTCGATGGTCTCGATGATGTTCTCGCCCGTGCGTTTGGAAACCTCGATGGCAAGCGCCCGATCACCATGGACACGCGCGAAACTTTCCGGATCCTTGAAGGTCCGACTGACCTCTGCGATGTCGCGCACCAGCGTGACGGCATCGCCTTCGATCTTGACCGGCAGGTCCAGCAGGTCTGCCGCGCCTTCCAGCAGGCCCGGCACCTTGACGCCGAAACGTCCCGCGCCGGTATCGAGCGAGCCGGCAGCCACCAGAACATTGGACCGGTTCACGAAGTCGATCAGCTCGCGCGCATCCAGCGTGTAGCTTTCGACCAGCATGGGATCGATGACGATCTCGACCAGTTCCTCGCGTTCGCCCTGAATCGGCGCTTCGAGGACTTCGGCCAGACCTTCGATTTCATCCTGGAGATCACGGGCAAGACGCAACAGCGTGCGTTCAGGCACGGGGCCCGAGAGCGTGACCACCAGCACCGGGAACAGCGACAGATTGACCTCGTGCACGGTCGGCTCGTCGGTTTCTTCCGGCAGTTCCGGCTTGGCCAGATCGACCTTGGCGCGCACGTCGTCGATGGCGATGTCGGGATTGAAACCGGCATCGAACTCCAGCACGACATTGGCGCCGCCTTCATAGGCGCTCGCGGTCATTTCCTTGACGCCTTCGATGCCGCGCAGTTCCTGCTCCATGGGACGGATCAGCAGGCGCTCGGCATCACCGGGCGAAATGCCCTCGTGATTCATCGAGACATAGATGATCGGAATATCGATGTCGGGATCGGATTCCTTGGGAATGTTGATATAGGCAACCGTGCCGCTGACCAGAATCAGGGCAAGCAGCAGCAGAACGGTGCGGGGCCGCGAGAAGGCTGCCTTGATGATCCCGATCACGGCGCCTGGGAGAAGGACGAACCTTCAACCTCCACCGGTTCGACCAGTTCGCCGTCGGTGACATAGTCATGACCCACGGTGATCAGCGTGATTTCATAGGGTAGTCCGGCGACCCAGAGCCCGCCGACCTCGTCAGCCACAATGGTAACCGGAGCAAAGCGCACGATGTTGTCGTCGCCCACCAGCTTGACGCCCAGCGTGCCGTCATCGCCCAGGGAAAGGGCCGAGGGCGAGATGTAATGGCTGGTGATCGTGTCGAGCGGCAGAATCACATCGGCGGTCAGACCGGAAGGAATGGCATAGGTTTCGTTCGGCACTTCCAGTTCGACCGGGAAGGTGCGGGTTTCCGGCTCGGCAACCTGACCGACGAAACGCACGACACCCTCAACGACTTCGCCGGTGACCAGGCGCGCACGCCCGACATCGCCGACACTGATGCGCCCAATCTCGCGTTCGCTGACCGAGGCAATGACGATGACCGGATCAAGATCGAAGATCTGGCCGACCTGATCTGCTTCGCCAAACCCTTCGGTGACGACATCACCCAGTTCGATGTTGAGGCTGTTGAGGACACCCGTGAACGGTGCCTTGATGTCGGTTCGCGCGATATCAAGCCGGATGGCGGCGAGCTCGGCATGGGCATTGCGGAGTTCGGCCAGCGCCTCGGCATTGGCCGTCTGGGCGCGCCAACCGCTCTCGGCAAGCTCGGAGGAGGCATCAAAGGCGACCTGATACTGCTGCACAAGCGCCTGGGCACGGGCCAGCCGTTCGGGCCGGTCATCGGCGGCGATGCGCGCAACGATCTGGCCTTCGTCGACGATCTGGCCCTGTTCGACCAGGATTTCGCTGATACGCCCTGAGGTTTGCACACGCAGGGAGACCGCACGGTTTGCTTCCGTACGGCCGGTCACCGTGAGTTCAAGGACATAGGGTTCGCTGACGCTCTGGCGCACACGAACCTGTGTCGCCTCGCGTTCGGGCTGATCAGAATCGGTGACGGCGGCATCGGTGCTCGCGGGGGCTTCGTAGCCAAACTGGCCTGACAAAACCCAGACCGTGGCCCCGATCGCGAGTGCGACGGCCAGGATATGGGACGATTTCATCGATCTTCCGCCTGTTCCATCAGCAGGGACTGCCGGCCATCGTCAAGAACAACAAGGCCATGGCCACGTTCCTTTACCACATGCCGGACCCAGCGTGGTCCCGCATGATTGAACGCCCCTGATACGAAGTTAGATGGTCAGTCGGACCAGCCGATCAAGTCTGGCTGCAGCCGGAAGCGGCAATTCCGATGGATTTCCGGCTGGTCCATGAGGATGGGCCAGCCGGATCACACGCGATCAGATGCCGTTCGAGATACGCTGGCGGTAGATCGGGCTGTCGACGACCGTGACGCGCTCCAGATTGAGGTCGCGGAGCTGACGAGGCGACAGCATGTCGAGCTCGTGGCGGGCGACCGCACGGTTGCGCATGGATTTGAAGCTGTTGAGGAACTTGGACATTGTCATTCACCTTCGCCTGGAGAGGCGTCGGCGGTCCATTTCGGGGCCGTCGGCGCGTTGTTGATGAAGAACAGATGCGCCCGACTCCGCGATTCAACAAGCGGTCGGGTTGCAGTTCAGGGTTGTGAAAAACGCATGGCTGAAACCCGCAGAAAGCCTAGGATTCTTGATCTGATGTGCAAATTCAGGACGATGCCTGGAAGGGTTTTCCGGTCAGGCGCTCGTAGGCCTCGACATAACGGCCGCGAGTCTTCATGACGATGTCGTCGGGAAGTTCAGGGCCCGGCGCGGTCTTGTTCCAGTCGGGCAGGGTTTCGAGCCAGTCGCGCACGAACTGCTTGTCGAAGCTGGGCGGTGACATGCCGGCCTGGTACTGGTCTGCCGGCCAGTAGCGGGAGCTGTCGCTGGTGAGGCATTCATCGACCAGAATGAGCTCGCCATCGACCAGGCCCATTTCGAACTTGGTATCGGCCAGGATGATCCCGCGTTCGGCCGCATAGGCTGCACCGGCTGCATAAAGCTTCAGAGTCAGGTCGCGAGCCTGTTCGGCCAGATCGGCACCGACCGTGGCGGCCATCTCGTCAAACCCGATGGTGATGTCATGATCACCCAGATCGGCCTTGGTCGAGGGCGTGAAGATCGCCTGGGGTAGTTTCTCGGCCTGCTTCAGGCCCGGCGGCAACGTGATGCCCGAAATCGCTCCGGTCGCCTGATAGTCCTTCCAGCCGCTACCCACCACGTAGCCGCGGGCAATGCATTCGACCGGCAGCACCTTTGCCTTGCGCACGATGACGGCGCGACCATCCAGCCAGGCCTGCTCCTTGTCTTCCAGGTCCAGCCCGGAAAGATCCGTGGTGATGACATGGTTGGGCATGAGATCGGCCAGGCGCTCGAACCAGAACAGCGAAAGACCGTTGAGCAGGGCGCCCTTGTCGGGGATCGGCGTGGGCATCACGACATCGAACGCACTGATGCGATCGCTGGCCACCATCAGCAGGCGATCTCCGAGATCATAGACGTCACGGACCTTGCCGCGTGCGGCAAGAGGCAGGTGTTTGAGTGTCTGGTCGTCCATGAAAATCCGAAGCGCAGAAGATGAAGAGGCGGGACAATATCAGGTGTCGCGCCGCGCAGGTTTTTTTTGTTTGTTCCCTCAAGCGCCGGGCGTTCGCGTCCGCTCACTTGGCTTCCGGGCCTGACCGGCCCGCCGGTGCGGTCGCACCGGTCGGCGGCCGC
>CALIUG010000182.1 GCA_938048755.1 uncultured Alphaproteobacteria bacterium
GGCCCTGGCAGGCCGTGATCCTACCATCGCGGGTCACGCCAATCTTGACTTTCATGCTGGTCGAGAAGGTCGGACCCGAAGCGCGAAACACCTCGTCGCGGCTCATGGTCATCTTGACCGGCCGATGCGCCTTCTTCGAAAGCGCAAGGCAGACCGGCTCCAGGAAGACAGTCGTCTTGCCGCCGAAGCCGCCGCCGATCTCCGAGGAGGTGACGCGAATTTCCGACTGGTTCATGCCCAGGATCGCCGCGCACATGGTGCGCACGGTGTAATGACCCTGGGTGCACACCCACAGGTCCGCAAGACCGTCCCGGGAAATCGCCGCGATACAGGCATGGGGTTCGATGTAGCCCTGATGCGCTGCCTCGGTTGCAAACTCACGCTCGACAATCAGGTCGGCTTCCTCGAACCCCGCGGCCACGTCGCCCGTGGTGATCCTGGTGTGCTCGCAGATGTTGGAAGGGTTCGCGGGTGTCGTCTCCAGTCCCTTGGTGAACATGTCGTCATGGAGCACGGGTGCACCGTCCTGCATGGCGGCATCCACATCGGTGACATGGGGCAGCACTTCATATTCAACGTCGATCAGCTTCAGGGCCTTGCGGGCAATCGCCATGGAGGTTGCGGCAACCGCGGCAACGGCGTGGCCGTCATAAAGCGCCTTGTCGCGCGCCATCACGTTGCGCGCGGCATCCCAAAGGTTTTCCTCGGCTTCGGCATGGACGCTGTCTTCGCCGTCCAGTGCGGGAAAGTCATCGCGCGTCACCACGGCCTTCACGCCTTCCAGCGCCTCGGCCTTGGTGGTGTCGATACTGATGATGTTGGCATGGGCATGGGGGCTGCGCAGCACCAGCCCGAACAGCATGCCGGCCATGTGCATATCCGCGCCATAACGGGCGCGCCCGGTGACCTTGTCGTTGCCGTCGGGGCGCACGGGGCGTGTGCCGACCGTATCGAAAACTGTCTTAGGGGTCAGTTCCATATCCAGAGGCATGATCAGGCTCCTCGCATGTCTTCGGCGGTCTCCATGACCGCACGGATGATCTTGTCGTAGCCGGTGCAGCGGCAAAGGTTGCCGGCCAGACAGTAACGCACTTGCGTTTCGCTGGGTTCGGGATTGCGCTCCAGCAGGTCCTTGGCGGCGACCAGAAAGCCCGGGGTGCAGATGCCGCATTGCAGCGCACCCATCTCCAGGAACTTCTGCTGCAGGGGGTGCAGGTCATCGCCGTCGGCCATGCCTTCGATGGTCTCGACCTTGCGGTCGACCGATTCGGCGGCCAGCACCAGGCAGGAACAGACCAGCCGTCCGTCCAGCTTGACCGTACAGGCTCCGCAATCGCCTGATGCACAGCCTTCCTTGGATCCCGTCAGGCCCAGATGGTCGCGCAGGGCGTCCAGCAGGGTTTCTTCGGGATCACACAGGAATTCGACCGTGTCGCCGTTGACGGTGGTGGTGACGTGGGTGCGGCTCATGATGTCTCTCCCGCGCGGGCCTTGGCGATCACCGCGGCGCGGCGCGCCAAAACGCCTGCGACCTTGGTGCGGTACTTGATCGTGCCGCGCTTGTCGTCGATGGGGTTGCAGGCTGCCGAAGCCGCGGCAGCCAGGTTTTCCAGGGCGGCATCATCCAGCGTTGTGCCGACGATCGCCTGGGCGCAGGCGTCGACCAGCAGAGCGGTCGGTGCCACCGCACCCAGCGCCACACGTGCGGCTGAGACCGTGCCGCTATCGTCCAGGGTCAGGGCGACACCGGCGCCGACCACAGCAATATCCATTTCCGTGCGCGGGATGAAGCGCAGATAGGCATCGCTGGAATGGGCTTCTGGCTTGGGCAGAAAGACCGATGCAATCAGTTCACCCTTGGAAAGCGAGAGTTTGCCGGGGCCGGTCACGACCTCTTCGACCGCCACATCGCGGCTGCCGTCGGGTCCGACCACATGCACGGTCGCACCGGCAGCAATCATGGCAGGAACACTGTCTGCGGCGGGTGAACCGTTGCACAGGTTGCCGATCATGGTCGCACGGCCCTGCACCTGTGTGGAACCGATCAGCTCGACTCCTTCCACGACGCCAGGCCAGGCGGCCTTCACACCGTCATGTTCGCCCAGTTGCGCGCCGGAAACCGCGGCACCGATCCGGAACCCACCGTCTTCTTCCGTGATCGCATCCATCCCGGCAATGCGCTTGATATCGACCACCAGGTCGGGCTCGACCATGCCGGCGCGCGACTGCACCAGCAGGTCCGTACCTCCGGCCAGCACGCGGGCCGTGCCCTGTGCCGACGAAAGAAGGCCGACCGCAGCCTCCACCGTATCGGGTGCTTCATACTTCATGTGTCCGTCCCCTTTTGCGGAAACTTATGTACTGGCGGGGATCGTGGCACAGCTACCGGTCTCAAGGCCAGCACGCCGAGGAAGAATTCACGCTTCGGGTGTCTCGGATTTCCGGTCGTAATAGGTCGGGTGTCGGAAGCAGAAGACAAAGGGCAGCAGCACGGCCATCACGACGGCGATGGTCATGAAGGCATTGTTGTAGCCGATCATCGATGCCTGACGTACGATCTCTCCCTGCAGGGCGGCCAGCCCCGTGACACTGCCGGTATCCCAGGCATTGGTGAAATGCGGGTAACGCAGCAATTCGTTGAAGGGTGAGACGAATTCGTTGAGTTCGGAATGGTTGATCTGACTGTAACGTGTCTGCAGGCCGATCACCGCGGCGATGCCAATCGCACTTCCGACATCGAAGATGAGATAGAACAGCGCGAACCCCTGGTCCTGCACCCGCTGGTGCAGTCGCGACAGGGTCAGCGTATTGAGCGGTGCCCAGATGAATCCCGCCGCAACGCCCTGAATGAAGGTCGTATAGGAAACGTCCCAGGGTCTCACTTCCGTTGTCCAGTGACCCATGTCCCAGGCAGGCCAGGCAATGCCCAGGATGCCCAGGAACAGCAAGGGTCTGGGATCGATCCGGTCGCGCAGATAGGCCATCAGGGTCAGCCCGCAGATCGAGCCCAGGCCGCGCGGCAGCATCAGATAACCGGTTTCCAGAGCGGGATAGCCGCCGATCTGCTGCAGCAGAAGCGGCAGCAGGATTAGCGGCAGGAACATCACCGCGCCGATGAAAAAGATGAAGGTCTGGCCCATCGCGAAGTTGCGGTTGCGGAACAGGCTGCCGTCGATGAACGTGTTTTTGCCGGTGATGGTGTGCACGACAAAGATGTAGAGCGCGCCCAGGGCGATCACCGTCTCGATGATGATTTCGCCCGAGCTGAACCAATCCAGCCGTTCGCCGCGGGCCAGCATCAGCTGCAAGGCGCCGACACCGATGACCAGGCTCAGGAAACCAAGCCACTCCATCGGCTTTTTCTCCGGCGGGGTCCAGGGCACCAGGAACCACGACATGATCAACCCGATCACGCCTGCCGGGATCGAGAAAAAGAAGATCCACTGCCAGCCCCAGTCCTCGATCAGAATGCCGCCAAGCACCGGCGCGATGACATTGGCCGAGACGAAGCCCAGGGCCCACAGGCTGATCGCCTGGCCGTGACGGTCACGGGGAAAGGCCGAAACCGCAATCGACTGGCCGATCGGAACCATCGGTGCGGCAACCACGCCCTGGGCGAAACGCCAGAACACCTCTTCCCACAGGCTCGTCGCCATGCCGCAACCAACCAGCGTGATGATGAAGCCGATAATCGAGAAGATGAAAAGCTGCTTGCGACCAAACCGAGCCGAGAGCCAGCCGACACAGCCGGTCACCATGGAAGCGCCGATCACATAGGCAATGATGACCCATGCAATCTGGTCGGTCGTGGCCGAAAACGTCCCTTTCATATAGGGCAGGGCGACACTGACCGAGTTCCAGGTGAAGGCGAACATCGCCGTGCACATGGTCGCGCAGAAAACCGTTGCGATACCACGCAGGGTGACGCGCTCGACTTCGGGCGGATCGTCCTGGGCTGCCGGTGCGGCAGCCTCGTCCTGCGTGGTTGCGGTCATGGCCGGTGCCGGGTTGTCACACGTCCCAGCCGCCATCCACGGTCAGTTCCTGACCCGCGATGTTCTGGGAAAGGTCGCTGGCCAGGAACAGCACGGCCTCGGCGATGTCCTGGGGCACGGTGACGCGTTTCAGCGCCATCTCGTCAACATACTCCTTGTCGACCTCCTCCTCGCTCCAGCCGCGCACGCGGGCCTTTTCGGCGACCAGCTTCCTCATGCGGGGTGTCTCGACAATGCCGGGGCAGACCACGTTGACGTTGATGTTGAATTCGCCTGCATCGATGGCCGCCGTGCGGGTCAGGCCGCGCACGCCCCATTTTGAGGAACTGTAACCGGCCCGATAGCGGTAGCCGCGCAGACCGGAGGTGCCGCCAATGTTGACGACCTTGCCGTAACGTTGCGCGATCATGGTCGGCAACACGTGTTTCATGGGCAGAAAGGTTCCCATTACGTTGGTCACGAGCACGTCGCGGAATCCGTCAGCAGGAATCTCCCACACCGGGGTCTCGATCGGCCCGGTACCGCCGGCCACATTGACCAGAATATCGATGCGTCCGCCAAACGCCTCCTTGGCTGCGGCCACCATGGCTTCCACAGCGGCCTCGTCGGTCACGTCGCAGGCCACGACCGTGGCGCTGCGGCCCAGGGCGCGCACCTCTTCGGCCACCGGCTCCAGGGCGGCGACATCGCGTGCGGTGAGCAACAGGTCGGCACCCTGCTTTGCCAGGGTCGTGGTGATGGCAGCCCCCATGCCCTTTGCGGCACCGGTCACGATGGCTTTGCGTCCTTCAAGAATCATGGTGTTGGCTCCTTGCTTGTTGTTGTGTTGCCCGGCTCGCCCCATCCGCCGCCGCCGCAGCTTTCCAGGGTGACGCGGTCACCACGCTGCAGGGTCACATGGGTCTTGCCGCTCAGTTCCAGTGTTTCACCATCCGCGCGCTCCAGCGTGACACGGAACGGCGCTCCGGGTTGACCGCCGGCCAGGCCGTAGGGCGGCACGATACGCCGTTCGAACATGGTGGTCAGCGAAACGTTGTCGCCCGTGCACCGGTAAGTGCGGATCAGGCCTTCACCACCCTTGTGGCGGCCCGCGCCTCCGGATCCGCGACGCAGGGCGTGGCGTTCCACCGCCAGGGGATAGTCCTGTTCGATCACCTCGACCGGCGTATTCATGACGTTGGCCATATGGACGCGCACCACCGGCATGCCGTCACGGTCGGCCTGGCCGCCTTCGCCGCCGCCATGGACTTCGTAAAGCGTGGTCCAGCGGTCGCGGCTGTCGCGTCCGGCAAAGAGCAGCAGGCCGGAGGTGGTTGGGCCACCTGCCGTCAGACGTTCGGGCAGGACATCCCGGAATGCCAGGAAGATCGCATCGGCAATGCGTTGCGCCGTCTCGTGATTGCCACCCACCACCGGCAGATCGGGTGGTGGGTCCAGCAGGGAGCCGGGCCGCGTGATGATGTCGAGCTGGCGGTAAAGCCCGCCATTGGGCTGGATGTCGGGACCCGCCAGCGCCTTGGCAGCGTAGTAGGCTCCCGCGGCAGCAATGAATCGGGTCGTGTTGAGCGGGCCGGGCACGGCATCATCGGTTCCGGTGAAGTCGAAGCGGGCGCGTCCGTTGGAAAGGGTGACGGCGACCCGCACGGCGGTGGGTGGCCCGCCGTGGCCGTCATCATCAAGGAAGTCCTCGCCATGGAAGGTGCCCTGGGGCAGGCAAGCCAGCGCCTCTTCCATCTGCCGCGCGGAGCGGTCATGCAGCGCGGCAATGGCCAGCCGGAGCGTTTCGGCACCGTGCCGCGCGATCATGGCGTCGATGCGTTCAACCGCTCCCCGGCATGCCGCTGCCTGCGCTAGGATATCGCCCTCCCGCTCGGCCGGGCCGCGGAGGTTGGCGAGCAGCATATCCAGCTTCTCACGATCGGGTCCGTCCGCGTGAAACAGCCGGAAGGGCGGCATGCGCACACCCTCCTGCCAGGCATCGGTGGCGTGGGGCACATACGATCCCGGCACCGCGCCGCCGATATCGGCCCAGTGTGCCAGGCTCACGGCATAGGCAACGGGTCTGCCATCATGAAAGACCGGCCGGATCGTCTTGACGTCGGGCAGGTGGTTGCCGCCGATCTCGGGCAGGTTCAGGAACCACACGTCGCCGGGCGCCAGGCGGTCGGCGGGTACGTGTTTCAGGAACTCCTGGACCGTGAAGCTCATGACGCCCATGTGCATGGGAATGTCGCGTCCCTGGGCGATCAGCAGCCCGTCGGCATCGGTAATCGCCGAGGATAGGTCGCCTGCTTCACGCAGCAGCGGTGAGCGCGCCGCACGCATCACGGTCAGCGACATCTCCTCTGCCGCCTGGGTCAGCCCATGGCGGATGACTTCGATGGTAAAGGGATCAGGCGTGGTCATGATCCAACCTCGATCAGCAGGTCACCGGCATCCGTGACATCCAGCGTGGCCCCGGGCGGCAGCACCACCGTCGACCAGCGGTCTTCGATGATCGCGGGTCCCTCGATCCGGTCACCGGTACTCAGGCTGCCGCGGTCATGACGCGGTGTCATCACCCATCCCGCATCGGCGAAGAGACAGGGTGTCTCGCTGCGCGTCGCCGTGGTGCCACTGCCGCTGTTCACGCTGATCAGCGAGTTCCGAGATTCCTTCAGGCCAACGCCGATGCGCAAGGCCTCGATCTCCCAGATCTCGTCGGTCGTATAGCCATAAAGTTCGGTGTGCCGCGCCAGGAACGCTCGGCCCAAGGCCTGTGCATCGCCCGAATCGTCAAGCGGCACCTCCACCGCGTAACTCTGCCCGGCATATCGGACCAGCGCAGTGACCTCGGTCATGAGATCCCGTCGTGCGTGGCCCGCATTCAGCAACGCGGTTGAAAGCATGGCGGCCTGATCGGCGATAACGCGTTCGAGCCGGACCGTGTCCCAGGCGTCGCTCTGCATCAGAAAGCTGGTCTGTTGCTGGTAGAACGGGCGGGCGGTAAGGCAGCCAAGCGCGGAAAACACGCTCGACATGCGCGGCACGACGACCCGGGCGATGTCGAGTTCGCGCGCCAGACTGACGGCATGGATCGGCCCCGCTCCGCCATAGGCAATCAGCGTGGCGGCGCGCGCATCGATGCCGCGTTCGACCGTCACGGTCTGCACCGCGCGTGCCATGGCGGCATTGGCAATTCTGTGAATACCCAGTGCCGCTGCGTCAGGATCCACGCCCAGCTCCTTGGCAATGACCCCCACAACACCCTGCGCCGCTGCCCGGTCCAGACTCACATTGCCGGCACCCAGTTCGGCGCCATCGCCGAGATAACCCAGCGCCAGATTGGCATCGGTCACCGTCGCCCGTGTCCCGCCTCTGCCATAGGCCGCAGGTCCGGGCTCGGCTCCTGCACTGGCCGGGCCGACGGTCAGACCGCCAGCCTGTACGGCTGCAATCGAGCCGCCACCGGCTCCCACGGAGCGCACATCCACCATGGGCTGGCGCACCGGCGTATCGCCGATGGGACGTTGTGTCGTGATCGACACTTCGCCGTCACGCACCAGGCTGACATCGGTCGTCGTGCCGCCCATGTCGAAGGCCAGCGCCAAATCGATCCGCAGGTCGCGCACCACGGCCGCCACGGCGGTCACCCCCGCGGCCGGTCCCGACATCGCCAGGCCCAGAGGTTTCGAGGCCATCGCTTCAGGCGAAGCCATCCCGCCGTTCGACTGCACCATGTGGAGGTTGATGCCACCGGGCAGCCCGTCCCCGAGCTGGCGCAGATAGGTTTCGGCCGAGGGCATCACGGCGGCCGACAGCACCGTGGTCGCCGTGCGCTCATACTCCCGCGCTTCCGGGCTGATGGCGTGGGACAAGGCAATGTGGTTGTGGGTCTTTTCCAGTGCCGCGCCCAGCGCCTTTTCGTGATCGGCATTGGCATAGGCGTGCAGCAGGCAGACCGCCACCGCTTCGGCTCCGCTTGCGGCCACGGCGGCGACCACCCTTGTTATCGTGGCCTTCTCCAGCGGCACCTGCACCGCGCCATCCGGGCCAACCCGCTCGGTTACTTCCAGGCGCCCTTCCTCGGGCACCAGCGGTGTGGCCTTGGGCGGCACGGAAAGGTCGTAGAGGTTGCGCCGGTTCTGACGCCCGATCGCCAGGACGTCGGCAAATCCCTCTGTGGCGATCAGCGTGACCGGCGCCAGCCGGCCCTCGACGATGGCGTTGGTGATGCGTGTGGTGCCATGGACCAGATCACCGACTGCTTCCCAGTCCAATCCGATGGCAGACAGGCACTGACCCAGCGCCGCCAGTGCATCGGCGGTATCTGTTGTCGCCTTGGCGCTGGCCACGCGGCCGTCCGCCGACACCGCGACGATGTCGGTAAAGGTGCCGCCGACATCGATGCCGACACGCCAGCCGCGCGGTGTCATGACGTTGTTCGGATTCGTTGCATGGCGCATCCTAGTTCGTATCGCCCCAGCGTCCATACGTTCTCGTTTGACCCGCAGGGAACCCGCTCCCTATGGTCTTTTCCATCACAGGGAAGGTTCATCATGGTTCAGGGCACGACACACCCACGCTTTGCTGATTGCCGCGACGCGCTGGCGGCCAATCTGGCTGACGGCTATGACCTGGGCTGTGCGCTTGCGGTCGTGAAGGAGGGTGAAATCGTCGTCGATCTCTGGGGCGGCCATGCCGATGCCGCGCGCTCCAGGCCATGGGCGCGCGACACGCTGGTCAATGTCTGGTCGACGACCAAGGGTGTGATGGCGCTGGCAGCTGCCATGGCGGTCGAGCGCGGTCAGCTCAGGTATGATGCGCCGGTTGCGGAGGTCTGGCCGGAGTTCGCTGCAGGCGGCAAGGAGGCCATCACGCTGGATCTCGTGATGTCCCATCGTGCCGGCCTCAACGGTCTTTCGGTGCCGATGGATCTGGACGGCATGTATGCATGGCATCCCTATGTCGAAGCGCTCGCCGCCATGGCGCCTCTGTGGGAGCCGGGCAGTCGCTGTGTCTATCACGCGCTTTCCTATGGCCATCTGGTGGGCGAAGCCCTGCGCCGTGCCGATGGCCGCATGCCGGGCCAGTTTGTCGCCGAGGAGATTGCAGGCCCGCTTGATCTGCAGTTCTTCATCGGCCTGCCCCCGGAGCACGATCACCGCGTTGCCGAATTGACCGCGAGCGAGGATGCCAGCACCTGGATCGAAGAGCTCAAGCGCAACGGCTATCCCCACGCCATGGAGAATCCGGTGTCCGTGGCGACAACGCCCAACGAACGGCCCTGGCGCGCGGCGCAGATCCCCGGCGGCAACGGCCAGTCCGATGCGCTCTCGCTGGCACGCCTTTATGGCGTCCTGGCCCAGGGCGGTGGTGATCTCATCTCGCCCGACGGTCTCAAGGCCGCCACGGCCGAACGTTACAACGGCCCTGATGCCTCCATGGGTCTGCCGACCCGGTTTGGTGCCGGTTACCGGCTGGGCGGCCCCGAAAGCCAGCTTGGCCCCAACGAAGGCGCCTTCGGGCACACCGGCTGGGGCGGCGCCTTCGCCTATGCCGACCCCGAAACCGGTCTGGGTGTGGCCTATGTCATGAATCGCATGCTGGGCTGGGGCGATGACGCGGTCGAACGCCACAAACGCATGATCCGCGCGATCTATGGCGCTCTCTGACGGCCTGACGGGTTGCCGTCTGGTTTGACGTTGCAAGCGTTGCGGGCATACTGCGCAACTCACAGGAGAAAGAATCGGATCAAGATCATGCGTAGGTTCGCTGCAGTCCTTGTCTTTTGCATCACGTTCGCGGGCGTCGCCGCCGCACAGGATGGACCTGTTCTGTTGGAGCAGGCCAGAGACGCCCAGGCTTCGGGAGACAGTCTCAACGCGATTCTCTACGCCACGCAGGCGTTGAACACCGGAGATCTTGATCAGTTTGAAACCGCTGAAGCCCACTTCTATCGCGGATCGGGTTTGTTGTTGGCTGGGCAACTGGAACAGGCCATCACGGACTTTGATCTGAGCGAGGGCGCTTACGGGCGGAACCTTTCGGCGTCCGATGGACGTGCCGTGGCGTACTATCTTCTGGGCCGTGATGCGCAGGCTTGGGAAAATGCCGATGCGGTACTCGACTTCGACAGCTGGCATTCCGAAGGCCTGTTGTGGCGCGGCCTTTCGGCATGGTAACTCGGCAGAACCGCCGATGCGATCGACGACCTCGAAGATGCCATCGATGCCGACGACCGCGGCATGACGAATGCGGCGCTGGGCATGGTGTTGCGCGACCAGGGCGACAGCAGGGCAGACGAATATCTCGCAAGGGCCGCGTCCGGCGCCTTTGAGCTTGCCCAATACGGTTACATGGCTGCCCGCGGCGGTGACAGGGACCGGGCCATTCAGCTCCTCTGCCTGTCCCATCGCGTCGATCCCGACAATGCCAGGGTGCAACAGGGCCTCCAGACCATCGGGCTGACAACGGCAGCCTGTCCCTGAATCTCAACGGAGCGGCATCAAGGGGCCGGCAACAGGCTCTTCCCGTTTTCGGCGACGACGCGCCCGCCTGCCATGACCATCCGCCGGGGCGGGTGGTAGCAGACCGCTTCGGCCGGGGTTTCGGCTTCGACCAGCACCAGATCGGCGCGGCATCCCACGTCCAGGCCATAGTCCGCCAGGCCCATTGCCTGCGCGCCGCCGTGGGTGGCCAGATCCAGCATGGTTTCGATACCGGGATCGTCGCGCGTGTCGCCGTGCCAGGCGAGCTGATAGGCACGCTCAAGCATGTCGCCGTTGTTGAGCGGGCCCCAGGCATCACGCACGCCGTCCGAGCCTGCAAACATGCGGATGCCGGCGGCGCGCAATTTGCGGATCGGCGGGATCGGATAGTGGCCGGCACCGCAGGTCGCGATGGCGATATCGTTGTCGCGCAGCAGGGTGATCAGCCCGTCCAGCCGTGCGTCGTCGATATCGCCCAGGCAGAAGGCATGGCTGATCGTCACCTTGCCCTCCAGACCCAGCGCGGCGGTGCGCTTGGCAATCATGTCGATGGTGATGGCACCCATTTCGCCCAGATCATGGAGATGGATGTCGATCTCGCAGCCATGCTTGCCGGCGATGGCGAAGATGGCGTCAAGCTGACCCTTGGGATCGCGGTCGATACCGACGGGATCAAGGCCGCCCACCACTTCGGCGCCTTCCTTGACGGCCTGTTCCATCAGGTCGGCAACGCCGGGCATGATCATCATGCCGGTCTGGGGAAAGGCAACAATCTGGATCGCCACCAGATCGGTGCAGGCCTCACGCGTTGCCGCAACACCGTGGAAATGGCGCAGGCCGATATCGGTGCCGATATCGACATGGCTGCGGATCGCCGTCGTGCCGCGCTCAAGCATGTGATGGACCATGCGGCGGGACTGCAGCGCGGGATCAAGATCGAGTTCCGTCAGCACGCGCCGTTCGTTGGTGATGAGATCAATCAGCCGCTCGCCAGCGCTGTGCGGATGCCAGGGCGTGCCGATCAGCGTCTTGTCGAGATGGGTGTGGGCATCGACCAGGCCCGGCAGCAGGACGCAACCGGAGCCGTCGATCACGGCGACACCGCCATCGGCAGCAAGGTCCGCACCCTTCCCGGTGATGCGCCCGTCGCTCACCAGAACGTCGCAGATGCCTTCGCCCCGGGGTCTGCACTGTCGGATCAGGGTCGCCATGACGGAGTCTCCAGAGGTTCGTCGACAAGGTGGCACAGGCCACCCGGTCTTGCATATCGTCCCGCCGTGTCGGAGAAAGGTGTGCGCTGCCGCGTGACACCACGGAGAGATCGATGAGTAGTATCTACAACCAGACCATCAAGATGTTCGGATCCCACCCCGAGCCCATTTTCGAGAGTGCCGAGCAGCAGAAGGCCGTGTGGGGCCGGCAATGGGGTTGCGACAACGATGTCGGTCAGATCGGCATCTGTCTGATGCACCGCCCCGGCGAGGAGATGGAGATCATCGACCGCAACAAACGCATCGAGGAAATCGGCTCCTATGGCGATCTCAAAAAGGGTTGGTACTTCCAGAGCGACGAGGTGCCCGACTGGGACGAGTTCCGCGAGCAGCATGACGGCCTGGTCAAGACGCTGCAAAAGGAAGGCGTCGAGGTTGTGTTCCTCGATCACGTGGAAGAAGACGGCATCAAGTCGGTCTACACGCGCGATTCCTCCTTTGCCGTGAAGGGTGGCGCCATCGTCACGCGCCTGGCCCGATCCATCCGCCGCGGCGAGGAAGCCCATGTTTCCAGGACACTCGCCAGGCTGGGCATGCCGATCCTGCGCACGCTCCATGGCAGCGCCATGGCCGAAGGCGGCAGCTTTGCCTGGCTCAACGAAAAAACCGCCGCCATAGGGCGCTCCATCTGCGTCAACGACAAGGGCTGCGACCAGATCGAACAGGTCCTCTCCGAACAGGGCGTCGAGCTGATCCGCGTCGACATGTCGGGCTACTCCATCCATATCGACGGTCACCTCACCATGATCGACAAGGATGTAGCGATCATCGATCCCGACGGCCTGCCCTTCCAGTTCCTGGAGCGCCTGAAGGAACTGGGCATCCGCACGGTCGAGGTCTCCGACCAGGACAACCACTGGATCATCAACTGCCTTGCCGTCAGCCCCGGCCGCGTCATCATGCCGCGCGGCATCTCCAACAAGACCGCCAGCACCCTGGCTTCGATGAACATCGAGATCATCGAAATCGACTACGACAAGGTCCAGCTCAACGGCGGCGGCATTCACTGTTCCACCTGCCCGCTGACCCGCGAATCGGTGCACTGAAGCGAGCCTAAGAGAAGCACGTGTCATCCCGGACAAGGCCGCAAGGCCGCTGATCCGGGACCTCGACAGGCAAGCGCTGAACGCTTGAGATCCCGGCTCTCCGCTTCGCTGCGGCCGGGATGACACGGTGGCTGGGCCTTTACTCAACCCCACCATTCTCCTTCACATAACGCGCGCAATCGGTGTCATAGGCGCGGCAGATTCCGGCATCGCGCATGCCGAGCTTTTCGCAGACGCGCCTTGATCGCTGGTTGTTCGGGTCCAGAACAGCGACAATCTGATCAAGGCCATCTGTCTTGAAGCCGTGCTCCATGACGGCCTGTGCGGCTTCGCTGGCATATCCATGGCCCCAGGCGGCGCGATTGAAGCGCCAGCCGATCTCTACTTCTGGTTCATGGCCTGGCAAGGGATAGAGCATGATCCAGCCCAGATACCGGTCCGGCTTTTCCAGAGGCCGCACGGTCCACATGGCCATTCCGGGCGGGTCCTCGCTATCGTCGATCCAGCTCTCCAGTTCCGCGCGGTGTTGTGGCGAGGTTCTGGGCGTTCCCTCTCCGACAAACCGCATGACCTCGGGGTCGGCATCCATGGCCGCCATGCCGTCGATGTCTCCGGCAGCCAGCGGCTTGAGGAACAGGCGTTGGGTCGTGAAGTCGGGCGCTTTGGCCATGGTTTTTCTCACAACGGTTCGGTTGGCCAGCCACAGCGGACTCATTCTGATCCCCAACGGGTCCTGTCCCGGACGTCGATCCGGGGGCTGGAGTCGATATGCCCGGTGCCCGAATGGTTGGCAGAATGTTAGCCCAACCACCTGACGCATCCGCCCTCGCACTTTGAACTTTTCTCTCAGATTTGTGCGTATGGACCCCAGCCTTCGCTGGGGATCGCATTGGAGTTCTCCCTGACGTCAGCTCCAGACCATCAAAGCTGTTTCCTAAGGTTCAGCTCCGTGGTGCCGAAGGGATGACAAGCGGTCTTTGACCTACTCCGCTGCCGCTCTATTGGGGTCGTAGATAGTGTTTTCACGACCGTCGACAAACATGCCGTCTTCGCCGTAGTAGCGGCGCTGGTTCTCGACCAGCGGGCGGGCGGGTTCGGCCTTGAGCCACAGGCGCAGGAGCATGCGGCGCTTCTCCAGGTCTTCCCAGTCGACGAACGCGGTACGGGAATGGAGCGTGGTGTAGTTGTTGATGAAGCTCGCCCAGCCCGGCTCCAGATGGAAACGGAACTGGATGTCCTCGCGCTCGGCGATGTCGCCGAACAGGGTCAGTGCTTCGGCCTGCTCGTCGGTCAGCGCGACGCCGGTCTCCTCGACCGCCATCTGGATGAACTCGCGCAGGAAGATGCAGGAGAGGTAGCCGTCTTTGCGCCCGAAGATGGGCACGGGATAACTCGTCACGACCCCCTGGTCGGGCGGCTGCTCGCCGAACCAGTGATAGATGTAACCCTCGAACAGCGGTTTCAGCAGGTCGGGTCGGGTCGCGGCGATCTCGTTGTAGATCGCGATCGAGCTCGCCAGTCGGCTCTGGCCGCCCGACTGGGCCTGGCGAATGCAGAGCAGGCCGACAATGTCGTCGCTGTCGGTGTGGAGGTTGAGTTCCTTGGCGCTGCGGTAGCCGCGCTCCTGGGTGCCGGGTTTGGAAACATCGGTGACATAACCCAGCCGGTCGCCCATGGGGCTCTGGCTCACACCGCGCCCGAAATAGGTGCCCATGGCCCAGTAGGCGAGGGCCAGTTCCTCGTCCGACATCTCGCCGATGGGCCAGCCGCGCACCAGCAAAAGGCCACGCCCTTCCATCAGTTCATGGCGCAGGTCGAGAAGGTCCTTCTCGATCTCGGGCATCGCGGTCTCATCGCGGGTGAGTTCCTGCAGGCCGCGCCCGGAGGCCTTTGCGCGCGCCACAACACTGCGCAGGGCATCGACATGGCGCTCGTCCATGTCGAAGGACACATCATCGGGGCCGGAAAAATCACAGGCCTTCCAGGCGCTGGGATGGTCGATGATCTCACTGAACATTTCGGTCATGAAGGCCTCCTGTCTGGCCTGACGATGGGGATGTCGGGCAAAAACCCGGGTTCAACCACATGCAAAGTAGATCCAGTGTTTGCCGGCACCGGATACGCTAGCGATAGTGTGACGATTCCGGCGCAGGCCATGGATGCCCGACCTGTGCCACACCAACGGTGATCAACCCGGCATCTATAGGGCAACTTCACAGCCAATCGGTGGACATTGCAAGCGGCATCGTCGTGTCAGCAAGCAACCAGAGGACTCACGCGGAGCCGCCCCCGATCAAGCCCAGGGCAGGCTCCGACGCGGAGAGACAAACAAAAAGGAAGTCACACAGAGGCACCGAGCCACAGAGGGGATTGCGTTCCCAACCACGTGCGGTGTTGGAGAATTGATTGGGCCGCAGTGCGGCCCGATAGCCAACACGAGAGTTGTGCCGGTGTGCAAACCTGCTTCTCTGTGGCTTTGTGCCTCTGTGTGCCAAACCGGTTCGGTTTTTCCTTGCTTCTCCGCGTTCTCCGCGGCTCCGCGTGCAGAATCCTTGCTGGTGTCCTTGGTAAGGAACCGGCCAGTCGTGCGGGCTTTCTGGTCATCGGTATGGATGGCCCATCAAGTGGAGCCATGACGGGGGAAGAGAGGGTCGCGGTGTTTCAGCCGACCAGGGACGGGTCCTTCTAGGCGCGCATGAGGGCGGTCTCGTATTGGGCGATGCCGGGATGGCGCGGGCGTTCGGGCTGGCTGGCGTACCACAGGCGGAAGAGCAGGCGGCTTTGCGACGTGTTGTCGGAACGCTCGAATTCCGTGCGGGCGTGGAGCATGGAGAGGTTGTCGAAGATGAGCGCGTGGCCGGGCTCCATGCGGAACTCCAGGGCGACGCCGGGACGGTTGGCGACCTGGCGTACGAGGTCGATGGCTTCGACCTCGACTTTGGTAAGCGTGCGCTCCATGGCTTCGGCGGCCTGGAGCATGAAGGACTGGATATAGACGCCCTGCACGCGTCCTTCGTGTTCGACCAGCACCGGCACGTTGAAATCGCTCACCGGGCCGGTCGCTTCGGGCGGGGCTTCGTCGAACCAGGCATAGGGGAAACCGCGGTTCAGCAGGGCCAGCGCCTCGGGTGCCTCCTCGGCGATGATCGCACGCAGCGCGCCCTGGCTCACCAGACGGCTGGCCCCGCCGGCGGGACCCTGGCGCACACAGAGCAGGGCAACGGTATCGGCGTGGTCGGTGTGGAAGTTGAGCTCCTTGGTCATGGTGTAGCCGCGCCAGTCGCGCCCGTCGTCGACATATTCGACCCGGCCCATCAGCTCGCCCCAGCCGCTTTGGGCGCGCAGGCGTCCCAGCGGCGCGGTGGTCAGATGCCAGGCAAGTGCTGTTTCCTCTTCGCTCAGTTCCTCGACCGGCATGCCCTTCAGGACCACAAGGCCGCTTTCCTGCGTGACCTCCCGGATGATCTTTCTCATGGTCCCGCGCAGTTCCGGCAGGGTGATGTCGCGGCCCCAGAGATCGGCGATGGTCATGCCGCGCGCCGCCATGCGTTTTGCCGCCGTGATGATGGCATCCCGCTGCGTGTCGCTCAGTTCGACGGCAAAGTCGTCGGGTCCGCTCACCGCATCGGCGGTCCAGGCGCTGTTCTGGGAGATCGCGGCCATGGTCATACCTTGCTGTTCATCGCGGTGTGGGGTTTGCGTTCACCGTGGTCCCAGCCGCCGTACCAGGCCTCGACATGGGGCAGCAGTTCCCGGGCGAGCGCGTCATCCTCAGCCGGAAACGGCTGGGCGGCCATGGCGTCCTGGAGTTCGGCAGTGGCGGCATCGAGGTCGAAACGGGTTGGCTTGCGGTCGCGCAGGACCCATTCGCCCGCGATCATGACATCACGCACGTCACCGGCCTGGGCCTTGTAGAGCGCCAGATCGCGGCCGCAGACTTCCGGTGCGATCCAGGGCGTGCTGGCCCGGGTCATGTCGATAAGCACCAGATCGGCGGCATATCCCGCTGCCAGACGGCCCAGGGAATCCTCCTTGCGCAGCAGCGTCGCACCGCCCTGTGTGGCGCAGCGCAGGATGTCGGCAGGTTCGGGCGCGGGCTCATGATAGGTCGGCGTGCGGGCAAGACGCAGGGCCAGACGCATTTCGGCGAACATGTCCTCGTCATCGTTGATGGTGGTGGAATCCATGCCCAGGGCGGTGGTCACGCCGGCTTCCAGGAAGGCATTGAGCGGCGCATTACCGGCACGCAGGCGCAGGTTGCTGGAGGGATTGTGGCTCACCGCCGTGCCGGTGCCGGCCATCACGGCGATCTCCGCATCGGTCATCCAGACGCCATGGGCGATGGAGAAGCGCGGGCTGGTGAGGCCGAGATCATGGAGGTGGAGCAGCATGGGCCGTCCGGAGAACTTCGGCCCCTGAAGCTTTTCATAGAAGGATTCCGAGACATGGGTCTGGATCAGGGCGTCGTGGCGCTCGGCAGCCTCGGCGATCTTCACGAAGAAGCCGTCGGTGATCCAGGGCGGTCCTGCTGGGCCATAGATGACATCGACACGCTCGTGTTCCCGCCACGCGCCGATCAGGTCGTCCATGATGGCGAGGTACTGGTCGGGCGTGGTGTGATCGGATCCGGGTATGGCATGGGCGCGGGTACGGGCGGCCAGGTCGTCGGGCAGAATGGCCAGGAAGTCTTCGTCACAGGCGCCGGGGCCGACACCCAGATACCCCTGATCCTTGATGCCGGGTCCAAAGGCGCAGCGGATGCCGATCTCGTCATAGGCGGCAAGAGCAGTGGCGCATTCTTCAGCGACGGCCTTCTCATTGCCCGTGGGCGAATAGAGATCGACCACCGACGTGACGCCGCTTTGCAGCAGGCGGGTGGCGCTGAACAGGATGTCGAAGCGGGTCGGGCTGGGGCGCATGAGCCACAAGGCCTTCAGCCAGCTTTCCAGCAGCATGTCGGGCCCGCCATGCTGAACATGGCTGGCCGCCCCGCTGTGATGGTGCGCGTTGATGAGGCCAGGCATGACCGCCATGTGGTCGCCGCCGGTGATGTCTGCATCGGGATGGGCGGCGTTGAGATCAGCGAAGCTGCCGACCGCCGTGATGATGCCGTCCTCGACCGCCACCGCACCGTCGTTGATCACCGCGCCATCCGCATCGGGAATGACCCACTTGCCGCGCACCAATGTCGTCATCACCTGCTCTCCCGAGTCGTCGGGAACAAGGGTAACAGGAACAGGCATGGATGTTCACGCCGAGCCGCCCCCGGCCAGACTCCGACGTGGAGAAACAAGGGAAAAACCAAAAGGGAATCACGCAGACACGTACCCGATCAGGTCAGGCACAGGCTCCGGCGCAGAGAAACAAACAAACCAAAACAGGATTCACGCGGAGCCGCGGAGGACGCGGAGGAATGACACACCATCTATTTGGCCGTTGTGTTTGTGTGCGAATCTCTGTGCGATCACGTCGTTTGTTATCGGGCCGCTATGCGGCCCAAACATTGTTCGCCTTCGAGCGGTGCACGTAGCGCTGGTTATCGGTTCGGCACCCCACTTCTTGCTTTTTTTTGTTTCTCTGCGCCTCTGCGTGAGTCCTGTTGTTGTTTGTTTCTCCGCGTCCTCCGCGGCTCCGCGTGAGCCATTTCCGTGTTCAGATTGAGCGCGCGAGACAGCGGATTGCTTGCGCGGGTTACGTTTGAACGCGCAGCGCCGGGCAGATGGTTACGACCTCTGGATCAGTCGTCGGGGTAACGCTGCTGGTGGGCGAGGAGCAGGCCGTCGAGTTGCTTGTTGGCGGTATCGGCCATCAGGCTCAGGCCAAGCACATGGCGCGCGGCGTCGAGCCGCTGATCGACAGAACAGGCACTCCAGTTGGCGGTCGGTTCCGCGCGCCCGTGCTGGCAGGCGACGAAGCCGGCGTCGAGCTTGTCGACATCGCCGCTGGTGGCGCCGGAGACCACGCGGTCATGGCCGACATTGTCCTTGTTCTTGATGCACCGGGAGACATCTTCCTGAAGGTGCTGGGTGTTGCAGGTCTCGGCCAGCGCCGAAGCCGTGAACGCACCCAGGACAACGAGAGCCAGGGCAAACGCTTTCATGATCGTTTCCTCCGTTGAGACTGACGAACAGAATGGAACCCTAACGCACCTCCGTGGTCCTTGCAGGGGTTTTGTATGCGGCCTGTCTGCTGTGCCTGGAACAACGGGACTGGCCTTCCCCGTCATCCTTTGAAACACTCACGACCGGACATACAGGAGAGAGCCATGGGCGCATTTGATTATCCCGATTGGGAAACCTTCATGAAGACCAGCTTTGCGGCAGGACGGGACTTTCCCCTGGTTGCGCCGGAAACGCCGAGCTTCATGTCGCAACCTGTGGCGAAAACTGCGGCGGATCTGGAAGGTGCCGATGTGGTGATCATCGGCGCGCCCTATGTGGCCGCAGAAGACGGCAAGTATGCCGGGGTGCCGCTGGAGGAATGGATCGAGGCGCCCAAGCGGGTGCGCCAGCAGTCGGCCCGGTATCCCGGCGGCTACATCCAGGACTTCGACATGGATCTCTTTGAACACATCAAGATGGTCGATTACGGGGATGCCGATATTCCCCCGGAAGTCATGTCGAACCAGTCGCCCGAACTGATCCTGAAAGCCCAGGCGGCGGTGGAAGCCAAGTGCAACGATGCCATCAAGGCCGGTGCCATGCCCGTGGTGATCGGCCAGAACAGCCCGTGTGGCAGCTTTGCGATCGCCAAGGCCTGTTCGGAAAATGTCGACGGCATGGTCGGCTGCGTCAGCCTGGACACCCACTGGGACGCCCATCCCCTGGACGCGCTGACCGGCGATCCCCGCATCGCCGGGGCCTCGTCCTGGAAACACAAGATGTACGAGTTCCTGGGCAACATGCATCCCCGCCATCTGGTCGAGATCGGCGAGCGCGGCATGCTCGAAGACAAGGACATCATCCGCCGCTATCTGAAAGATGGCGCGCGTTTCATCAGCTCCTGGGAGTTGCGCAGCGGTCTTGGCATCGAAGGATGCGTCAAGGAGCTCGACCGCGCCTGGGATGGGACCGAGGGCGTCTATGCCCATTTTGACATGGATGTGATCGGTGGCGCCGGCCCCGCTCCGGGCGACATTCTGGGCGAACTGGTCGAACCTATCGCGATGACCGATTACGAGGTCATCCGCATCGCTCACGAAGTCGGCCGGCGCGGCCTGACCGGGTTCAGTTTCATCTGCATCCCGCCGGGATCCGCCGCGGTCTACCGCGTCATCGTCTCGATCATCGTTTACATGGCGGCCGGTCTGGCGCTTCGGAAGCTGGGCAAGGGTCACGGGTGAGCAGGCCTCACGCGGATCTGAGCAGACCGACATTCCGAGCATGGATCCTCCGGTCAAGCCGGAGGATGACCCGAGGGGGATGGTGGTTCGTTCCCTTTCCTTGTCATCCTCCGACTTGATGTTCAGCCCGGAGAGATATCTTACAGTTGTTCGGAGAGATCCCTGACACTTTTGGCATGTTTTCTCACAGGAGGATCGGCATGCCGTGGAAGGAGATTTCTGTGTTGGATCAACGGCGGGAG